>NZ_JBEOWF010000036.1:30851-115693 GCF_040295925.1 Streptomyces sp. NPDC002588
CGCTCGAAGGAACGGCCGCCGTCACGGCTGTCACGGTTCTCACGGTTGTCGCGGTTGAACCCACCACGGTTGTCACGGTCGTCCCGACGGAAACCGCCACGGTCGTCACGACGCTCGAAGGAACGGCCACCACGGTCGTCACGACGCTCGCGGCGCTCGTACGACGGAGTGGACGACGTGCGCTCCTCGCGCGCGCCCCGGCTGTCACGGCTGTCGATGTCCCGCGCGGCCGGCTGCTCCGGAACGGAAGCCGCCTCGACCGCTGCCTGGACCTCGGCCTCGGCCTGCTCCTGCGCCTCGGCCACCGCGGCCTCCGGGTCCTCGCCACGCTCGCGGGCGACCCGGGCGACCAGCCGGTCGGCCTCCTCGCGCAGCTCGCTCGCACGACGCTGCGCGCGCTCCAGCTGCTTGGTGAGGTGAGCGACCTCACGCTCGGCCTGCTGTGCCGCGTTGCCCGCGGACTCGGCCTGGACCTCCGTCATCGACCGGGCGCCGGTGATCTCGGCGACCTCGGGCTCGAAGGCGGCGCCGCCCTGGATGATGTGACGCCCCGCGTCGACGCCCGCGTCCTCCATCAGACGGAAGATCTGACGGCGCTGGTGCGGCAGGGAGAGCGACACGACCGTGCCGGTGCGGCCGGCGCGCGCCGTGCGGCCGGCGCGGTGCAGGTAGTCCTTGTGGTCGCCGGCCGGGTCCACGTTCAGGACCAGGTCGATGCCGTCGACGTGGATACCGCGGGCGGCGACGTCGGTCGCGACGAGCGCGTTGACGTAACCGTCCTTGAAGTCGGCCAGCGTCCGGGTGCGCGCGCCCTGCGTCATACCGCCGTGCAGCGCGTCCGCCTTCACACCCGCTTCGCGCAGCTGCTCGGCGATACGGTCGGCGCCGAGCTGGGTGCGGACGAAGATGATCGTGCGGCCCTTGCGGGAGGCGATCGCGGCCGTGACCGGCGCCTTGTCCTTGGGCTTCACGATGAGGATGTGGTGGGACATCGTCGTGACGTTGCCCTGGGCGCTGTCGACCTCGTGCGTGACCGGGTTGCTCAGGTAGCGCTTGACCAGCGTGGAGATCTCGTTCTCCATCGTGGCCGAGAACAGCATGCGCTGGCCGCCGGCCGGGACCTGGTCGAGCAGCTCGGTGACCTCGGGCAGGAAGCCCAGGTCGGACATCTGGTCGGCCTCGTCGAGGACGGCGATCTGCACGTCCTCGAGGGAGCAGGCGCCGCGGTTGATGATGTCGCGCAGCCGGCCCGGGGTGGCGACGAGGATGTCGACGCCGCGCTCCAGGGCGTAGATCTGGTTGCCCATCGACGTACCGCCGCAGACGACCTTCATCTTCAGGCCGAGCACGTCGCCGTACGGCTGGAGCGCGTCCGCGACCTGCATCGCGAGCTCACGGGTGGGGGTGAGGATGACGGCGCGGGGCTTCTTCTTCTCGGTGCGGCCGCCGGCCAGCGTGGCCAGGGCCGGCAGACCGAAGGAGAGGGTCTTGCCGGAGCCGGTGCGGCCACGGCCGAGGATGTCCTTGCCGGCCAGGGCGTCCGGGATGGTCGCGGCCTGGATCGGGAAGGGGACCGTCACACCGTTCTGCGCGAGCTTGCGCACGACACCCTCGGGCAGCCCCAGGGAGGCGAAGGTGATCTCGGGAGTCTCGTCGGCCGCGTCGGCCTCCACGGTCTCCTCGACGATCTCCTCGGCCTCGACGGCCTCGATGATGTCGTCGTTGACCGCGTCGACGTCGCTGACCTCGTTGTTCTCGGGCAGGACGGCGTGATCAGTACTGGAAATGGACATGCGTAAGCGAAACCTTCCGGAGTCTCGTCGGCACGCGCCCGTCAACTCCGTGTTCGCATTACGACCGCCTCAATGCGGTCAGCCACGGCAAGGGAGAGTACGCGCCACACGGCGCGCTCTGCGGTGGCGCCGGGCAAATGGGATCAAACGATCTACCACCATACGCACCCTGACCCACTGAAGGCAAATCCGGCCCCCGAGACACCCGTCACGCCCCCGCGCCGACGCGCTCTACGCCGGCGATCCCGCCTCCAGCGCCGGCTCACGCTGCGTCAACTGCGGCCCCGTCCCGCCGCCGTTGTCACCCTCGTGGGCCGACGAGGACGGCTCGGCGACCGTCGGCTCCGGCGTGGGGGACGGCGGCTCAGGCGTCGGGGCGGGCGGCTCCGGATCGGGCGAACGGGTGGGCGCCGGCGACGGCGCCTTCGTGGGGGTCGGCACCCCCGGCTTCTCGGTCCGGCGCGGCTGCACGGGCCCCGCGGACGCCGACGCGCTCCCGCCCGCCGACGGCGAGGCCGCCCCGGACGCCGTCGGCCTCGGCCCGCCCCCGCCCTTGCCGTGCCGGTGCTTGCCGTCCCCGCCGGCCGCGCCCATGTAACCGCTGCCCACACCCGCCGGACCCCCGTCCGGCGCCTCACCGCCCCGGTGCCCCATCGAGTGCGACGGCTTCGCCGGGCCCCCCTCGTCCTCCCCCACACTCATGCAGCCGGCGGTTGCCGCGACGGCCAGAACGGTGACGGCCAGGCGAACGGGAACGTGGATGGGGCGCACGGGGCCACCTCCGGTGCAGGCGCAATGAGTCGACCTGCCCAACTCCCGCCGCCCGCAGGAGGACACGCACCCGGCCCCGGGATCGACCGCCGCCACCGGGGGATTCCGCCACGAGCGGGGCGGAGGAGGTCGCACCGGTCAGCCGTAACCGAGCGAGTGCAGCCGCGCGTCGTCGATGCCGAAGTGGTGCGCGATCTCGTGCACCACCGTCACCTCCGTCTCCGCGACGACCTCCTCCCGCGACGAGCACATCCGCAGCGTCGGCCCCCGGTAGATCGTGATCCGGTCCGGCAGCACCCCCGCGTACCACTCACCGCGATCGGTCAGCGGAGTCCCCTCGTACAGCCCGAGCAACTCGGGATCGTCCGCCGGGGGCTCGTCCTCGACGAACACCGCGACGTTGTCCATCAGCCGCGTCAACTCCGGCGGAATCCGGTCCAGCGCCTCGGCGACCAGTTCCTCGAACTCCTCGCGCGTCATCTCCAGCACAGACCCATTGTCCGGCACACCACCGCCACCGGAAGGGCAAGGCCGCCCGCGTCCGGGCTCGCTCCGCCCGCATACCCGGGCGCACACCCGGGCATACGGCACCAATGGCTCGCGTCCGCGTCCCCCGTACGCCTCCCGCCACCCGCTCCTCCCACCGATCCCGCTGGTCCCTCACCTCCCTCACCCCCCGTTCGTGGCGTCCGGACCGCGCGCGCCCCACCGCCCTCGAACTCACCCGCCGCCCCCACCCCTGGACCGCGGCCCTCGGCCTCACCGCCGTCGTCCTTTTCGGCGCCTGGCTGGGCCTGCTGATCGTCGGGAACGTACGCGTACCGGTCGGCCCCATGAACACGACGATGACGCTGCGTCCCTCCCTCACCGGCGGCACGAAGATCAACATCTCCCCGCTCGGCGCCCTCAGCCTGGACAGCCACACCGCACCGGTCCGCCTCGACGTCAACGTCGACCAGCTCGACCCCGAGCGCTCCCAGGCCCTCGTCGACCACCCCGAACGCCTCTCCGGCCTCCAGGACGAGGTCGCCCAGGACGTCCAGCACGGCACCCTCGATCTGGCCGTCCGCTCCGGCGTCGCCGTCGTCTCCGGCGCCACCGCCCTCGGCCTCGCCGTCTACCGCCGCCCCCGCCCCGCCCTCGCCGCCGGCGGGCTCGCCCTCGCCCTCCTCACCGCGTCGGGCGCCACCGCGTACGCCACCTGGAACCCCGAATCGGTCCTGGAACCCCGCTTCTCGGGTCTGCTCTCCTCGGCGCCCTCCCTCGTCGGCAACGCACGCAGCATCGTCACCGAGTTCGACGTCTACCAGCAGGAACTGGCCCGCCTGGTCACCAACGTGACCAAGCTCTACGACGTCACCTCCACCCTCCCCGCCTACCAGCCGGACCCCACCACCGTCCGCGTCCTGCACGTCTCCGACATCCATCTGAACCCGGCGAGCTGGAAGATCATCGCCTCGCTGGTGGAGCAGTACAAGGTCGACGTGATCGTCGACTCCGGCGACACCATGGACCACGGCACGACCGCCGAGAACGGCTTCCTGGACCCCGTCGCCGACCTGGGCGCGCCGTACGTCTGGGTGCGGGGCAACCACGACTCCCAGGCCACCCAGCGGTACCTGGAACGCATGAAGAACGTGCACGTGCTGGACGACGGCCGGGCCGTGACCGTCGCCGGCCTGCGGTTCGCGGGCATCGGCGATCCGCAGTTCACCCCCGACCGCTCCTCCGTGCCGGGCGCCGGGGCCACCCAGGAGGCGGCGGGCGACCGGCTGGCGGCGGCGCTCCGCGCCCAGACAGCCGCCGGCACCCCCGCCGACGTGGCCGTCGTCCACGAACCGTCCGCAGCCCGCCGCACGGACGGCACGGTCCCCCTGGTCCTCTCCGGCCACCTCCACCACGAAGACACGGAGGTCATGAAGAACGGCACACGCCTGCGCATCGAGGGCTCGACGGGCGGCAGCGGCCTACGGGCCGTCGAGGGCAAATACCCCGACCCCATCGAGGCGTCGATCCTCTACCTCGACCGCGACAGCCACCGCCTCCAGGCCTGGGACGAGATCAAGCTGGGCGGTCTGGGCCTGACGACAGCGGAGGTCAGCCGCCACCTCCCGAAGGAGAACCAGCCGGGAGCCTCCCCCGCGCCCTCCACGACCTCCACCCCGATCCCGACCCTGCCCCCGACCCCCTCGTCGCCCACCCCGTCCACCCCGTCCACGGCCTCCCCGTAAACCGTTTTGGCGATCCCTCCCGCCATCCCATATGCTTCTCACGTCCCCGACGCGCTGAGAAGCGCCCAGGCGGGCCGATAGCCCTCATCGTCTAGCGGCCTAGGACGCCGCCCTTTCAAGGCGGTAGCACGGGTTCGAATCCCGTTGGGGGCACGCAACACCGTGTGCGACACTGTCGTACGCAACAGCTTGGTCCTGTGGAGCAGTTTGGAGTGCTCGCCACCCTGTCAAGGTGGAGGCCGCGGGTTCAAATCCCGTCAGGACCGCTGAGGTTTCACGTGAAACCTCGTGGCTGGGTAGCTCAGTTGGTACGAGCGATCGCCTGAAAAGCGATAGGTCGCCGGTTCGACCCCGGCCCCAGCCACAGCGCAGGCCCCGATCTCCGGATCGGGGCCTTTTGCATGCCTCAGTGGATCACGCTTGGCATGGCCTGTTCATGGCGCTAAGTTCTGCGGGCTATGTCGTATGGGTCGGGGAGATCCGATGGTGACGCGTGAGGGCGGGGCAAGGCCGATGCGGGAGTTGGATCTCGAGCGGTATCGGGCGCGGTACGGACTGATGGCCGTCGTGCTGAGCAATCTGGCGATCGCCGGGGTCGCGATCTTCGGGGTGTGGCGGCTGGGCGGGGACAAGGCGGTGATCGTCGGTGTGCTGAGCGCGGCCTTCACCGCGGTCAGCAGCACGACCACGGCCTATCTGGGCATCAAGGCCGTGTCGAACACGGCGAAGACCATGGCGATGCGGGGCACTCCGCCCCAGGAGTAGGGGCCGAGGGGCCGGCGGGACCGGCCCGGGGATTCACGGGCAAAAGGGTTCGCCACGAATTTCACCGAGGTGAGATCCTGGTTCCCGTATGTCTACGCACCCTGCCCCCGCCCTCGGCGCCCTCGCCCCCCGGCTGGCCGAGTTGTCCCTGCGCGATGCGCACCGGCTCGGACGCCGGCTCGAAGGCGCCCGCAAGATCCGCAAGCCGGAGGCCCGTGCCGCCGTCCTCGCCGAGATCGAGGCGGAGGTCGCACAGGTCGAGGAGCGCATGATCCTCCGGCGCGGCCGTGTGCCCGCCGTCAGCTACCCCCAGCAGCTCCCGGTCAGTCAGAAGAAGGACGAGATCGCGGCCGCCATCCGTGATCACCAGGTCGTGATCGTCGCCGGTGAGACCGGCTCCGGCAAGACCACGCAGATCCCGAAGATCTGTCTGGAGCTGGGGCGTGGCGTCCGCGGCATGATCGGGCACACGCAGCCGAGGCGGATCGCGGCCCGGACCGTCGCCGAGCGGGTGGCGGAGGAGCTGCGCACGCCGCTCGGTGAGGCCGTCGGCTGGAAGGTCCGGTTCACCGACCAGGTGAACCCGGACGCCACGTTCGTGAAGCTGATGACGGACGGCATCCTGCTCGCCGAGATCCAGACGGACCGCGAGCTGCGCGCCTACGACACGATCATCATCGACGAGGCCCACGAGCGGTCCCTCAACATCGACTTCCTGTTGGGGTATCTGGCGCAGCTGCTGCCACGGCGCCCTGATCTCAAGGTCGTCATCACGTCCGCGACCATCGATCCCGAGCGTTTCTCCCGGCACTTCGGGGACGCCCCGATCGTCGAGGTCAGCGGGCGGACGTATCCGGTCGAGGTGCGCTACCGCCCCCTCCTCGAGGAGGACGGCGAGGACTCCGACCGGGATCAGATCACCGCGATCTGCGATGCCGTCGAGGAGTTGGTGGGCGAGGGGCAGGGCGACATCCTCGTCTTCCTCTCCGGCGAGCGGGAGATCCGGGACACGGCGGACGCGCTGGAGAAGAAGAGCTACCGCTTCACGGAGGTTCTCCCCCTCTACGCGCGGCTCTCGCACGCCGAGCAGCACCGTGTCTTCCAGCAGCACACCGGCCGCAGGATCGTCCTGGCGACGAACGTGGCGGAGACCTCGCTGACCGTCCCGGGCATCAAGTACGTCATCGACCCCGGGTTCGCCCGTATCAGCCGCTACAGCCACCGCACCAAGGTGCAGCGGCTGCCGATCGAGCCCGTCAGCCAGGCCAGCGCGAACCAGCGCAAGGGCCGCTGTGGCCGTACGTCGGACGGCATCTGCATCCGGCTGTACAGCGAGGACGACTTCACCGCCCGCCCGGAGTTCACGGACGCCGAGATCCTCCGTACGAACCTGGCCTCCGTCATCCTGCAGATGACCGCGGCCGGTCTCGGTGACATCGAGAAGTTTCCCTTCATCGACCCGCCGGATCACCGCAACATCCGTGACGGCGTGCAGCTGCTCCAGGAGCTGAACGCCCTCGACCCGGCCCAGAAGGATCCGCGCAAGCGGCTCACGCAGACCGGCCGCAAGCTGGCCCAGCTGCCGGTCGACCCGCGGCTGGCCCGGATGGTCCTGGAGGCGGACAAGAACGGCTGTGCCCGTGAGGTCATGGTCATAGCCGCCGCGCTGTCCATCCAGGACCCGCGGGAGCGGCCGTCCGACAAGCAGACCCAGGCCGACCAGCAGCATGCCCGCTTCAAGGACGAGACCAGCGACTTCCTCGCGTACCTCAACCTGTGGCGGTACATCCGCGAGCAGCAGCGCGAGCGCGGCTCGTCGTCGTTCCGCCGGATGTGCAAGCAGGAGTATCTGAACTTCCTGCGCATCCGCGAGTGGCAGGACATCTATACGCAGCTGCGAACCGTCGCCAAGCAGATGGGCATCCACCTCAACGAGCAGGACGCCTCCGGCGACAGCATCCACCTCTCGCTCCTCGCGGGCCTGCTCTCGCACATCGGCATGAAGGACGTGAAGGACGGCGCGAAGAACGAGTACCTGGGTGCGCGGAGCGCCAAGTTCGCGATCTTCCCCGGTTCGGCGCTGTTCAAGAAGACGCCCCGTTTCGTCATGTCGGCCGAGCTGGTGGAGACGTCCCGGCTCTGGGCGCGCGTCAACGCGAAGATCGAGCCCGAGTGGGTGGAGCCCCTCGCCGAGCACCTCCTGAAGCGGACGTACAGCGAACCGCACTGGGAGAAGGACCAGGCGGCGGTCATGGCGCTGGAGAAGGTGACGCTGTACGGCGTCCCGATCATCGCCCAGCGGAAGGTGAACTACGGCCGGATCGACCCCGAGGTCTCCCGCGAGCTTTTCATCCGCAACGCCCTGGTGGAGGGCGACTGGCGTACGCACCACAAGTTCTTCTCGGACAACCGCAGGCTGCTGAGCGAGGTCGAGGAGCTGGAGAACCGGGCCCGGCGCCGGGACATCGTCGTCGACGACGAGACGCTCTTCGACTTCTACGACCAGCGGGTCCCCGAACACGTGGTGTCCGGCGCCCACTTCGACTCCTGGTGGAAGCACAAGCGGCACGAGCAGCCCGAGTACCTGGACTTCGAGCGGGAGATGCTGATCCGGGAGTCGGCGGAGGCGGTCACGAAGGCCGACTATCCGGACTCGTGGCGGCAGGGGCAGCTGAAGTTCCGGGTGACGTACCAGTTCGAGCCGGGGGCGGACGCGGACGGCGTGACGGTCCACATTCCGCTCCAGGTGCTGAACCAGGTCACGGACGACGGCTTCGACTGGCAGATCCCTGGCCTCAGGGAGGAGGTCGTCACGGAGCTGATCCGTTCCCTCCCGAAGCCGGTCCGCCGCAACTACGTGCCGGCGCCGAACTTCGCCAAGCGCTTCCTCGACCAGGCCGTCCCGCTCCAGGAACCGCTGACGACGGCCATGGCACGCGACCTGAAGCGGATGGTCGGCGTCCCCTTCGAGGCGGAGGACTTCGACTGGTCGAGGCTCCCCGACCACCTGAAGATCACCTTCCGGATCGTCGACGAGCGGCGTCGCAAGCTGGCCGAGGACAAGGACCTTCAGGCGCTGAAGCTGCGGCTGAAGCCCAAGGCGCGGCAGGCGATCTCCCAGGCGGCGGCCGCGACGGCGGAGCGGGAGGGCGGTGAGTCGCTGGAGCGGTCGGGGCTGACGGACTGGACGATCGGCTCGCTCACGCGGGTCTTCGAGACGCGTCGGGCCGGCCAGCCGGTCCGGGCGTTCCCCGCCCTGGTCGACGACGGCGACACGGTCTCCGTCCGGCTGTTCGACACGGAGGCGGAGCAGGCGGAGGCTATGTGGAAGGGCACGCGGCGGCTGATCCTGCGGAACATCCCGGTGAACCCCGCAAAGTTCGCGTCCGAGAAGTTGACGAACGCCCAGAAGCTCGCGCTGTCGGCGAATCCGCACGGTTCGATACAGGCGCTGTTCGACGACTGCGCGATGGCGGCCGCGGACAAGCTGATCGGTGACTTCGGCGGGCCGGTGTGGGACGAGGAGTCGTACCGGAAGCTGTACGACAAGGTGCGGGCGGAGATCGTCGACACGACGGTGCGTGCGGTCGGGCAGGTACAGCAGGTTCTCGCCGCCTGGCAGGCGTGCGAACGCCGCCTGAAGGACACGCGCAGCCCTGTGCTGCTGGCGAATCTGACGGACGTGCGCAAGCAGCTGGACGCCCTTGTGAAGCCGGGCTTCGTGACGTGGGCGGGGCTGCGGCGTCTGCCCGACCTGATGCGCTACCTGGTGGCCGCCGACCGGCGTCTGCAGCAGATGCCGACGGGGGTGCCGCGGGACACGGCGCGGATGGAGAAGGTCCACGAGATGCAGGACGAGTACGCCTGGCTCCTGGAGCAGCTGCCGCAGGGCCGGCCGGTCCCCTCCTCGGTCCTGGACATCCGGTGGATGATCGAGGAGCTGCGGGTCAGCTACTTCGCCCACGCCCTGGGAACGGCGTACCCGGTGTCGGACAAGCGGATCGTGAAGGCGATCGACGCGGCCGCTCCGTGACGGTCCGCGTACTGAGGGTGAGTTCGACCAGGGGGCTCACCCTCCTGTACAGTCCTTCTCGCAGCACAGCGCAGCACAAAGTGCCGCAAAGCCTGGTCCTGTGGAGCAGTTTGGAGTGCTCGCCACCCTGTCAAGGTGGAGGCCGCGGGTTCAAATCCCGTCAGGACCGCAGTAAGAGAAGGCCCGGATCCTCGGATCCGGGCCTTCTCGCATGTCCGGCGGCCTGCCACCGGGTGTCCGCATACTCCCCGGCTCCCTTGACGGCGTCACATTCCCTCGGTACCCCAGAAGTCGGGGCACGTTCCCGCGTGGCCCTCCTGGAGGTGGCGTATGGCGGCATCGGCTAGGCACGAGACGCGGGCGTTGCTCCGCGCGCACCTGTCGGCCGCGTCGTCGTATCGGCATCTGACCCGCCACTGCCCGATCTGCCATCGCTTGCTGCGGCTGGCGATGGACGGCGCTCCACGGGGTACACAGACCCCTGAGGGGGCTCCGCAGGACGAGAGCGCCTCGAACTCCTGACCCGTACGGCCGTGCGGCCACTCCGGCCCGCGCGACCACTTCGGCCCGCCCGACCGCACCCGCATTAGCGGAGACCCGGCCTCCGCAACAAGGCCAGTGGCATGTGACGGGAGTCACTGCATAAGTTTTGGATCCGGGCCTTCTTACCAGCTTCCTACAACTGGTCAATTTAATATGTGCAATTGCACCACTGTGGAGGATGTCCGGAGGTTGTCCACAGGAAGCCCCCAGAACCCTCCCGAGACCCTCTCCACAGCCTCCCCCAGATGCCGACAAGCCCGCGCACACAGCCGTCTGATACGGCCCGATACGGCGCCGGGGAGCGGACCCGAACGCACAAAAAAGATCGCGCTGGACCCGGCGGAGTCCAGCGCGATCGACGACGTTCCCAGTGGGCGAGGGGCCTGTTGGGGCAGGACCCACGTCGCTTGGAGCTAGGTTCCGGACGTCCGCACAGATTGGGGGACCTGGCGTTTTGCCCGGTTATTCAGTTGTTCAGGCCTCGCTGCGCTGCTGCGGAATACCCGCAAGCAGGGCGCGGACCTCGGCCTCGCGGTAACGGCGGTGCCCGCCGAGCGTGCGGATCGACGTGAGCTTGCCGGCCTTCGCCCACCGCGTGACCGTCTTGGGGTCGACGCGGAACATGGTGGCGACCTCAGCCGGGGTCAGCAGCGGCTCAGCATCAGGGGTGCGAGCGGTCATGAGCGGCCTCCTCGGGAGAACCGAACCTTCTCGGTTCTTTCCTCTAAATTCTGCACCTTGACCCGCGTTGCCCGAAATGGCGGACGCGAGTCGAGTCGGTTATAGGACGAACGGCTTGTCCTCGGCACTACAACTACACCATCTGTCCAGCCGCGTCGGCCAAACCGATGGAATTGCCCCCCAGGTGTTCATCGGCGACGGAAGCCGATGGACCAGCCCATAGCGGACAGTCACGCCACTGTGACGATCAGTCACAGGGCGATCAGGAGTCATCAGGACCCCCCATAGCGTGCAATACCGAAGAATCCCCCCACAGTGGAACATAAGTAGGTGGATGGAGCCCTCCCCGGACTCCTTGTCCTATTTTGGCACGAGGAGGGGCAAGCGGCGCAAGGGCCGTGTACGTGCGGTCCGTCACCCTTGCGACATAAGCCCGGATCGGGACCTACGTCCCGTCAGTTCCGTGAAGTCCCGCCGACCGTACGCTGTTCGACCCATTTCGGCCGTGACGCACGTCACTTATGAAAGCGCTGTCGCGTCTGTCACATCGTCAGATCACAGGATGCACGGGTCGGCTGTGCGGCCGAAGCCGCCCCCTCCTCAGTTGGCCGAGCGCCGGTCCCGGACCGCCCGCCACCGCTCCACCAGGCGTTCGTACGCCTCACCCGCCGCCGCCCCGTCGCCCACCCGCAGCGCCTCGATGCCCGCGGCCACGTCGGCCGCCGAGTGGTCGTCCTCCAGATCGCCGGCCGGAAGGGTGTGGACCAGACCGCCGTAATCCAGTTCCACCAGCGAACGCGGATGGAACTCCTCCAGCCAGCGCCCCACGTCCAGCAGCCCGTCGATGAGCGGTCCCTCGTCCATCGCCTCCCGGAGCGTGCGCAGCCCCCGGGCCACCCGGCGGCGCGCCTGCACCATCGGCGTGCGGTAGCGCAGCGCGGGCGCCACCTCGGCCGTCCCCTTCTCGTACGCCCGCTCCTCGTCCGCCACCAGCACGAACCAGTCCAGCGGTACCTGCCAGGTCGCCGTGCGGATCCAGGGACGCGCGTCGGGGTTGCGCTCCCGCCAGCGCTCGTAGTCCTTCGCCGCCTGCAGCCGTACGACCTCGGGGAGCACCGCCTCCAGGACCGGCCGGGGCAGCTCCTCGTCCAGTTCCGCGAGCGCCTGCCAGCCGCGCAGCCGGGTGCGCCACGGGCACACGTGCAGCACCCCGTCCGCGTCGAGCACGAACGCGTCGCTGCTCTCGTGCACAGGCACCGCGACCGGCGGGACGGGCAGCAGGTCGGCCAGCGAGCGGCGCAGTTCGTCCTGGTAGGAGGGGTGGTCGGGGCGGCGGGCGTAGCGCGCCCAGTGGCTGCGCTCGGGCTCGGGGAAGGCGGCCAGCGGCTCGTAGACGCGCAGGTACGACGCGTAGGGGACGATCACCGAGGACACCTTGGGCACGCCTGCTCCCTCCCCCGCCACCCGGCCGGGAAACCTGATCGGCCCGCGCGCGCGACACGGCGATCGGCACGGCCTCGGTACGGCTCGCGACACGGGAAAACCATGCAAATCGTCGCACGCGCGTACTCCGGGAGGAGGTGATCCCGAACACCTGGCCCTCCGCGGGCCGCGCAGGCTCTACGCTCGTCCCACAGGCCCCGCCACCCCTTGGGCGCCTGCGTCCCGACCGCCGCCAGTTACCCAGGAGTCACCACCGTGACCGACGTAGACAACGGCGTCCTGCACACCCTGTTCCAGTCGGAGCAGGGGGGTCATGAGCAAGTCGTGCTCTGCCAGGACCGTGCCAGCGGCCTCAAGGCCGTCATCGCCCTCCACTCCACCGCACTGGGCCCCGCGCTCGGCGGCACCCGCTTCTACCCCTACGCGACCGAGGCGGAGGCCGTCGCCGACGCGCTGAACCTCGCGCGCGGGATGTCGTACAAGAACGCCATGGCCGGGCTCGAGCACGGCGGCGGGAAAGCTGTGATCATCGGGGATCCCGATGTGATCAAGACCGACCAGCTGTTGCTTGCCTACGGCCGTTTCGTGGCCTCTCTCGGCGGCCGGTACGTGACCGCCTGCGATGTCGGCACCTATGTCGCCGACATGGACGTCGTGGCCCGCGAGTGCCGCTGGACGACCGGCCGGTCCCCGGAGAACGGCGGCGCGGGCGACTCCTCGGTCCTCACCGCCTTCGGCGTCTACCAGGGCATGCGCGCCTCGGCACAGCACCTGTGGGGCGACCCTTCGCTGCGCGGCCGCAGGATCGGCGTCGCCGGCGTCGGCAAGGTCGGCCACCACCTGGTGGGACACCTGCTCGCCGAGGGCGCCGAGGTCGTCGTCACGGACGTGCGCGAGGACGCCGTACGCCGAGTACTCGACCGGCATCCGCGGGGTGTGACCGCCGTCGCGGACACCGAGACGCTGATCCGGCTCGAGGGACTCGACATCTACGCCCCCTGTGCGCTCGGCGGGGCGCTGCACGACGACTCGGTACGGATGCTGACCGCGGCCATCGTGTGCGGGGCGGCCAACAACCAGCTCGCCCACCCGGGCGTCGAGAAGGACCTCGCCGACCGCGGGATCCTCTACGCGCCGGACTACGTGGTGAACGCCGGCGGGGTCATCCAGGTGGCCGACGAACTGCACGGGTTCGACTTCGAGCGGTGCCGGGCCCAGGCGGCGAAGATCTTCGACACCACTCTCGCCATCTTCGCACGTGCGAAGGAGGACGGGATTCCACCGGCCGCGGCGGCCGACCGGATCGCCGAACAGCGCATGCACGAGGCGGCCCGCGCGCGCGGGTGGTGACACTCCACCGAGGGATCGGTGCGGGTGCTCCGAGGGTTTGGTCGGTACCGCCGGGTGGAAAGTTAGAGAGAACTCTCACTCTTCCCGGCGGGTCGTCCGCCGATAAGTGGTTAAAATCGCCACTGACCAGCGAGGACGGGGCGCCTCCAGGGTTCTGCGCACACGCGCGTCCTACGGGCGACGTACCGTACGGGCGTGGGCTCAGGTACCGTGGGAGCCCTACGGCGGGCTCTCTCAGGAGAGACCGTTCTGGATCATGAACGCGTGTCAACCTGGGGCCAGCGAGCCCCGTCGTTGAGGGGGTCGAGCCATGGGGCGCGGCCGGGCCAAGGCCAAGCAAGCGAAGGTCGCCCGCCAGCTGAAGTACAACAGCGGCGGGACTGATCTCTCACGCCTGGCCGAAGAGCTGGGCGCATCGCCATCGAACATTCCGCCGAATGGTGAACCATTCGAGGACGATGACGATGAGCAAGACGACGACCCGTACGCTCGGTACGCCGAGTTGTACGGGGACGATGACGAGGACGACGACTCCTCGCACCAACAACACCGTCGCGGCGCTTGACCTCGCACGGAGCGTTGCTCTGAGCACTCACCCGGTCGATGACTTCGGTCACCGACCGGGTCTTGTGCTGTCCGCCGTTGTCGGCGGCCGCGGGGGTCAACCGGCGTAGTCCCCGACCAGCGCGGCTCCGGTGGTGTGCTCGCCGCGCTCGGTGATCTCGCCGGCCACCCATGCCTCGACGCCGCGGTCGGCCAGGGTCGCCAGGGCGACGTCCGCCGACTCCTCGGGCACGATCGCGATCATGCCGACGCCCATGTTCAGCGTCTTCTCCAGCTCCAGCCGCTCGACCGAGCCGGTCCTGCCGACCAGGTCGAAGATCGGGGCCGGGGTCCAGGTGGCGCGGTCCACGGTCGCGTGGAGTCCGTCCGGGATGACGCGGGCCAGGTTGGCCGCGAGTCCGCCGCCGGTGACGTGTGAGAAGGCGTGCACGTCCGTCGTCCGGGTGAGGGCCAGGCAGTCCAGCGAGTAGATCTTGGTGGGCTCCAGGAGCTCCTCGCCGAGGGTGCGGCCGAGGCCGTCGATCCGCGCGTCCAGGGACAGGCCCGCCTGGTTCAGCAGCACGTGCCGAACCAGCGAGTACCCGTTCGAGTGAAGGCCGGAGGACGCCATGGCGATCACCGCGTCACCCGTGCGGATACGATCCGCGCCGAGCAGCCGGTCGGCCTCCACGACGCCCGTACCGGCGCCGGCGACGTCGAAGTCGTCCGCGCCGAGCAGGCCGGGGTGTTCGGCCGTCTCGCCGCCGACCAGGGCGCAGCCGGCCAGGACACAGCCCTCGGCGATGCCCTTGACGATCGAGGCGACCCGCTCGGGGTGCACCTTGCCGACGCAGATGTAGTCGGTCATGAACAGCGGTTCGGCGCCGCACACCACGATGTCGTCCATGACCATCGCGACCAGGTCGTGGCCGATGGTGTCGTACACGCCGAGCTGCCGGGCGATGTCGACCTTCGTACCGACACCGTCCGTGGCGGAGGCGAGCAGGGGGCGCTCGTAGCGCTTGAGGGCGGAGGCGTCGAAGAGGCCGGCGAATCCGCCGAGGCCGCCGAGGACCTCGGGACGCTGAGCCTTCTTCACCCACTCCTTCATGAGCTCTACCGCGCGGTCGCCCGCTTCGATGTCGACACCGGCAGCCGCGTAGGAAGCACCGGAATTCGTCTCAGACATTGCCTGGGATCTTTCGGGTTGGTGATCGGGGCTTACGGGCGACGGATCGCGTCGGCCGCGGCCGTGGCCGCCGGACCGGCCGCCAGCTCGGTCTCCAGGAGCTGCTTGCCGAGCAGCTCCGGGTCCGGAAGCTCCATCGGGTACTCGCCGTCGAAGCAGGCGCGGCAGAGGTTCGGCTTGGCGATGGTGGTCGCCTCGATCATGCCGTCGATGGAGATGTACGCCAGGGAGTCGGCGCCCAGCGAGGTGCCGATCTCGTCGATGGTCATGCCGTTGGCGATGAGCTCCGCGCGCGTGGCGAAGTCGATGCCGAAGAAGCAGGGCCACTTCACGGGCGGCGAGGAGATCCGGATGTGGACCTCGGCGGCACCCGCCTCGCGGAGCATCCGCACCAGCGCCCGCTGGGTGTTGCCGCGCACGATCGAGTCGTCGACGACGACCAGACGCTTGCCCTTGATGACTTCCTTCAGCGGGTTCAGCTTCAGGCGGATACCCAGCTGGCGGATGGTCTGCGAGGGCTGGATGAACGTACGGCCGACGTACGCGTTCTTCACGAGACCCGCGCCGAAGGGGATGCCGGAGGCCTCCGCGTAGCCGATGGCGGCCGGGGTGCCGGACTCCGGAGTCGCTATGACCAGATCGGCCTCAACCGGGGCTTCCTTGGCGAGCTTGCGACCCATCTCCACGCGGGAGAGGTACACGTTCCGGCCGGCGATGTCGGTGTCCGGGCGGGCCAGGTACACGTACTCGAAGACACAGCCCTTGGGCTTCGCTTCCGCGAATCGCGAGGTACGGAGGCCGTTCTCGTCGATGGCCACGAACTCGCCCGGCTCGATCTCGCGGACGTATGCGGCGCCGCAGATGTCCAGGGCGGCGGACTCGGAGGCGACGACCCAGCCACGCTCCAGGCGGCCGAGGACCAGCGGGCGGATGCCCTGCGGGTCGCGGGCGGCATAGAGGGTGTGCTCGTCCATGAAGACGAGCGAGAAGGCGCCCTTGACCTGCGGGAGGATCGTGTGTGCGGCCTCCTCGATGGTCAGCGGCCTGCCGTCCTCGTCGGCCTGCGCCGCGAGCAGCGCGGTGAGCAGGTCGGTGTCGTTGGTGGCCGCCACGCGCGGCGTACGGCCGCCCTCCTGCTTGGGCAGGTCGGCGACCATCTCGGCGAGCTGGGCGGTGTTGACGAGATTGCCGTTGTGGCCGAGCGCGATCGAACCGTGCGCGGTGGCGCGGAACGTCGGCTGGGCGTTCTCCCACACGGAGGCGCCGGTGGTCGAGTAGCGGGCGTGTCCGACCGCGATGTGACCCTGGAGCGAACCGAGCGAGGTCTCGTCGAAGACCTGGGAGACGAGACCCATGTCCTTGAAGACGAGGATCTGGGAGCCGTTGCTGACCGCGATTCCCGCGGATTCCTGGCCCCGATGCTGGAGGGCGTACAGCCCGAAGTAAGTGAGCTTGGCGACCTCTTCACCGGGAGCCCAGACTCCGAAGACGCCGCAAGCGTCCTGGGGGCCCTTCTCGCCGGGGAGCAGATCATGACTGAGTCGACCGTCACCACGTGGCACGCCACCGAGTGTAGGCGAGATCGACCACTGGTCCGAATTGGGGATACCTGCCGGTAACTGGATCTTGGATCGGCCCACCCGCCCGTGATTGAGTGCTTTTCGCAGGTCAGGCCGGAGATACGGTGATCGACTGGTTCACGCGGCGGCAACGGGGACGGGGGTGCGCCGTCGCGTTCCGTATGCATGAGTGAGGTGTCGCACATCATTCTGCGTCGCGCGGGCCGGGGTCGCGTCGGTGAGACGGCTCCAGGGGCGGGGCGGGTGCGGGTCCGGGTCAGCTCATGAGCGGGAGGAGCGGTCCCAGATCGGCTCGTTCGCCGCTGGCGCTCACCTTCGCCTCGGCCATGGCCTCCTGCCACGTCAGGCGTCCGGTCGCCAGCCGGATCCAGGTCAGCGGATCGGTCTCGACGACGTTGGGCGGGGTGCCCCGGGTGTGCCGCGGCCCCTCGATGCACTGCACGACGGCGTACGGCGGGATCCGCACCTCCGTCGCGCCGCCGGGCGCCCTGGCGGCGAGGGCGTCGGCGAGCAGCCGGGTGGCGGCGGCGAGGGCCTGCCGGTCGAGGGGGATGTCAGGGCCGGGAACCGCGGCGTTGAGGTCGTCGGTGTGGACGACGAGTTCCACGGCGCGGGTGACGAGGTAGTCGGCGAGGGGCAGCGCGCCCGCGTTGGTGGCCAGCAGCCGGGTGCCGGGGTGGGCGTCGAGCTGCTCGCCCAGGTTGCGCGCGATGTCGGCGAGGTAGGTGTCGAGGCCGGGGTGTCGCTCGGCCAGCCGCCGGGTGAAGTCGTCGATGGCCGTGGCACTGGCGGAGGTCGCGAACGGCCAGTCGAGGAGCGTGGCGTCCTGCTTCGGCGGCTCCGGCAGGTCGAGGGCGCGCTCGATGGCGGTGACCGCCATGCCGATGTGCGCGACCAGCTCCCGTACGGTCCATTTCCCGAGCCGGGTGGGAAGCGCGAGCTGTTGGGGCGTGAGGCCGGCGACGGCCTCCCGGACGTTCCCGAGCTGGGCCAGGACGGCCGCGCGGGTCCTGGCGGGGTCGTAGGTACGGGCACGCTTCTTCGCCGGTGACATGGCGGTGAGCCTATGACCTGTCCGGCGGACACCGGCCGACGGGCCCCGGACGAGGGTCCCGGCCGCCGAGGCGGCCGGGACCTTCACCGTCGTCCTACGCGTACCACCCGTACTGCCTGGACGAACGAGCACGATCCGCACGAGTCCGTACGGTCGCTGTCGCTCAGGCGAGGAGGGCCGGGATGGTCTCCTCGTGGGCCTTGCGCAGCTCCTCCATGGTGAGGGTGAACTCGCCCTGGACGTCCACCGTGTCCCCGTCGACGACACCGATGCGGGTGACGGGGAGACCCCGGGCGCCGCACATGTCGTTGAAGCGGACCTCCTCCGAGCGGGGGACGGCGACGACGGCGCGGCCGGCCGACTCGGAGAGGAGGAAGGTGAAGGCGTCGAGCCCGTCCGGTACGACCAGACGCGCGCCCTTGCCGCCGAGCAGCGCCGACTCGACGACCGCCTGGACCAGACCGCCGTCGGACAGGTCGTGCGCGGAGTCGATCATGCCGTCGCGGGAGGCGGAGATCAGGATCTCGGCCAGCAGGCGCTCGCGCTCCAGATCGACCTTCGGGGGCAGACCGCCGAGGTGGTCGTGGACGACCTGCGACCAGGCCGAGCCGCCGAACTCCTCACGGGTGTCGCCGAGGAGGTACAGCAGCTGGCCCTCCTCCTGGAAGGCGACCGGGGTACGGCGGGCGACGTCGTCGATGACGCCGAGGACGGCGACCACCGGCGTGGGGTGGATGGCCACCTCGCCCGTCTGGTTGTAGAGGGAGACGTTGCCACCGGTCACCGGGGTGCCGAGCTGCTGGCAGGCGTCGGCGAGACCGCGGATGGCCTCCGCGAACTGCCACATGACGGCCGGGTCCTCGGGCGAGCCGAAGTTGAGGCAGTCGGAGACGGCGAGCGGCTTGGCGCCGGTCGTGGCGACGTTGCGGTAGGCCTCGGCGAGGGCCAGCTGGGCGCCGTGGTACGGGTCGAGCTTGGCGTACCGGCCGTTGCCGTCGGTCGCGATGGCGACGCCGAGGCCGGTCTCCTCGTCGATCCGGATCATGCCGGAGTCCTCGGGCTGGGCGAGGACCGTGTTGCCCTGCACGAAGTGGTCGTACTGCGAGGTGATCCACTTCTTGGAGGCCTGGTTGGGAGAGGCCACCAGCTTCAGGACCTGGTCCTTCAGCTCGTCGCTCGTCGCCGGCCGGGGCAGCTTGTTCGCGTCGTCGGCCTGGAGGGCGTCCTGCCAGTCCGGGCGGGCGTACGGGCGCTCGTAGACCGGGCCGTCGTGGGCGACGGTGCGCGGGTCGACGTCGACGATCTTGCCGCCGTGCCAGAAGATCTCCAGGCGGTCGCCGTCGGTGACCTCACCGATGACGGTGGCGATGACGTCCCACTTGTCGCAGATCTCGAGGAAACGGTCGACCTTCTCGGGCTCGACGACCGCGCACATGCGTTCCTGCGACTCGCTCATGAGGATTTCCTCGGGCGAGAGGGTGGAGTCGCGCAGCGGGACGTCGTCGAGGGTGACGCGCATGCCGCCGGAGCCGTTGGAGGCGAGCTCGGACGTCGCGCAGGACAGACCGGCAGCGCCGAGGTCCTGGATGCCGACGACCAGCTTCTCCTTGAAGGCCTCCAGGGTGCACTCGATGAGCAGCTTCTCCTGGAAGGGGTCGCCGACCTGGACGGCGGGGCGCTTGGAGGGCTTGGCGTCGTCGAAGGTCTCGGAGGCCAGGATGGAGGCTCCGCCGATGCCGTCGCCGCCGGTGCGGGCGCCGTACAGGATGACCTTGTTGCCGGCGCCGGAGGCCTTCGCGAGGTGGATGTCCTCGTGCCGCATGACGCCGATGGCACCGGCGTTGACCAGCGGGTTGCCCTGGTAGCAGGCGTCGAAGACGACCTCGCCGCCGATGTTGGGCAGGCCGAGGCAGTTGCCGTAGCCGCCGATGCCGGCGACGACTCCCGGCAGGACGCGCTTGGTGTCGGGGTGGTCGGGCGCGCCGAAACGCAGCGGGTCGACGACCGCGACCGGGCGGGCGCCCATCGCGATGATGTCGCGGACGATGCCGCCGACACCCGTGGCCGCGCCCTGGTAGGGCTCGACGTAGGAGGGGTGGTTGTGCGACTCGACCTTGAAGGTGACGGCGTAGCCCTGGCCGACGTCGACGACGCCCGCGTTCTCGCCGATGCCGACGAGGAGGGCGTCGGACCGGGGGGCCTTCTCGCCGAACTGGCGGAGGTGGACCTTCGAGGACTTGTAGGAGCAGTGCTCGGACCACATGACGGAGTACATGGCGAGCTCGGCGCCGGTCGGGCGGCGGCCGAGGATCTCCACCACCCGCTCGTACTCGTCCTTCTTCAGACCGAGTTCGGCCCAGGGCAGCTCGACGTCGGGGGTCGCGGCCGCGTGCTCGACCGTGTCCAGAGGCGTCCGGCTCATGCTTTGACCAGCTTCTTGAGGATCGACGTGAAGAACGGGAGGCCGTCGGTGCGGCCCGACCCGATGAGGGGCTCGACGGCGTGCTCCGGGTGCGGCATGAGGCCTACGACGTTGCCGGCCTCGTTGGTGATGCCGGCGATGTCGTTGAGCGAGCCGTTCGGATTGAAGTCGACATAGCGGAAGGCGACGCGGCCCTCGGCCTCCAGCTCGTCCAGCGTGTACTGGTCGGCGACGTACCGGCCGTCCATGTTCTTCAGCGGGATGTGGATCTCCTGGCCGGACTCGTAGTCGGCGGTCCAGGCGGTCTCCGCGTTCTCCACCCGCAGCTTCTGGTCGCGGCAGATGAAGTGGAGGTGGTCGTTGCCGAGCATGCCGCCGGGGAGGAGGTGGGCCTCGGTGAGGATCTGGAAGCCGTTGCAGATGCCGAGGACCGGCAGACCGGCCTTCGCCTGCTCGATGACGGTCTCCATCACCGGCGAGAAGCGGGAGATCGCACCGGCGCGCAGATAGTCGCCGTAGGAGAAACCTCCGGGGAGGACGACCGCGTCGACCTGGTGGAGGTTCTTGTCCTTGTGCCAGAGAGCGACCGGCTCGGCGCCCGCGAGGCGGATCGCGCGCTGCGTGTCCCGGTCGTCGAGGCTGCCCGGGAATGTGACGACGCCAATACGAGCGGTCACTTCGCCGCCTCCGCGACTTCCTCCACCTTGACGGTGAAGTCCTCGATCACGGTGTTGGCGAGGAAGGATTCCGCAAGATCATGGATGCGGGCGAGGGCGGCCTCGTCCACGGGGCCGTCCACTTCCAGTTCGAATCGCTTTCCCTGACGTACGTCGGAGATCCCTTCGAAACCCAGCCGCGGCAGTGCGCGCTGGACCGCCTGGCCCTGGGGGTCGAGGATCTCCGGCTTGAGCATGACGTCGACTACGACGCGCGCCACTGGCACTCCCGGTGGTGTGGTGCTGAGCAGGTTCCTGCGGGTGTCTCCGACAGGCACCTTCAGACTACCCGTACGAAATTTCTACGCGGGTAGAGTTGTAGGAAACTACGTGAGGGCCATCACGATCAGGTATCGGACCAGTGCCTTCACGAAAAGTTCAGGGAAAGATCCGGGGTGCACCGACCTTCCCTATTGCGCGGAGACACGCGGGGAGATTTAGTCGGGCTTCACATTTGATTGCCGGGCACTGTACAAATGAATTGGCAATAGCCGATACTTTGCCCCATAACAGGCGGACAGCCGACATCTCCGTGACGTCTTGGCACGTCATCGCAGAGCTGTCGCACGAAGGGACCGATATTCGTGGCGCAGAAGGTCGTGGTCACTCTCTTTGACGACATCGACGGCTCGGAAGCGGCGGAAACGATCGCCTTCGGACTCGACGGCAAGTCGTACGAGATCGACCTGAATCAAGCCAATGCCAAGAAACTGCGTAAGGCGCTCGCGCCGTACGTGGAGGCCGGCCGCAAGCGGTCGCGGTCCGGCAAGGCGTACAAGCAGACGGAGGTCGCCCCCGACCCGGCGGCCGTCCGCGCCTGGGCCCAGGCGAACAAGATGGAGGTGCCCGCCCGCGGCCGCATCCCCAAGAGGGTCTACGAGGCGTTCGCCGAGGCGCGGTGACCCGTAGGGGCTGAGCGATTGTCCCCGGGGCGCCTCAGCGCGCCCTGGGGACAACCGACTTGCGCTACCCCCCACATGGTCGGCTAATGTCTGGAGCACGCCGCCGGGCAGGGCCGAAAGCCCAGCTCACGGAGGCCACGCGGGTGTAGTTCAGTAGCAGAACATCCCCCTTCCAGGGGGAAGGCGCAGTGTGCGATTCCTGTCACCCGCTCTGCATCGCCGTCCCGACCACTGATGTGGATCGGGTAGGGTGGTGCTCGCGCCGATCGGTGAGAGCCGGTCGAAGGCAATGCGGACGTAGCTCAGTTGGTAGAGCGCAACCTTGCCAAGGTTGAGGTCGCGAGTTCGAGCCTCGTCGTCCGCTCCATCGAAAACCCCGGTCCATCGGACCGGGGTTTTTCGTATGTGCCGCTGTCCGTCTGACATTTGTCATGGGGAGTGATGACACCTCGCACTGCCGTCGGCCGCCGTCCGCCGGGAAGCTCGAGGCATGGACACGAATGAACACGTGATTGAGGTCACCGGCCTCCGGCGTGTGTACGGGGGCGGGTTCGAGGCGGTCCGTGGAATCTCCTTCCACGTCGGTCGCGGCGAGATCTTCGCACTGCTCGGCACCAACGGCGCCGGCAAGACATCCACCGTCGAACTCCTGGAGGGCCTCGCGCGCCCCGACGGCGGACACGTCCGCGTCCTCGGGCACGATCCGTACACCGAAAGGGCCGTGGTGCGGCCGCGCACCGGGGTGATGCTCCAGGAGGGCGGCTTCCCCTCCGAACTGACCGTCGCCGAGACCGGGCGGATGTGGGCCGGCTGCGTCAGCGGCGCCCGTCCCGTCGGCGAGGCGCTGGCCCTGGTCGGACTCGCGGGGCGCACGGACGTACGGGTCAAACAGCTGTCGGGCGGTGAGCGGCGCCGCCTCGACCTGGCGCTCGCCCTGCTCGGCGACCCCGAGGTGCTGTTCCTGGACGAACCGTCGACCGGCCTCGACGCCGAGGGCCGCCGCGACACCTGGGATCTGGTCCGCGCGCTGCGCGAGTCCGGTACGACGGTGTTGCTGACCACGCACTATCTGGAGGAGGCCGAGCAGCTCGCCGACCGGCTGGCCATCCTGCACCGAGGGCGTATCGCGGCCGCCGGGACACCCGGCGAGGTCACCGCGGCGCAGCCGTCCCGGATCGCGTTCGAGCTGCCCGAGGGGTACTTCGTCGGCGATCTGCCGCCGCTGGGCGAACTGGGCGTGTGCGGTCACGAGGTCGACGGGCGTGTTCTCCGGCTGCGGACCCGGGAGCTGCAGCGGGCGGCCACCGGGCTGCTGGTGTGGGCCGAGCGGGCCGGGGTCGAACTGCGTGGGCTGGACGTGCGGTCGGCCTCACTGGAGGAGGCGTTCCTCGGGATCGCCCGGGAGGCCTCGGAGCGTGCGGATGCGGAAGGGGTCAGGGCATGAGCGGGGATGCGGTGCGGAGTCCGGGCAGGGGTCCGGTGACCACGCCGGTGAGCCGGATGGCCGCCCTCGCGCGGGCCGAACTGACCCTGCTCGGGCGCAGCAGGGGCACGGTCGTCGCGGCGGTGCTGTTGCCGCTCGTGCTGCCGGTCAGTCTCGTGTCGGTGGTCGACGACATGGACGTGGAGGACGCCGGCCTCACCACCGGCCTGGTGCTGCTGCCCGCGGCGATCGGCTTCTCCCTGTTGTTCGGGGTGTACTCGGCGCTGACCGCGATCTACACCGCCCGGCGCGAGGAACTGGTGCTGAAGCGGCTGCGCACCGGGGAGTTGCGGGACACCGAGATCCTGGGCGGCTCCGCGCTGCCGGTCCTGACGACCGGGCTGGTGCAGTCCGTGGTGCTGGTCGTGGGCTCCACCGTCCTGTTGGACATACCGGCACCGAAGGCGCCCCATCTCGCCGTCCTGGGGCTGCTTCTGGGCCTGGTGATGTGTGCGGCGCTGGCGGCGGTCACCGCGGCCGTGACCCGGACGGTGGAGAGCACGCAGGTCACCACCATGCCGATGGTGCTGGTCTCGATGATCGGCTCCGGGGTGACCGTACCGCTGGAACTGCTGCCCGACCGGCTCGCCTCGATGTTCGAACTGCTGCCGCTGACACCGGTGATCACACTCGTGCGCGGCGGCTGGACCGGCGAGTTGAGCGGGCTCGGCGCCCTGGGCGCCGTCGGCACCGCACTGGCCTGGACCCTGCCGGCCGTGTTTGCTGTACGGCGGTGGTTCCGGTGGGAGCCGCGGCGCTGAGGACGGGGGCGACGGACATGCGCGGGCCGGGGGGCTGGTGGCGGCGGAAGAGCACGCCGGCGAAGTTCGAGACGTACACGCGATGGTCGTTCCACTTCTTCGGGGTGAGCGAGGTGGTGGCGATCGGTCTGCCCGCCCTCGGCTCCCTGGGGCCTGGGCTGGGCGGAACGCTGCTGGCGCTCGTGACGCTGCACTGCGGCGCCTGCATGCTGACGGTGTCCCGGGCGGTGGACTGGACCCGGGGACGGCGGGCGCAGCCCGTGCGGCTGCTGTGGACGCTCGGCGTCCTCACCGCGGTGATCGCCGTGGCGGCCGTCGGGATCGCCCAGCGCGGTCCGGACGGCGACAGCGTCGACGCCGCCGCGAGCGGGGTCTTCGGAGTCGTCGTGATCATCGGGGCCGGGGTCATCGCGCTCGGCGTACGGGACCGGCGGCGGGTGTACGCGATCGTGGGCGGCTTCGCCCTCGGCACCGGAGCGGCCTCGTTGCTGCTCGACGTGCCCGCGCCGGCCACCGTGCTCGGCATGGCGGGCGTCCTCCTCGGAAGCGGGCTGCTCGCCTTCACCGCGATCTTCTCCGTCTGGCTGCTGGACGCCGTCTACGCCCTCGACGAGGCGCGTGAGACGCGTGCCCGGCTCGCCGTCGCGGAGGAACGGCTGCGGTTCGGGCGGGATCTGCACGACGTGATGGGGCGCAACCTCGCGGTGATCGCCCTGAAGGCCGAACTGGCGGTGCAGCTCGCGCGGCGGGGGCGGCCGGAGGCGGTCGAGCAGATGGTCGAGGTGCAGCGGATAGCGCAGGAGTCGCAGCGGGAGGTGCGGGATGTCGTACGGGGCTATCGGGAGGCGGATCTCGCGGTCGAACTCGCGGGCGCGAAGGGGGTGTTGAAGGCAGCCGGGATCGACTGCGAGGTGTGTGGGGAGGCCGGGACGCTGCCCGGTGAGGTGCAGTCGGCGCTCGGGTGGGTGGTGCGGGAGACGACGACGAACGTGCTGCGGCACGGTGACGCCGGCCGGTGCTCGGTGGGGTTGCGGGTGACGGAGGGGCGGGTGGTCCTGACGGTGGAGAACGACGGGGCGAAGGAGAGCGAGGAAGGAAGCCGCGGATCGGGGCTCGCCGGGCTGCGGGAGCGGCTGCGGCAGGTGGACGGGACGCTGGAGGCCGGGTTCGCGGGGGCGGGGGTCTTCCGGGTGGTGGCGGAGGTGCCCCTGAGCAAGACGGGTGCGGTGAGTGGGGCCCAAGGGGCGGCAGACGGGAAAAATGCTGTGAGCGAGGTCACTTCATGACGGTGCGGGTGTTGCTCGCCGACGACGAGCACCTCATCCGGGGAGCGCTGGCCGCGCTGCTCTCCCTGGAGGACGACCTGGTGATCGTCGCCGAGGCGGCCACCGGACCGGAGGCGCTGACGATGGCACTGGCGCACGAGCCGGACGTGGCCGTGCTCGATCTGCAGATGCCGGGCGCCGACGGTGTGAAGGTCGCCACATCCCTGCGGACCGAACTGCCGGGCTGCCGGGTGCTGATCGTCACCAGTCACGGCCGGCCCGGACATCTGAAGCGGGCGCTCGCGGCGGGTGTGCGCGGATTCGTCCCGAAGACGGTGAGCGCCCAGCGGCTCGCGGAGATCATCCGGACCGTGCACGCGGGAAACCGCCACGTCGACCCGGAGTTGGCCGCCGACGCGATCGCCGCCGGGGACTCGCCGCTGACCTCGCGCGAGGCCGAGGTCCTCGAACTCGCCGCCGACGGGGCGCCCGTCACGGAGATCGCCGAGCGGGCCGCGCTGTCACCGGGGACCGTACGCAACTACCTGTCGTCCGCCGTGTCCAAGCTCGGGGCGGAGAACCGGCACGCGGCGGTACGTCTCGCCCGCGAGCGGGGTTGGGTATAGTTGGCCTCGCGCCACGGCGCAGTGCGGACGTAGCTCAGTTGGTAGAGCGCAACCTTGCCAAGGTTGAGGTCGCGAGTTCGAGCCTCGTCGTCCGCTCGTGTGAAGGCCCCGGTCCACTGGACCGGGGCCTTCGTCGTGCTCTCAGCTCCAGCGGGTGCCCGTCAGGCGCTCGTACGCCTCGACGTACTTGGCACGGGTCGCGTCGACGATCTGCTGGGGCAGCGGCGGCGGGGGCTGCTCGCTCTTCCGGTCCCAGCCGGACTCGGCCGAGGTCAGCCAGTCGCGGACGAACTGCTTGTCGTACGACGCCTGCGCGCGGCCCGGCTGCCACTGGTCGGCCGGCCAGAAGCGGGAGGAGTCCGGGGTGAGGACCTCGTCGGCGATGACCAGGGTCTCGCCCTCGAAGCCGAACTCGAACTTGGTGTCGGCGAGGATGATGCCGCGGTCGCGGGCGATGTCGCGGGCACGGCCGTAGACGGCGAGGGTGGCCTGCCGCAGCTGCGCGGCGGTGTCGGCGCCGACTTGGCGGGCCACCTCCTCGTAGGTGACGTTCTCGTCGTGCTCGCCGACGGCGGCCTTGGTGGCCGGGGTGAAGATCGGGGCGGGCAGTTCGCTGCCGTCGACCAGGCCCTCGGGGAGGGCGAGGCCGCAGACCGTGCGGGACTCGTCGTACTCGAGGAGGCCGGAGCCGGTGAGGTAGCCGCGGGCCACGCACTCGACCGGCACCATCCGGAGGGACTTGCAGACCAGGGTGCGGCCGGCCCAGTCGGCGGGGGCGCCCGCGGGCAGTTCGGTGCTGAGGACGTGGTTCGGGACCAGGTCGGCGAGCTGGTCGAACCACCACAGGGAGAGCTGGGTGAGGACTCGGCCCTTGTCGGGGATCTCGGTGGGCAGCACCCAGTCGAAGGCGGAGGTGCGGTCGCTGGCGACCATCACGAGGTCGCCCGCCTCGTTCCGGTACAGCTCGCGCACCTTGCCGGTGTGCAGATGCACCAGGCCCGGAACCTGAAGCGGCTCGGGCTTTTCTACGAATCCGGACACGGTTCCTCCCCGTGGTTCTGTCCTATCGGCTCGATTGTCCCGTATGGGGGGCCGGGCACGGGCAGTGGGGCGGTCGGGCGAGGTGAACCGCTCAGTCGCGCTTGCAGATGCGGTCCAGGAGGTTGGCCGTGGCGCGCTGGATACGGGGGTCGACATGGCCGGGGCGGTCCAGGGCCGGGGACCAGGCGAAGGTGCCGGACGCGAAGACGAGGGCGCCGGAGGGGGCGCGGTAGAGGGACGTCTCCTGGTGGCGCAGGACACCCTTGCCGTCCGTGTACGGGGAGTGGGCGAGCAGGATGCGCTCCTCGTGGGGCGGGAGGGGGGTGCGGGGGTGGTAACGGTCGGCCTCGCCCGCGACCAGGCCTTCGATGCCCTCGCCCTCGTGGGCGCCGGTCGCCTCCCACAGCCAGTGGCCGGCGTTGCGCACGATCAGCGGCTGCGGTTCGGGGACACGGCCCGCGTACTGGATGCCGATCAGCTGCTGCTCGGCACGGTCGGTGTCCCGCCAGAGCAGGGACTTGCCGGGTCCCTTGCGTTTGCGGCAGGTGAGGAGGCGTCCGGGGACACCGGACGGGGAGGGGCCCAGCTCCACCTGCCAGTAGAGGGTGTTGGCGGAGAGGAAGACGAGGGAGGTGCCGGTGTCGCGGGCGAGTTCGACGGTGCGGCGCATGGCCTGGGACCAGTACTCGTCGTGGCCGGGGAAGACCAGGCCGCGGTAGCGGGTGGGGTCGACCCGCCCGGAGTGCAGGTCGCGGGCGTCGGCGTAGGCGAGGTCGTAGCCGTAGCGCTCGGCCCAGCGGATGACGTCGTAGGCGTGGCCGACGTGGAGGGGGAGGCCGGCGCCCGCGTACGGCCGGTCGAAGGAGACCGTGGTCGCGGCGTCGGCCTCGCCGAGGAGACGGCCCCTCTCGTCCCAGGCGTGGTAGAGGCTGGCGCCGGTGCGGCCGTCCTCGGGGTAGAGGTTGTACGCCTGCCAGGTGACGTCGGGCAGCAGCAGGAGCAGGTCGGCGAGGCGGTTGTCGCGGACGGTGAAGGGGACGTGGGAGCGGTGGCCGTCGACGGTGGTGAGGACGGCGACGTACGCGCCGACGTTCCAGTACGACGGGATCTGCAGGCGCCAGGAGAGCCACCAGTGGTGGCAGGAGACCGTGCGGTCGGCGGTCAGCGGCGGGGGCTGGACGATGCCGGACAGACGCGGGCTGGTGGTGATCTTGGCGGCGCCGTCGCCGTCGTAGTGGCCGATGCGGTAGATGTCGACGCTGAATTCCTGGGGCGGGTCGACCGTGATGTGGAAGTCGACGGCCTCGCCGGGGGCGACCGCGCCGGTGGAGGTGAACCCCTTGATCTGGCGGCGGACGTCGTCGGCGGAGCGGGGACCGCCGGACGCGGTGCGGGGGGCGGGGACACGGGGGGCGCCCGAGGTGGGGGCGGGGCTCTGGTCGACGTACCAGGGGACGACCTGACCGGTGTCGTCGAAGTACGTCTCGGTGCCGCGCAGCCAGGGGAGGGGGCCCTGGCCGAAGGGGTCCGAAACGGCGTGGGCAAGTGCTCCCGACTCCCATCGGCGGATGTGCTCAGGTCCCGGTGCCATGGCGCTCCCTCCCTGGTGCCCCGTGGTCGTCGGTGCGGTTCTGGTGCGGTCGCTCGATGCGGTGCCGGTGCCGAGGTCGTGTCCTATGTCGCGCGCCCATGCCATGGGCGCTATCGGTCCCAGCACATCACATAACGCGCGCAGACAGTCACTATTCGTTGCGAATTGACCGAAAGTGGAACCAGGGGGTCCGTTCCGGGCGGCGACGGCTCCGACGGGTACCGCTCCGGGCGAACCATGGGGCGGGGGTGGGGGTCAGCCGAGCCGTACCGGTTTCTCCGGCCGTATGCCCAGTTCCACCAGCCAGGCCCGCAGCGGGGCCGCGTCACCGTCCTCGACGAGGCTGAGGACGCGGGGCGCGAGGTCGGCCACGCGCTCGCCGTCGACGAGGAGGGTGGGGCCGTCGAGCCAGTCGAGGCCGGGCATCGCGCCGACGGTGTCCATCGCCGCGCAGCAGACCATCGCGGTGACGTGGTCGGCGAGGAGTTCACGGTCGGTGCGGGGCGGCTGGAGCGGGAAGAGGGGGAGCGCGCCGTCCTCCCAGAGCGGGCCGTCGGGGCCACCCTGGCCGACGCCGGGCGCCGGCGGCGTCGCCGCCTCCTCACGGGCCACCTCCGTACCGAGCCGGGCGCCCAGAGCGGTGCTGCGGGGGTTGGGAGCGGAGAGCCCCTCTGCCTCGCCGCCGCCGTGATCGCCGTCGTCGGCTTGGGCGGGGGGTGGGGTTGTCGTCTCGGTGACGGGTGGAATGTGCGGGGTGTCGGCCGGGTGGGGATTGCCGGTCGTCCCGCGGTCCGCCAGGTGGTCCAGTACACGGGCCAGGGTCGGGCCGGACGGTGCGGGGCCGGTGGGGTGCAGGGCGGGGTGCAGGGGGACGGGGGCGGCGCCGAGGGTGTCGAGGACTCGGTGGAGGCGGGCCGCGTCCGTGCGCCATTTGCGGTCGACGACCTCCTCCGGATACTCCTGCCAGTCCACCGGGGACCAGTCCGGGCCGGGCTCCGCGGGGCCGCCGTGGAAGAGGCGGGCGGCGAGCAGGGACGCCGCCTCGTCGACGACACCGGGCTCTTCCAGCAGGTCACAGGCGGGGCGCTCGCCGAGGCGGGAGGCGAACCCCTCGGCCAGCCGGTCGCGCCGGGACAGCTCGGTGAGGGCCGCGACGACACCCGCGTCCAGCCGGGAGGGCCAGCGGCCCATCCGCCAGGCGGGCAGCGCGACCCTGGTCAGCAGCCGGTCCCAGCCCGCGTAGGCCAGGCCCACCTGCTCCTGGGCGACGATCCGCAGACCGTAGTCCACAGCCTGTGCGCGCTCGGCGGCGGCCGCCGCCACCCCGCGCTCCATCTCGGCGGCATGCACCTGGCAGCCGCGCAGCATCAGCCGTGCCGCCCAGCCGATGCCCGAGCAGACCAGCCGGACGCCGGGACAGCGCGCCCGCCTTTCGGCGGCGACGGCCACGGCGGCGTCCAGCCCGCGCACGAAGCGCCGGGCCGCAGCTATGTCGGGGTGCGCCGAAGGGCCCGTGCCGGCGACGACCGGGGCAAGGACGGCCCGCAGCTCGCCGACGCGCATCCACCACAGGAACGGGGAGCCGATGACGAGGACGGGTGCGGCCGTCGTACGACGCGAGAGGTGGTGGCGGCCGGAGCCTGCTATCTCGTCCCTCGCACGGGGCTCGGGCGCGCCGTGGGCCGGGTGGGTGCGGTCCTCCAGCCAGCTGTCGCAGTCCGGGGTGAGCGCTATGGCGGAGGGCGCGGGGACGTCGAGACGGTCGGCGAGGTCGCGCACCAGCCGGTACAGGTCCGGTGCCGCCTCCTCGGCGATGGCGACCGTGGGACTGAAGGCCGGGCGGGAGCGGACGACGACCAGGGCGACGACGGCCGCGGCGAGCAGGACGAGCAGCGCCACCGCGGACACCGCCCAGCGGGCCGTGTACCACCCGGAGCCCACGAGGTGGCCGGTGGAACCGCCCGCCAGCAGGATCACCGCGGCGGCCGCGGGCAGCAGCGCGGCCGCGAGCGCCCGGCTGCGAATGCGCAGCACCGCCAGCGCCCGGGCCCGCGCGGCCTGCGCGCCCACCTCCACACCGATGCCGGTCACTACCGGTCCTCACCCCCTCCCCGTCTCGGACTCCTGGCTCTCCTGCTCTTGCTCACTCCCCCACTGTGGCACCCGCCACTGACATCGCAATGCCGGTGGGCCAAGTGCCGGAATGCTTGCGCCGCACCCTAGTTGGCACTCCGGCCCCCGTCAGCCGGATGGGGCAGCGCTCACTCGATGGAATGGCTTTGGGGAAAGGTGGATGACGGTGGGCAATGATCAGGCCCCGGGTTCCGGGGGAGTCCGCGAGGGACTCCCGTCGTGCCCGGGGCCTGGGAGATATTGCCTGCTCGGTGCCCGTTCTCCGGCGGGTTACGCGCCCGCCGCCGCCTTCGCGGCGATGTCCGTTCGGTGCTGGGAGCCGTCGAGACCGATGCGCGCGACGGCCCGGTACGCCCGTTCGCGGGCCCGGGTGAGGTCGGGGCCGGTCGCGGTGACGGACAGGACGCGGCCGCCCGCGCTGACGACCGCCTCGCCATCCTGCCTGGTCCCGGCGTGCAGCACGTACGCGTGCGGGGCGTCCTCGGCGGACACCTCGCCGAGGCCGGTGATCGGGTCGCCGGTGCGCGGGGTCGCGGGGTAGTTGTGCGAGGCGATGACGACGGTGACGGCCGCGTCGTCGCTCCAGCGCAACGGCTCCAGGTCGGCGAGGTTGGCGGTCGCCGCGGCCATCAGCACACCGGCCAGCGGGGTCTGCAGACGGGCCAGGACGACCTGGGTCTCCGGGTCGCCGAACCGGGCGTTGAACTCGATGACGCGGACACCGCGGGAGGTGATGGCGAGGCCCGCGTAGAGCAGCCCGGAGAACGGGGTGCCACGGCGGCGCAGCTCGTCGACCGTCGGCTGCAGAACGGTCTCCAGGACCTCCTCCACCAGCTTCGGGTCGGCCCACGGCAGCGGCGAGTACGCGCCCATGCCGCCGGTGTTCGGGCCCTCGTCGCCGTCGAGCGCGCGCTTGAAGTCCTGGGCGGGCTGGAGCGGGAGGACCGTCTCGCCGTCGGTGATCGCGAAGAGGGAGACCTCCGGGCCGTCGAGGAACTCCTCGATGACCACGCGCTCGCAGCCGGCCGCGTGCGCCTTGGCCGCGTCGAGGTCGTCCGTCACGACGACGCCCTTGCCGGCGGCGAGACCGTCGTCCTTCACGACGTACGGCGCGCCGAAGGCGTCCAGCGCCTCGGCGGCCTCCTCGGCCGTCGTGCAGACGTACGAACGGGCGGTCGGGACACCGGCCCCCGCCATGACATCCTTCGCGAAGGCCTTCGACCCCTCGAGCTGCGCGGCCTCCTTGGACGGCCCGAAGACCGGGACACCGGCCTCCCGCACCGCGTCGGCGACCCCGGCGACCAGCGGAGCCTCCGGGCCTACGACGACCAGCTCGGCGCCGAGTTCCACGGCCAGCGCGGCCACGGCCCCGCCGTCCAGGGCGTCGACCCCGTGCAGCTCGGCGACCTCGGCGATGCCGGCGTTGCCGGGAGCGCAGTGCAGCGCGGTGACGGCGGGGTCGAGGGACAGTGAGCGGCACAGGGCGTGTTCGCGGGCGCCGCTGCCGATGACGAGGACGTTCACGGGGGTCAGCCTAACGGGCGCGGGCCGGGGTGGTTTGTGCGGGCTTCCGAAGGTCGGGGCGCCGGGTGTTCGTAGGTTCCTCCGAGACGGGGCACGCCTGTGGACCGCTGCACGCCCCCGACACCTGGATGTCCCCTCACCCTGCCCGCGCCGCCCGCCTGCCGGTTGCGCCCGCCGGCGCGATCTCTGCTCACCGGCGCGCTCTGCCGGCCTGCGGGCGCTACTCGTTGGTGAACTCGTCCACGACCGTCGCTCCCAGCTCGCGCACGATCAGTTCGTGGCCGGACAGGGCCGACTCGTTGAGGTCGGGGTCGTCGTCCTCGGGGATGTCGTCCTCAGGGGCGACCGGTTCCGGGGCGGGGGGCCGGGACGGGGCCGCGGGTGCGGGGGCCGAGGCGGGGCCGGACGCGGGGCTGGAGGCGGGTGAGGGGCTCGCGGGGCCGGAGGCCTGGTGACTGGCGGGGGCGCCGCCGCCATATCCGCCGGTGCTGCCGCCGCCTGCGTTGCCGTACCCGCCCGTGGCGCCGTATCCGCCCTGTGGCCCGCCGCCGCCCGCACCGCCGCCGAAGCCGCCGGCCGGCGCGGGAGCCGAACCGCCGGAGGGGTCGATCACGGCCTCGATCTTCCACTGGACGTTGAACTGCTCGCCCAGCGCCTGCCGCAGCACTTCCTCGCTGCCACTGCTCGCGAAGTTGTCACGGGCACCGGCGTTGACGAAGCCGAGCTGGAGGGTGGTGCCGTCGAAGCCGGCGACATGGGCGTTCTGGCTGAGGAGGATCCAGGTGAAACGGCGGCGGTTCTTGACCGCCTCCAGGATGTTGGGCCAGAGCATGCGGGGATCGACACCACCGGCGGGGGGCGCATAGGCGGAGGGGGCGGAGGCCCCGGGCGCCTGGGCGGGAGGAGCGGCGGGGGCGGCCGGAGCGGCGGGGGAGGGGGCGGGTGCCGCGGGGGGCCGTGCCGCTCCCCCGCCCGCGGGTGCGGCCGTGGGCCAGCCGCCGGGCCGACGCCCGCTGCCGGCGGCGGTGGGCGTGGGCCAGGCACCGGGAGCGGGGGCGGGAGCGGCGGGTGGTTGTGCCTGGGGGGCGGGGGCCTGGGCCGCGGCGGGAGCGGGGGCAGGCGTGGGCGTGGGAGCAGGGGTGGGAGTGGGAGCAGGGGTGGGAGTGGGGGCCGGTGTGGGCGTACCGCCTGCCGGGCCCCGTACGGCCGCACGGGCTGCGGCGGCCCCGCCACCCGGCGGAATGGGGGTGTCATCGGCCTGGGGGGCGACGCCACCGCCGTGGGCCTCGGGGCCCGGGACGTACCCCATGGACATGGACGGCGCCGCGGGCATGGCCGCCGTACCGCCGCCCGTGGAGAAGTTCACGCCGCGCTCGATGCGGTCGAGGCGGGCCATGACGGAACGCTCGTCGCCGTAGGCGGCCGGGAGCATGACGCGGGCGCAGATCAGCTCGAGCTGGAGGCGCGGGGAGGTGGCGCCACGCATCTCGGTGAGCCCCTCGTTGACGAGGTCGGCGGCGCGGCTGAGCTCGGCGGCGCCGAAGACGCCGGCCTGGGCCTGCATCCGCTCGATGACGTCGGCGGGAGCGTCGATGAGTCCCTTCTCGGCCGCGTCCGGGACGGCGGCGAGGATCACGAGGTCCCGCAGCCGCTCCAGCAGATCGGCGACGAACCTCCGAGGGTCGTTGCCGCCCTCGATGATCCGGTCCACGACCTCGAAGGCGGCCGCTCCGTCGCCCGTGGCGAAGGCCTCGACGACGGAGTCGAGCAGCGAGCCGTCCGTGTACCCGAGGAGGGAGGTGGCCATGGCGTACGTCACGCCGGCGTCGGTCGCGCTGGCGAGCAGCTGGTCCATGACGGACATGGAGTCACGGACGGAACCTGCGCCCGCCCGCACCACGAGCGGAAGAACGCCGTCCGCGACGGGGATGTTCTCCTTCCCGCACACCTCACCCAGGTAGTCACGGAGCGTGCCCGGGGGGACGAGCCGGAACGGATAGTGGTGGGTGCGCGACCGGATGGTCCCGATGACCTTCTCGGGCTCGGTGGTGGCGAAGATGAACTTCAGATGCTCCGGCGGTTCCTCGACGACCTTGAGGAGCGCGTTGAAACCGGCCGACGTGACCATGTGGGCCTCGTCGATGATGTAGATCTTGTAGCGGCTGCGGGCGGGGCCGAAGAAGGCCTTCTCCCGCAGGTCGCGGGCGTCGTCCACACCGCCGTGCGAAGCGGCGTCGATCTCGATGACGTCGATGGAACCCGGGCCGTTCCTCGCCAGGTCACGGCAGGAGTGGCACTCGCCGCAGGGGGTCGGTGTCGGGCCGTTGTCGCAGTTCAGGCAGCGGGCGAGGATACGGGCACTGGTCGTCTTGCCGCATCCGCGCGGGCCGCTGAACAGGTACGCGTGATTGACCCGGTTGTTCCGCAGCGCCTGCTGCAGCGGGTCGGTGACATGCTCCTGCCCGATGACCTCGGCGAACGACTCCGGGCGATAGCGGCGGTACAGCGCGAGAGACGACACGCATACGAGGTTATAGGCGCCCACTGACAACCGAGGCCCCCGCACGGGCCCGGTCCGGCCGGGGGAACGCAAGCGCCCCCCACGCACCCGCCAGAGCCGACCTACCCTTGCTGCCTTCCGGCCCTGGGGGAGTTCAGTCAGATAGCGCCGCGTGAGGGGCTGCCCAAACAGTACCCGATCCCGACCGGCGGGAACGAGTTCGCGAGCACTCCTCTCGGTCATGTAATGTTTCCGGCGGAGGATTCGCCTAGAGGCCTAGGGCGCACGCTTGGAAAGCGTGTTGGGGGCAACCCCTCACGAGTTCGAATCTCGTATCCTCCGCCATTGCTCTCACCGGGCAATACGTCGAAGGGCCCCACCTCGCGGTGGGGCCCTTCGACGTTGTCCTCCGGCACAGCAGCACGTGGGCGGTATGCCCTCGTCCAGGCGGTGGTAGACCGGCCGAAGGGCCAAGGTCGACTTCATCGTGCGGAAGGCGCGTTCCGCTTCCAGCAGGTTCCCCACACGGATCGAGAACTCCCAGGTCGCCGTCCACCTCGTCTACGCGGGTACCCGAGGCCATGCGGCGGTGGACCGGGAAATCTACCTCCCGTGGTCCTCCCGACCGCTGCCGGGCGGTGGAGCTCGGCGAGGATGTCGTCTTCGCGACCGAGCCGGAGCCGGCCGCGGCGGCAGCGGCACGGCCCTCTCGGAGCCTCGCCGGAGGGACACGGATGGTCATCCGGCTGCCGCGCGACAGCGCCGCCCGACCACCCGGAGACCGACTGGCACGCCGTTGAACCTGACATCTCGGCACGCCCGCTGAGCATCGCGGTCGCGGGGCGCGACTTGGCCGGCAACACTGCACGAGATGACTCGTCTGGTCGGCCGTGACCAGCGCGGCACCGGAAGGCCGCCGCTGGGGAGGGTCATGTCCCGCGGATGTGCGACTTCGTCGGCGGCGGGGTCATCCATTCGCTGCGGCGTCGGAGTCCGCGGCGTTCGCGGCGGACTCCGCGGTGTCCACGAGGTGGGTGAGCCGGGCGAGTTCGGAGGACGAGGGTGCCGGGGTGGTGGTGGCCGACGGTGAGGAGCCGGTGGGCGGCTGGGCGGTGCCGCTTGTGCCGGCATGTCCGGCGCAGCCGGTGGCGAGGACGGCGCAGAGCAGCGTTGCCGTGACCAGGACCCGAGGCCGGATCCGGCGGGTCATGCCGAGGCTCCGTCGTTGTTGGCGGCGCACCAGGTCGTGACCTGGGCCAGGTCCTTCTTGCGCTGCTGGAGCATGGGGACGAGGGATTTGCGGAACGTGAGCCTGTCGTTGAGGTAGGTCTCGATCTGGTCGTGGCCGGCCGTCCTGGCGGCTGCGACGCGCTGTTCGAGCCGTGCGATGGAGCCACGGGCGTCGGCCGGCCCGTTCAGCCTGTTCAGGGCTCGGTCGATCCGCTTGTCGATCTTCGGGGCGCGTTTGCACAACACCTGGGCGCCGTCCCCCTGCACCGTCGCACTCGGGGTCGGGGTTGTGTCGTCGGCCGTGGCGGTGCCTGCCGCGGTGAGCAGGGCGGCCGTGGCGGTGAGCGCCACGGCAACGGTCTTCGTGCGCTGCATGGTGTGCTTCCTTCCGGTCAGGCATGGTGCCTGTCGGGGAGGAAGCTAGGAGTCGTCCTTGTGGGATTCTTGTGGGGCTGCGGCCCCGGCCAGCCAGTCCCTGCGCAGCATCGGCAGGGTGGTCTCCGCGTCCGCGGTGCCGGATCCCAACGCGGGGAGGCGTACCTCGAAACGGGCGCCGCGCTGACCGTCGGAGCGGTCGAGGATGGCGATGCTGCCGCGGTGCAGGGCGACCTGCTGGTCGATCAGGGTGAGGCCGAGGCCCGACCCGGGGCTGTCCGGGCGGCGGTGGTAGCGCCGCAGGACGGCGTCCCGCAGCGCGGGGGCGATACCCGGCCCCCGGTCCTCGACCGTGATCACCGCAACCGGCAGACCCGGCGGGCGCGAGGGGCGCAGGGTCACCTCGATCCGGGCCGGTTCGCCGTCGGACCGGCCATGCGCCCATGCGTTGGCCAGGAGGTTGTCCACCACGGAGCGCAGCCCCTGCTCCCATCCGTACACCCGCAGCCCCAGGGTGCCGTGCACCGCGATCTTCGCGTCGGAGTGCCTGCGGCGCAGGTCCGCGACCGACGCGTCCACCACCTCCATGAGATCGACCGGTCCGAATGCGTCCGCTTCGACCAGGTCCCCCTGGGCAAGGGCCCTGAGCATCACCAGCTGACCCAGCAGCCGTGCGTGCTCGCGCCGCAGGTCCTCCAGCACCTCGGACCGTTCGGCGTCCGCCAGGTCGGGGTAGTCGGCGAGGATGTCCAGATTGGTGCGCATGCTCATCAGCGGAGTGCGCAGTTCGTGCGAGGCGGCTGCGGAGAAGGAGCGGGCGGTCTCCAGCGCCTCGGTGGTGCGTGCGACCTGCTGGTCGTACCGGGCCAGCACCGTCTGCAGGGTGCCCGCGAGGTCGTCGACTTCGGCGATCCCGGAGGGCGTGTGGTCCAGGCGGGCGGTGCTGGTGCGGGGGTCAAGGCCGCTGGTACGGAGCTGGAGGCGCCGCAGCGGCCGGGCGGCACCGGCCGCCACGGCCCAGACGAGGGCGCCCGAGAGCGGTGCGGCGATCAGCGCCACGCTCATCACACGTCTGCGGACCAGTCGGAGCTGGGCCTGGCTCGCGGTGTCCGGGGAGAACAGCCACAAGGTGCCGTGAGCCGCGGGCAGGCGTACGACGACGGGCACCGCCAGCACCCGCCAGCTCGCGCCGCCGGTACGTACCGTGACGGGCGCGTCCGCGTCGTCCGGCAGGGGCACCGACGGATCGGGCTGGGGTCCGCCGGAGACCGTGCCGCCGGGGCCGGTCAGCCGGATGCCCACGTCCAGGGCGGAGGTGAACAGCCGCCGCTGCCGGGCCTGTTCCACCGCGTCCGGCCGGTCGGCCGCGGTGGCCCGCAGCAGCGCCCGCGCGTCCTTCGTCACCGCCGCCGCGCGTTCCCGCAGCTGGGTGTCCTGCTCCTGGTGCAGGTCGCCGGTGACCAGCCGGAGCAGCAGCGCACCGCAGGCGAGCACCAGCAGCGGAACGGTGGCGCCGACCGCGAGGGCGATCCGGGTGGACAGCCTCATGAGGCCCCTTCGTCACGGCAGTCCCGCAGGACGAAGCCGATGCCGCGCACGGTGTGCAGGATCCGGGGCCGGCCGTCGGCCTCCAGCTTGCGCCGCAGATAGCTGACGAAAGTGTCCACGGCGTCGGTGCGCACCTCGAAGTCGTAGCCCCAGACGCGGTCCAGCAACTGGTCGCGGCTGAGCACGATGCCCGCGTTGCGGGCCAGGACCTCCAGCAGTTCGAACTCGCGGCGGGTGAGCGTCAACTGCTCGCCGTCCAGGTGCACTTCACGGGTGGCGGGTTCGAGAACCAGACCGCCGGCCCGCACCCGGTCGGTGGTCGTCGGTGGACGGCGCCGCAGCAGGGCGTGCAGCCGCAGGACCAGTTCCTGCAGCGCGAAGGGCTTGACGAGGTAGTCGTCGCCGCCGGCCTGCAGCCCGGCGACCCGGTCGGACACCTCGTCGAGAGCCGACAGCATCAGCACTGGCACGTCGTTCCCGTCCTCCCGCAGCGTCCGGCACACCTCGATCCCGGTCAGACCGGGCATGGAGATGTCCAGCACCACCACGTCCGGCGGCCGGTCGCGCACCTCGGCCAGAGCCGTCCGGCCACCGTCCGCCAAGGCCACGGAAAAGCCGTTGAGACGCAGTCCCCGCTCCAGTGAACGCCGGATGGCAGGGTCGTCGTCGACCACCAATACCTGCCCGTTCGCAGCCGCCATCCGCGCCTCCTTACCCCGTCCTCGCCACCAGGGAGAGCCGGTCCACGGCCGCGATGCTACGGGACGCGCACACCCGGCGAACCGGCCGTTCCGCCCACAAGAAATCCACAAGAACCGCCCCTACGGTGCCCTGCCGGAACGGAATGCGCCGCCTCTGACGCGGGCGGAAAACCACAGGGAGCAGGGAGCAGGGAGCAAACGATCACGCGAACACGTGACAGCGCTCGTCGGCTGCCCGCTGCTCGGCCCTCAGCCGGGTACCCGACCCGTCACGGCGGCTCACCGCGTCTGGCACGCCGAGCAGGTCTTCCACGCCACCTCGCGCCCGGCCACCGTGAGCTGATCGCCTGGTGGCACCTTGTAGGTGGGCACCTCGCCGTTGCAAAGCCGTTCACGCACCAGGAGTTCGCGGCACGCAAGGTCAACCGCGTCAACAGTGATGGCGCGCCGGCGGTCAGTCGCTTTGGGCGGCCGGCTCGGGATCGGCGTCGAGCGCATCGAGCACCGCGTCGCCGTTCTCCCTCGCCCACTCGGTCAGCGTGTGGATCGGATCGATCAGCGTCGCCCCGAGCGGGGTGAGCTCGTACTCGACGCGGGGCGGCACCTCGGCGTAGGCGTGGCGGCGGACGAGTCCGTGCGCCTCGAGCCGTCGGAGCGTCTGGGTGAGCATCTTGCGGGAGATGCCGCCGATCAGCTCGATCAGCTCGCCATGGCGCACCGGGCCCTTGCTGAGGCCGTAGAGCACGACCACCGTCCACTTGTCGGCGATGAGCTCGACCGCCAGACGCGCCGGGCAGTCGGCGAGAAAGGGATCCCCGGGACCAAAACCGCTCATGGCGCCAAAGGTACCTGCCGGTTCCTGTCAAAATCCTAGCCTGGGTTCTCTCCTCCCCTCCAAGGAAAGCCAGGAGAGTCATGCGAGTCATCACCCAGGAGACGCTCGGCGGTCCCGATGTGCTCACCGTCGTGGACGCGCCCGAGCCTCAGCCCCTTCCGACCGAGGTTCTCGTCCGCGTCAAGGCGATCGGGCTGAACCCGTTGGAGGCGCGTCTGCGCGCGGGCGAGTTCCCGCTGATCGGCCGGCCGCCGTTCGTCCTCGGCTGGGACATCAGCGGCGTGGTCGGGGAGTCGCCGCAGACGTGGCGGTTCAGGCCCGGCGACGAGGTGTTCGGGATGCCGCTCTTCCCGCGGGCGGCGAGCGCGTACGCCGAGGTCGTGTCGGCGCCGGCGTTGCACCTGGTGCGCAAGCCGGCGTCGCTCTCGCACGTCGAGGCGGCGGCGCTGCCGCTCGTCGGGCTGACGGCGTGGCAGGGCCTCGTCGACCTCGGCGGCGTGACCGAGGGCGACCGTGTTCTGGTCCACGGCGGTGGTGGCGGGGTCGGTCACGTCGCGATCCAGATCGCGAAGGCGTTCGGCGCGTACGTGATCGCGACCGCCGGCGGGAGCAAGCGGAAGCTCGTCGAGGGGTTCGGCGCCGACGAGGTGATCGACTACACGGCGGTCGACTTCACCGAGGCGGTCCGCGACATCGATGTCGTGCTCGACACGATCGGCGGCGACACCGTCGAGCGGTCGATCGGCGTGCTCCGCCCGGGCGGTCACCTGGTGACGGCGGTCGCCGAGGAGGATTCGGAGCTCATCGCCAAGTGCGAGGCGGCCGGCATGCGCTTCAGCGGCATCGCGGTCGATCCCGATCCGGTCGGCCTGCGCGGTCTCGTCGATCTGGTCGAACAGGGCAGGCTCCGGGTCCATGTGCAGGAGACGTTCCCGTTCGAGCGCGTCGCCGACGCCCACCGGCTGCTCGACGGCGGTCACCTCCAGGGCAAGCTCGTCCTCACCGTCGACTCCAGCAGTCCCCGTGAGTGTCCGACTACGTCTCGATGATGTCGGCACGAGGGGGGCGAAGCCCGTTCCTCACTGGTAGTAGAAGCACCCCCAGGCTTCGTCCACTTCTCGGCCGTACGCGTCGTCGAGGTCGGCGAGGGAGTCCTCGCCGTATTGCTGCTCGCACACCGCGTCCACCGAGATGGGCTGTGGCCTGGCTCCGGACGGGCGGGCACAGGCCCATCTGTACGCGGGGTACCGGCTGCTCGATGGTCCGCGATTGACGAGCCGGGGGAAAGCGTTCGTCGACTGACACCATTTCTCGAAGTCCGGGGCTCCGGCATTGGATCCGTATTTGGCGCACTGCCAAACGGAGAACGTCCCGTACATATTGGTCAGTCGATCGGTGTATCTCTGACCGAAGAACCCTGTGTACTGCCATCCGCAGGCATCTTCCACCATGCGGTTGATTTCTCCCCAGTCGGTGACTTCCCGGGGGTAGGGAGTCCCGTCGTTCTCTTGGCAACGGATCGAATACGCGTCTACCGGCTGCCTGTCGGTGGCCAGTGTCGCTCCTGCGTAGCCTTGATCCTTGCACCAGCGACCGAATATGTCCTCGCTCATCGGCTTGAGAACGGTCGGGTCTTCCGGGTCCCCTCGGTCAAGTGCCGAGACGGACTGGGGCGGTACGCCATGTTCTGGAGTCGCCACGGATGGCCAGTAGGACGTGAAGGCAAAGACCACGGCGGAAGTCACGGCCAGCGACATCATGCGTCCGGACATAACTGTTCTCCCGGCCCGGGAAACAAAGGTATTCATTACTGACGCTACGACACATCCGATCGCCCGGCATCCCGGGCGGTTTCCGTCCCGTTCACCGGCGTTCATGGCTGTCCCCAGGAGGGGTGACCTGCCCTCCTGGGGCGCACGCGGATCACGGGGATACGCCATCCTTGGACCCGGGACCTGGCTCCGGTCCCGCTGCGACACTCCCTGGTCCGGTGAGGTGCACCCGCATGAAGTCCCGTGCAACGCTGGCAACATGGCTGGGCGGCCTCGACGCCTCCCGTCTGACACGCGTACTCGGGACGCGGAAGGACGCCGTGTCCCCGCCGGAGCCGCGCTCGGTGGGGGAACTGGCGGACCGTCTGCAGCGCCCGGGATCGGTGGCGCTGGCCCTGCCGCGGCTCACGCTGCCGCACCTCCAGGTGGCCGAGGCGCTGGCGGCACTGGATGCGCCCGCGTCGCCCGCTGCGCTGGCGGAACTGCTGGGAGCGACGGACGAAACCGCTCGCGAACTGGCGTCTGTGCTGGAGGAGTTGGCCGATCACGCTCTGGTCTGGCCGGACGGCACGGGAAGACTCCACATGGCCGGACCACTGCGGCAGGCGTGGGACACGCCTCTGGGGCTGGATGCCCCGCTGGAGGAACTACTCGAGGGCACGACCTCCGACGAGCTGCGCGGCATGCTGGCGGCACTGGGAGTCAAACCGCCGGGCACCAAGGCGCAGCGGCTGTCCGTATTGGTGGAGCACCACAGCGACCCGGGGCAGATCGCCTCAGTGGTCGCCAAGGCCCCCGCGGCTGCCCGGGAACTGCTCGAACACCGAGCGGGGGCTGCGCCGGGGGAGCACCCGCGGTTCATCATGTTCGGGCATGCGGGCCCCGGCCTCGAACCGGGCGCCCGGTGGGCGCTGGAACGGGGACTCCTGATCGAGGACCGGCACCGCTACGGTCCGGCCCGGATGCCTGCCGAGGTGGCGCTCGCGCTGCGCGGGCCCGGCTGGCACGCACCGTTCGAACCCGTCCCGCCTTCCCCGCGACGGGCGCCCGTCACCCTGGCGGAGGTGGATCGCGAGGCGTCAGCCGTGGCCTCGGCTTTCGCTGCCCATGCCGTCTCGGTTCTGTCGGCCTGCTCGGCGGCCGCGCCGGCCCGGCTGAAGTCCGGTGGGGTCGGTGCGCGGGAACTGGCCCGGATCGGCAAAGCCGCCCGGGCCGACGACGCCGTCGTCCGCCTCGTCCTGGAGACCGCGTACGCTGCCGGGCTGCTGGAGCGGGACGGCGATCGTGTGGCGCCCACCGAGGGGTACGACGCCTGGGCGGAACAGGAACCCCCGGAGCAGTTCGCCGTACTGCTTCAGGCGTGGCGGAACCTGCCGCTCACGCCCACCCGGGCACGTGACGAGGACGAAAAGGCGCTTCCCGTTCTCGCGGGAGCACCGCCCTGCAGCGGCTGCGTGCAGGCCCGCCACGGGCTGTTGGCCGCAGCAGCGCGGCTCCCGACAGGGCAGGGCCTGACGGTCGCATCGGACATGGGGCCCCTGATCGCCTGGCACAGACCACTCGCCGACTCGTCGCCCCAGGACGGAACGCCGTTCGCCGCCGTGATCCGTGAGGCCGAACTGCTCGGTGTGCTCGCTCGTGGTGCCCTGTCCCCGCTCGGCGCGCACCTGTGGGCCGACGACATCCCAGAGCTGGGCACCACCTGCCGACGGCTGCTGCCCCCGGCCACCTCGACAGCACGGATCGGCGCCGACCTGACCGCCGTCGTCACCGGCACACCGTCCGCGCGGCTGGCCGCGCTCCTGGACTCCGTCGCCGACCGGGAGACCGGCGGCACGGCAGTGGTGTGGCGGTTCAGCGCGGGCAGCATCCGCCGGGCTCTGGACGCCGGCCGCATCCCCGACGACATCACAGCCGACCTGGCCGCTGTCGCCGCCGGGCCTCTGCCACAACCGCTGTCGTACCTGATCGCCGACACCGCGCGCGGCCACGGGCGCGTGCGCGTCGCCCCCGCCGCCTGCGTCCTCCACGGCGACGATCCCCCGCTCCTGGCGGAACTCGCCGCCCACCGCAAGCTCGCCAAGCTCGGGCTGCGGCAGCTGGCGCCGACGGTGCTGATCAGCCGCAGCCCGCTCGACACGACTCTCGCCGCGCTCCGGGCCGAGGGATACGCCCCTGTCGCCGAGACGGCCGAGGGCACGGTGCGCATCGAGGGAGCCCGGCCCAGGCGGGCCGCCGCTTCCGTTCCGGCTCCGCGCGGCACCAGCGGCACGGGCAGCGGCCGGATCGCCGCCACGCGTGCGGCGAAGGCGCCCGCCGCCGTCGACCCGGCCGCCTTGGCGGCCCGGCTGCTGGCCGCCCCGCCGCGGATTCCCGATCCGGCGCCGTTCGAGGGAGGTGCGCCCTTCGCCACGGACACCGAGGAGATCGTCGCGGGGTGGGCGAAGCGCCTGCCGTACAGCGACGTCCGTCAGCTCGCGCATGCCATCGACGCCGGTCAGGACATCACCGTCGAGTACGTCGCCGCCTCGGGCAACCGGACCGTGCGCACCCTGAGCGGCCTCGAGCTCGACCCGCCCCACCTCGAGGCCTGGTGCCACCTTCGGGATGCCGAGCGCGTCTTCACCCTCTCCCGCATCCACAGCGTCATGAGCGTCATGCCCGAACGAGAGGGGGGATGGCAGGTGACATCGCCAGACCGCGGCGGGTGGCACGGCTGAGGACGAACTGACGGAGTTGCTCGACGATGTCCGGGAGTTCCTCCGGGACTCGCTGGACAACCCGATCCCGGCACTGCTGGTCTCCGCCGAGCGGTCACTGGCCGCGAAGTTGCCGCCCCAGGCGATGAGCTGGGAGTTTCTGCGGGCCATCGGAAGCGGGGAGCGGACCTTCACCGACATCGCGCGCCGCCGGCAACATCGCCCACACCGCTCTCACCCGAGTCACGGGACGTCCTGACCGCCCGCCGCCCCGGCGATCGGCGGCTGCTGGACCCGCGGCAACGACGTGGTCGTCGATCGGGGCCGTTGTGTCGTCGGTTGCCATCGGTCGTCGCGAGATCCCCGCGGAATCGTCCGTGATCGGTAACGGCGGGATCCGGGGGCCCACCTGCTCCGTCTTGTCGAATGCACGGACGACAGCGGCGGCAAGGAACAAAGGAACAGAGGACATGAGGCGAAGCGGCGGGCGGGGTTGGTACGGCAAGGTGCTCGCGACGGCGGTCGCGGTGACCGCGGTGGCCGCCATCGCCTCGGTGGGGGGCGCGCAGCTCAGTTCCGCCGAGACGGGGACCGCCCGGGCGGGCGCCTCCGCCCATCCCGCCAAGTCGCACACCGGGACGAAGGACCTGAAGGCTGTGTCGGCGGAGATAGTGCACGCCTCGGACGGAGGCGCTCGTAGCGTCAACATCACCATCGACGACGGACCGGACCCCTCCTGGACTCCGCAGGTGCTGGAGGTGCTGCGGGAGAACGGGGTGAAGGCCACGTTCTGCATGGTCGGCACGCAGGCCCAGGCCCACCCGGACATGGTCAAGGCGGTCGTGGCGGCCGGGCACCGGCTCTGTGACCACTCGGTCTCGCACGACGTCACCATGGACAAGCAGTCCGAGGCCTACCAGTCACAGCAGATCCTGGACGCCGAAGAAATGATCACCAAGGCGTCGGGGGGCGTCCGCCCGATGTACTACCGGGCCCCGGGAGGCGCCTTCACCCCCTACAGCCGTCGGCTCGCCGCGTCCCGTGGCATGCGTCCGCTCGGCTGGAACGTCGACTCCAAGGACTTCGAGCGCCCCGGTACGGACGCCATCATCGCCACCGTCAAGAGCGAACTCCCCAACGGCCCGACCCTGCTCTTCCACGACGCGGGCGGCGACCGCTCCGAGACCGTGGCCGCCCTGCGCGAGATCCTGCCGTGGCTGAAGCAGCAGGGTTACTCCTTCGGTTTCCCCGTGCGGTGACCTCAGCCGGGGCGGCTCGGTGTGCGGCCGGGGCGGGAGTCCACCCGGCTCGGGCCGAGATCCAGCAGGTGGGGATGCTCATCGGACCGCAACCGGGAGCCGATCCCGTCGTGGCTGGCCGCCGCGCGTGGCACACCGCCCAGGTCTTCCACGGCCGCCTGATCGCCCGCCCCCGCGGTCGGGGGCCGGTCGGTCAGCGCTGGATGGGTACGTCCGCCGTCTCGCTGATCTGGTCGATGTCCGAGACCCGGATCGTCGCCTTCATCTCCCAGATGCCGGGGATCGGCAGGTTGAGATCGTCGGAGGCCCAGTAGCCGCCGCGGTCGGTGAGTTCGGCGTCGAGGGGGCCGACGTCCTGGCTGGGGAGGGTGAAGGACAGCCGCAGTTCGGGGATGGTGACGAAGCCGCCGTCGGGCCCGTAGACGACCGCCTGGACGGAGTTGTCGCCGACCCGGCCGGGGTCGAGGGTGATCTGCACCTTGCCGCGCAGACCGGGTTTGCCGAGGTCGAAGGGGATCGTCGTGACGGAGGCGACGGGCAGCCCGCCGGTCGCCTGCGTCGTCGCCGCCTCGGCCGCCGCCCTGCCCGGCAGGGTGCCCGTCAGGATCGTGGTGAGAACGAGGACGACGACGGAGACCGCGACCTCGAGGAGGACCGAGCGCCGCAGGGCCCTGCTGTGGGCGGACTCGGCGGGCGTGAGGGGCGGGGTCTTCGGCCCGGGTCCGGCGGGCGGGGCCGCGGGCTCCGGCGCGTCGGCGGCGCCCGCGGGTTCGGGGGAACCGGCGGTGGCCGGCACTGTCTCCGACACAACGGTGTCCGACGACTCCTCGGCGGCCGACGCTCGGCCCACCCGTACCGGTTCCAGCACCTTGGCCTCCTTCTGTGCGGCCGCCTCCACCGTCACCCTCCGCTCCCTCGTCAGATTGACCTGCCGGGTTACCGTGGCCCGGGACCACGCCCCCGCCGCCAGCAACAAGATCACCGCCGCCAGCTTCGCGAGCAGCACCCGGCCGTACGTCGTGCCGGTGAGCGCCGAGACCGAGCCGAGGCCGCGCCAGGACTGGTAGACGCCGGTCACCACCAGGACGGTGACCGCGATCCCGGCCACCCGGGAGAAGCGGGTGACCACGCGCGAGGGGACGGACGCGCGGGGCAGCAGGGTGATCAGGGCCACGAGACCGCCGAGCCACACCGCCATGGCCAGCAGGTGCAGCACCGAGGAGGTCATCGCCAGCGGGACCTGGATACCGGCCGACGCGTGTTCGGCGCCGGCCCAGGTCAGCGCGAGGGCCACCGCGAGGACCGTGCCCAGCACCAGGGCCGCGGGGGTCGGCTCGGGGCGTTTGCGCTGTCGCAGGAGGAGGGCGGCCGCGGCGGCCACCAGCAGGAGGCGCGCGAGCAGGGCGAGGCCCGGGCGGCCGTCCAGGGTGCGGGTCAGGCCGGACGGGTCCAGGGCCCCCGCCGGGCCGGTGCCCGCCTCGTAGGGGGCGCGCAGGAAGAACAGGAAGACGGTCGACCCGGTCAGCGCCCAGCCGCCGATCAGCAGCGGCCTGCGCAGGGGCCGGGTGTCCGGCGGGCGGCACACGGCCACGAAGGCCGCCGTACCGACGAGGAGGGCCGCCGCCAGGTAGGCGAGGTAGCGGCCGATGTTGTAGAGGCCGTCGGTGGCCGGGTTGTCGCTCCCGCCGCTGGGCAGCACCGCAGTGGTCGGGGAGGCCTTGCCGACGGAGAAGGTGAACGCGCCGGACACGGGGTGGCTGTCGGCCGACACGACCCGCCAGGCCACCGTGAAGGTGCCGGTGCCGAGTTTCTTCGGCACCTGGACCCGCACGGTGTCCGCACGGTCCTCCGCGTGCGCCGAACCGCCCAGTTCGACGCGTTGGTTCTTGGGGTCGAGGAGCCGGAAGGAGTCGTCGAGCAGGCCTACCGACTCGGTGAAGGTGAGGGTGATGCTGCGTGGGGAGGTTTTGACGACGCTTCCGTCGGCAGGGTCGGTGGAGCGGAGGGCCGCGTGCGCCGAGGCCGGCCCGCCTCCGAGGAGGAGCAGGACCAGCACGGTGCCCAGCAGCACCAGCCCTTGAAGTCGCCGTCGTCCACTGCCGTCTCGTCCGTCATCGCGCCCTTCGCTCACGTCACCGCTCCGTCTTGCCCGAGACTCGTAAGTCGTGTGCTCGGGGTTGTGTACGGATGCACACGGCATCCGGTTCACCAGGTGGGCCGTGCCGTGGCCCCGCCGTCGACCACCAGATCGTGCCCGGTCACCCAGGAGGCCAGCGGCGACGCCAGGAACACACAGGCGTCGCCGACGTCCTCCGGGCGGCCCAGCCGGCCGACCGCGACCGCCTCCCGCCACCGCCGCACCCCTTCGGGCCAGGCCTCCGCCAGCCCCTCCCGCTCGATCAGGCCGGGCGAGACGGTGTTCACGCGGATGCCGTACGGGCCGTACTCCTGCGCGGCCGCGCGGGCGTGCATCATGACCGCCGCCTTGGAGGCGGAGTAGTGGGCGTGGGCCGGCGCGGGCATCCGCGCCTCGACCGAGGCGATATGGGTGATGCTCCCGCCGCCGTGCCCCCTCATCACCTCGGCCGCCGCCTGGGTACAGGCGAACACGCTGGTCAGGTTGGTGTCCACGACCGCCCGCCAGTCCGCCGCCGTCATCCCTTCCAGCGCCTGCACCGGCTGGATGCCCGCGTTGTTCACCAGAGCGTCGAGCCGTCCGTCGCCCCACTCGGCGGCCTGCGCCACCAGTCTGCGGCACTCGTCCTCGGCGGTGAGATCGGCGGCGGGCAGGACGACGGCCCGTTCACCGGTCTCCCCGATCTCCGCCGCGAGGGCGCGTGCCGCCTCCACCGCCGTACGGCAGTGCAGCGCCACCGCCGCGCCCTCCTGCGCGAAACGCAGCGCGATGCCCCGGCCGACGCCGCCGCCCGCGCCCGTGATCAAGGCCACCCGGCCCGTCAGCAAGGTCATGGACGGCACAGTGCCGCGATCTGACGTGCCCGGTCCGGGTAACGCGCCGTCAGTTCGGCCGCTTCCCCGTGTTCGTAGTCCTCGTAGGTGAAGCCGGGCGCCATGGTGCAGCCGAAGAAGGTCCAGTCGCCCCTGGTCCGCGCGCCCATCCAGGTGTGCGCCGGGACCGTGAGCTGCGGGTGCTGCCCGCCGAGGACGTCCGGGCCGAGCACCGCCGTGCGGGAGGTCCCGTCGGGGGCGAGCAGCAGCAGTTCCAGGGGGTCGCCGAGGTAGAAGTGCCAGATCTCGTCGTTGGGCAGCCGGTGCAGGGCCGAGTGGTCGCCGGTGGTGATCAGCGCGACGATGGCGGTTCCGGCGGGACGGCCGTCCGGCCCTTCGGCACCCTCCCAGGTTCGACGGAACAGTCCGCCCTCGCGGGGGATCGGCTCGAGTGCGTAGTGCGCGACGAGGTCATCCGGAGTCACCCCGGGAAGGCTACCTCCCTCCTCAGGAACGCCAGTTGGGCCCGCTTCTCCGGCAGGTGCACGTCCGGCAGGTCGATCTCCGGGAGGGTGACCCGCGGTCCGGCCTCGAAGCCCTGCCGCAGGAAGCGTGCGATGGCCTTCTCGTTGCGCACGTCCGGGTCCACCACGACCCGTCGCCGGTCCAGGCCCAGCAGGACGTACGCCGCGAAGGCGCTCATCAGCGCCGCCGACCAGCCGGGGAGCGCGCCCCGGTCGCCCGGGGGCGCGATGAGGACGTGCAGGCCGATGTCGCCGGGCTCGACCTCGTACACCTCGCAGACCCGGTCCTCGGCCGGTTCGTAGGTCTGCAGCAGCGCCACCGGGGTGCCGTCCAGTTCGGCCAGGTAGGCGTGGTGGGTGTCGAGGCCCGCCAGGTGGGCGTAGATCTCGGCGACCTGGTGCCGGGTCAGGCCGTTCATGCCCCAGAAGACGGCGCGTTCCTCTCGGACCCAGGAGTGGACGACGGCGGCGTCGGCGGCGGGGTCGAGCGGACGGAGGCGGACGGTGCCGAACCCGTCGGCGACCTCCTCGTGGACATGGACGTCAGACATCGCTCTCCTTGGTCAGCTGTGCCCAGTCGGTGACGACCGGGAGCAGCTCGCCCCTGAGCCAGAGGGGCTGCTGATCGTGGTGGTGGGGGCTGTCGGGGTGGCCGGACGCGCCGTGCGGGACGATCCACCGGCTGTCCTCGCGGCGGGCCAGGTCCCAGACGTAACGGGCCGCGGGGCCGCGCGCGGCCAGGTCGGTCCAGCCGGGGACGGTCGTGGTGCACAGCACGCAGTCGTGGTCGCCGGACAGCGCCGGGCCCTCGTCCTCGTGCGACGGGTCGGGCAGGGCGCGCCAGGCCGCGAGGCGGTGGGTGTCGCCCCAGCGGGCCGCGGGCCGTCCGGCGGCCTCCTCGACGGCTTCCCGCACGAGCGCGGCGCGGTCGATGCCGTACAGGTCCTCGGCGGCCAGGAGGTGTTCGAGGGCGAAGCCGACGCGGGGAAGGAGGGCCAGCCAGGGGAGCAGTACCTCGGGGTAGGCGGGCGGGGTCGCCAGGGCGGCGAGCGCGGGGTGGGCGGCGAGCCGGCGGACGAGGGCGCCGCGGACGGCGGCGAACCCCGCCGCGTCCTCGCTGTCGGCGTCCATGCGCCGGTCCCAGCCCAGGAGGCGGTCGCGGAGGGCGGCGGCCGGGGCGGTGAGGCCGTCCAGGGCGGCCAGGCGGCCGAGGAGGGAGGCGGCTGATCCGAGGTGGGTATCCGTGTGGACGGCGGCCATGCCGGCGCCGGACCATCGCTCCTTCTCCGCGAGGAGTGCGCGGATCCGGTCGGCGCGGTGCGGCGGGGCGAACTCGACACCGAGGCCGGCGGCCGGTCCGCGCTGGTTGGCCATGACGGCGACGCCGTCGGTGAGGCCGGCGCGGGGCATCTCGTGCCAGCCGGTCCACTCGTGGCCGGGCTCCCAGGCGGGCACCAGCCGGATGCCGTTGGCCTCGGCGCGCACGGGCACCCGGCCCGCGACCCGGTGCAGCAGCCCGCCCTCGGTGTCGGCGGCCTGAACGACGTTGACGGGTTCGGCCCACGCGTCGAAGGCGGCGTCGACATCGGCGACCCGGCGGGCCCGGAGGAGGGGGAGGAGGGCGCCGAAGCCGAGGTCCGCGGTGACCCGGGGCGGGTAGCGGAGGGCGAGGGCGAGCGGGAATTCCCCAGGGGCGGCCGGGGCGACGGCCGAGGATCCGGAGGCGTGGGGTGGGCCCTCCGGCACCACCCCGCCTTCCAGACCCTCCGGGCCGCCGGCGATCACCGGGCCCCGGGGTGTCTCGATCACCTCGATCTCCACCGGGTCCTCCCCGGCCACCTCGACGGTCTCGGTGTGCCGTGCGGCGCGTTGCCAGACCCCGTCGGGGCCGAGGGCCTCCACTCCCGCGCCGGTGCGGCGGAGCCGTTCTCGGTAGAGGTCCTGGTAGTCGGCCATGGCGTTGGTGATGGCCCAGGCGACCGTGCCGGTGTGGCCGAAGTGGGCGATGCCGGGGATGCCGGGCACGGCGAGCCCGACCACGTCGAACTCGTCGCAGGCGAGGCGGATCTGCTGGTAGACGCCGGGGTCCTCGATGAAGCGGTGCGGGTCGCCGGCGATGACCGCCTGCCCGGTGACGGTCCGGGCGCCGCTGACCAGCCAGCCGTTGCTGCCGGAGGTGCCGGGGCCGTCGGTGGCGAACAGGCCGGCCGCGTCCGGGCCGAGGTGCCGGACGGCCTCCTCGCGCCACAGCTTGGCGGGGAACCCGGCGAACAGGATGTGGACCGAGAGCCAGACGGCGAGGGGGGTCCAGGGCTCCCAGCGGCCGGGGGCGAGGCCGGCCCGGCCGAACTCCGGGGTGGCGTGCAGGCCTTCGTTGACGCCGTCGACGTAGGCCCGTATCCACTCCGCGGTCTGCGGGTCCTCCCGCTCCAGCCGGTCGAGGCAGCGGCGGCCCGTGTCGGCGAGCCGGGCCCGGCGGGCGAGGACGTCCCAGGCCAGGGCCTCGGGACCGAGGAACGACGCCGAGGTCCCCTGGGCGCGGTGCCGTTCGACCTCCAGTTGCCAGGCCCGGTCGCGGGCCGTCACCAGGCCCTGGGCTCGGGCGAGTTCCCGCACCCCGTCCGCGCGCAGATGGGGGACGCCCCACGCGTCTCTGTGGACCTCGGCGCTCACCCTGACCCCTTTGCATTTTAGGTTAGCCTTACCTAATCAACTGTCGAGGGAATCGTACGTTCCCAGGCAGCGCACACACGCCCTGGGGTACCGGCGCGCGAGCCGAGAGCCCGCGCGGGATCATCGACGCATGGACGTCACCCTTCATCTCGCCCAGGACCCCGAGGCCGACGAACTGCTCGGCCGCTCCGCGCTGGCCGCGCTGACCGGCATGCTGCTGGACCAGCAGGTCCCGATGGAATGGGCGTTCAAGGGCCCCCGCACGATCGCCGACCGCCTCGGCGCCGACGAACTCGACGCGCACGACATCGCCGCCCGGGACCCGGAGTCGTTCGCCGCCCTGCTCTCCGAGAAACCGGCCGTGCACCGCTACCCCGGCTCCATGGCGGGGCGCATCCAGCAGCTGTGCCAGTACCTCGTCGAGCACTACGACGGTGACGCCGAGGCCCTGTGGAAGGACGCGGGCACCGGCAAGGAGCTGCTGAAGCGGCTGGAGGAACTGCCCGGGTTCGGCAAGCAGAAGGCACAGATCTTCCTGGCCCTGCTGGGCAAACAGCTGGGCGTGCGGCCCACGGGCTGGCGGGAGGCCGCCGGTGCCTACGGCGAGGCGGGGTCCTTCCGGTCCGTCGCCGACATCACCGGCCCGGACTCGCTGACCAAGGTCCGGGCGCACAAGCAGGAGATGAAGGCGGCGGCCAAGGCGGCCAAGGAGACCAGGACAGCGAAGACGGTGAAGACAGTGAAGACGGCCGAGAAGTAGTGCGGAGGTGGTTCATCTGGCCGTGCCGGGTGGCGGGCCTCCGGCGCCCGGTCTGAGCTGGGGTGCATGACCGAACCCCCGGCCGGCTCCCCGTGGGGGCCGGATTTCGACGACCGCAAGGTCCACACCCCGCCGCGTGCCACCCGCGGACACGAGCCCGAACCGCCCTTCGAGGGCCCCCTGCACGCCCTGTCCCGCGCCGCCTGGCAGGTCGTCCTGTGCACCGGAGCCGCCTCCCTGGTCCTCGGCGTCCTGGTGCTGGCCTGGCCGGACGCCACGCTCCTCGCGGCCGGGATCCTCTTCGGCCTCTACCTCGTGATCAGCGGCGTCTTCCAGCTGGCGGCCGCCTTCGGCACCCACAAGGCGACCTCGCTGCGCGTCCTCGCCTTCGTCAGCGGCGCCCTGTCGCTGCTGCTGGGCCTGTTCTGCTTCCGCGGCCCCATGCAGTCCGTCCTGCTGCTCGCCCTGTGGATCGGCATCGGCTGGCTGATCCGGGGCGTCACCCAGGTCCTCGCCGCCGCCCACGACCCCGCCATGCCCGCGCGGGGCTGGCAGATCCTCCTCGGCATCGTCACCTTCGTCGCGGGGATCGTCCTGATCGACTCCCCCTTCGAGTCGGTCACGGTGCTGACCCTCGTGGGCGGCATCTGGCTGGTGGCGGTCGGCGTGGTGGAGACCATCACGGCGCTGCGCATCCGGAGCCGGGCCCGCCGCGTCCCCCACACGGTGTGAACCCCCGCACCGCTTGTCCGCCGATCGGGCGTATCAGGCGCCCACCGTGCTGAACCACGGGCGTGTCGTGGGCAGATGACCCTCCATGAGCACCACAGCACGTCCGTCCCGCAGCCGCGCCTGGCTGCGGACGCTCGTGCTGCTGCTCGCCCTGCTGTTGCCGGGCGCGCCCGCCGAGCTCGCCGCGGCACCCGTCGTCGCCGGGGAGACCGTCGAGTACGACGCCGCGGCGGCGGCCCCCGGACCGGCTCCGTGCGCCCCGCGGCCCGCCGCGCCTCCCCGCCCCGCACCCAGACCGGCCCCGGCGTCCGGCGGGCCTGCCGCACCGGCGCGACCGGCGCCGTCCACACCGCCGTACGCCCTGCTCACTCTGCGTTCTGTGGTCCTGCGCACTGTGGTCCTGCGCTGCTGACCGGCCCCACGACAGGCCAGTCAGCACGACACAAGGAGCACAGCAATGCCCACCGACCCGTACGCGGTCCTGCGCGCCCTCCTGCGCGCCGAGGCCGTCCGCAGCACACCGAAGCCGCGGCAGATGCCGATGCCGACGCAGACGTCCGCGTCGACGCAGACGCCGACACCGACGCCTTCGCCTTCGCCTTCGCCTTCGCCGGAGGGACGAGGCCGCTGACCGACGGGCGGAGGCGGGGCCCGGCGGGAGACCGGCGGGCCCCGCATCCGCCGGACGGCGGCCCCGGGTTCCTCCCGCTCGGCCGTCGGTCTCTCGAACACCGATTCTCTGTCCACAGCCTGTGCATACCGCCCGCGAAACGGCGAGACCGACACCGCCCGGCCGAGTTCGGCGGCGCCGACGGGGCCCATCACGACTGCGTGACGAAGAACACGCCTACCGCTTTCGAGCGAATCGACGAGCAGCCGTATCAGGACGGCGGAGAAGAGCCGCGGCTCGTCCTGGGCGGCGGACGGCTCGAGGACCGAGAGGGTTCCGCGCCCGTCGGCGGCCGCCCGCGGGAACTCCGCCGGGAGGCCGGTCACCGTCCATTTCCGGCCGACTTCGCCCGCCCTCCCCCGTACCCGGCCGTTCGCCGCGCCCGGCACCGAGATCCCCGGCACCGTCCCGGAGGAGGGTGCCCGGACCGAGGGCCGGACCGGCGAAGGCGTACCCGGCGACGATCTCGCAGGCACCACTCCTCGACGGATCCCTCGTCTTCCGTTTTGCCCGCGTTCATCACGCCTTTTCCGGCGCCGCACTCCGTCGCCATGGCTGCGCCCGGAAGGTCTGGGCCGGTAGGCTTTCCGTGTGATCTTCAAGCGCATCGGAAACGGCCGGCCGTACCCCGACCACGGCCGGGAAAGCACCCGGCAGTGGGCGGACGTCGCACCGCGCCCGGTCCGCCTCGATCAGCTGGTGACCACCAAGCAGCAGCTCGACCTGGAAACCCTGCTCGCCGAGGACTCGACGTTCTACGGCGACCTCTTCGCGCATGTCGTGAAGTGGCAGGGCGATCTCTACCTGGAGGACGGGCTGCACCGCGCGGTGCGGGCGGCACTCCAGCAGCGTCAGGTACTGCACGCGCGCGTGCTCGAACTGGACTGAGGCAGGCCTCCCGCCGCGGCGGGGTTGGCCCTTTCGGGTTCTTTCCGCTCTCCAGGGCGATGTCGGATGATCCTTTATTAGTCACGGCCGCCCAGGCGCACTACGCTGCGCCCATGAGCATGCTGACTCCCCCCGGCATGGGCGGCAAGTACCGGATCACGGGGGACAAGTACCCCCGTATGCGCCCCCATCGACGGCGCGGCAGGCTGTTCGTCGTGGTCGTCGCCTGCGGTGCCGCGCTCGGCGTGGCGGGCTGGGGCACGCTGCAGCTCATCGACGTCTTCACCGGGAGCGGGGGGACGGCCTCCGCGGCCGGGTCCAACGCGTCCTGCGCAGTGAAGTCGGCCAAGGCGAGCCCCTCGGCCTCCGCCTCACCGGCCGCGCTCCCGAAGCCCGCGCAGATCACCGTGAACGTCCTCAACGCCACCACCCGCAGCGGGCTCGCGAAGACCACCGCGGACGAGCTGGAGAAGCGCGGCTTCAAGATCGGCGAGGTGGGCAACGCGAGCAAGCAGTACGACAAGAAGGTCGGCGGCACCGGGATACTGCTCGGCCCCGCCGCCTCGCTGAACACCTCGCTGCCGGTCCTCGCCACCCAGCTCACCGGCGCGGAGCGCCGCACCGACGCGGCCCGCAAGGGCGCCGAGGTGGATCTGATCATCGGCGACGAGTTCAAGGCGCTCAGCACCCAGGCGGACGCGGCCAAGGCCCTCACGGCCCTGACCGCGCCGAAGCCGACGGCGAGCGCGAGCACGAAGAAAGGCTGCTGACAGCCCCGCCCGTGCGGGAGAGCTATTCGGCCGCGCCGTACAGGCGGTCGCCCGCGTCGCCGAGGCCCGGGACGATGTAGCCGTGCTCGTTGAGGTGGTCGTCGACGGCGGCCGTCACGACTGTCACCGGGGTGCCCGCGAGTTCCCGCTCCATGAGCTCCACGCCCTCGGGAGCGGCCAGCAGCACCACCGCGGTCACGTCGTCGGCGCCGCGCCTGATCAGCTCCCGGATCGCCGCGACGAGCGTGCCGCCGGTGGCCAGCATCGGGTCCAGGACGTACACCTGACGGGCGGAGAGGTCCTCCGGCATGCGCGTGGCGTACGTGGACGCCTCGAGCGTCTTCTCGTTGCGGATCATGCCGAGGAAGCCCACCTCGGCGGTCGGCAGCAGCCGGACCATGCCGTCCAGCATGCCGAGGCCCGCGCGCAGGATCGGCACGACCAGCGGACGCGGATGGGAGAGCTTCACGCCGGTGGTCGCGGCGACCGGCGTGACGATGTCGACCTGCTCCGTGCGCACGTCACGCGTGGCCTCGTAGGCGAGCAGGGTGACCAGTTCGTCGGCCAGACGGCGGAAGGTCGCGGAGTCCGTGCGCTGGTCGCGCAGCGTGGTGAGCTTGTGGGCGACCAGGGGGTGGTCGACGACGTGGAGGCGCATGTCCACAACACTAACCGGGCCCACCCCGCCCGGCGCCCACACACTCCGTGAACCTGCCGCGGGTCCGGTTGGGCCGTTTGCTGGCATCAAACCGCTCTACCGAGGGAAAGTGGTGGGGACGGACCTGGGTGGTGAGCCTATGCCTGACCCGCCAGAGCGCGACGCGCCGACGCCGACCGAGCCGTCCGGCGCGCCGAGGGAGACCGACGCCGAGCGCCGCCGGCGCCGCGACAGGTTCCTGCGCGAGCTGACCGAGGCACGCGAACTGCGCGACCGGGTCCAGCCCCGCCGCGCCAAGAGCGCCCGGCTGCGCCACGCGATGCGCATGCGCACATTCCGCTGGTAGCCGAACGATCGGCTCGTCGGCGTACGGCACTTGGGACGTTCGGGGAAGATCGCCACCGTCCCGCGTGGCGGTGGGGGTGGGCATGCTTGGCCGCACGGGAAAGCCGCGTACGATCCGCAGTGGCCGCAACGAGTGTGCTGGTGAGTTGCCCGCGGACCTTCTCGGGGACGTGCGATCAAAACCACCGGACACAGGGAGCCGAAGACGTCCCCTGAACGCCTTGTTTCTGCCACGATTCCGAGTGGGTGGGGCTCGGAGCACAGCTCTCTCCGCCCGTAACCTCCGCCGGGGGGACCCCCAACCGGCACGCCTAAGACCAGTGGGAGAGTCACGGTGTACTTCGCCGCACTGCTCGCGCGCACCGAAGACGGGTGGGAAGCGAGCGACACAGAGCTCGACGATGTGGAGACCCTGTCGGATCTGGCCGACCTGGCCCGGGAATCCGCCGGCGAAGACGATGACACGGTCCTCGTCTTCATCGAGCAGGAGGACTCGTGGTTCGGCATCGTCCGTGTGGACGGTGAGGACGACCCGCGCGTCTATGTTTCCGACGCCGCTGCCGCCAGCCGCAGCTCGTACGGTGAGCTCCTGCTCACCGACGAACTGCTCGGAAGGGAGCCGGGTGACGACGACCTGGACGCCCTCGACCTCGACGGCACCGAGGACGGTGAGGACGGCGAGGACGAGGACGAGTCCCCGGACGGCGTCGCCTCGGCCGACGCGGTGCCGCACGGCCCGGTCGGCGACGCCCGCATCCTCGACGACCTCGGCATCGGAGAGAAGGAGCTGAGGTCGATGTCGGACGACGCACTCGGCGAGATCGCCGATGCCCTGGGCGCCGCCGATGTCCTGGAGACCGTCCGCTGACCGCACCCGAGGCGCCCTCGGACCCCGTACGCGACCCCTGGCGGGCCGCGATGCGGCTCGCCCTGGACGAGGCCCGGCTGGCCGTCCGGGGCGGGGACGTCCCCGTGGGCGCCGTCGTGCTGGCACCGGACGGTACGACGGTCCTCGCGACCGGGCACAACGAACGCGAGGCGGTCGGTGACCCGACGGCCCACGCGGAGGTGCTCGCCGTCCGGCGGGCGGCCGCGAGGCTCGGCGAGTGGCGGCTGACCGGCTGCACGCTCGTCGTGACGCTCGAGCCCTGCACGATGTGCGCGGGCGCGATCGTCCAGTCACGCGTGGACCGGGTCGTCTACGGCGCGCGCGACGACAAGGCGGGCGCGGCCGGCTCCCTCTGGGACGTCGTCCGCGACCGGCGCCTCAACCACCGGCCCGAGGTCGTCGAGGGCGTGCTCGCCGAGGAGTGCGCGGGACTCCTCACGGAGTTCTTCCGCTCCCGCTGAGACCCCCCGCGAACCGCGCCGGTCGCCGCCCCGAATACCGATTTCAAACCAGCCCCCGGCGTGCTGTAAGGTCTCCCTCGGTAGCGTGTCCGAGCGGCCGAAGGAGCTCGCCTCGAAAGCGAGTGTGGCGCAAGTCACCGAGGGTTCAAATCCCTCCGCTACCGCTGGTAGAAGAGGCGCACGGTTCATGGAACCGCGCGCCTTTTCCGCTTCCGTCTCAGTTCCCGTCTCAGTTGGCGGGTACGAGCACCCCGGCGGCTCCGTCGTCGCCCTCCTCGGGCCCGTGTCGGTCCGGCTTCCAGATCAGCCCGTCAACCTGTCGGGCGACGTCCGTCCGGACGGAATCCACCATGTGCTGATACCGCGCGGCCATGGCGGTGGTGGACCAGCCCATGAGCCCCATGACGGCCCGCTCGGAGACTCCGAGGATCAGCAGGACCGTGGCGGCGGTGTGACGTGCGTCATGTAGTCGGCCGTCTCGAACCTTCGCGTCGTCCAGTAGTTCCTTCCAGTCGTCGTAGTCCGTTCGGGGGGATGTTCCCCGCCCGGTCGGCGTAGCGAAGAGCCACCCTTCGTCCGTCCAGTCAGCTCCGGCCGCCGCCCGCTCGGCTTGCTGCTTGGCCCGGTGGGTGCGCAGCAGGTCTACGAGCTGGGAGGGGAGTCCCACGGCCCTCCGTCCGGCACGAGACTTCGTGTCGGCCGTCTCTGGATTCGTCCGCTGACGCTGCGGGCAGTACCCGGCTTTCCTCCCGCAGGTGTCCCCGCACCCGTGGGCGTAGCGCGGCCGGCGGCGGCTCCGCCGGACCATGAGCACGCCCCGGTCAAGGTCGACGTCCGCCCACTTGAGTCCGAGCGCTTCACCCTGCCGGAGTCCGAGGGCGAGCGCGACGGCCCACCGTGCGGAGTTCCGGCGGTCGTCCGCCGCCCGCAAGAGCCGCTGTACCTCTTCGACGGTGTACGGCTCGATCTCCTCTTCGCTGACACGGGGGGCCTTGGCGAGTTGGACGGGGTTCCGGGCAAGGTGGCCACGCCGTACCGCCTCGTTCAGCGCGGTGCGGAAGGTGCGGTGAATCTGGTGGATCGTCCCCGCCTTCCGGCCATCGGCCACCATGCGACCGTAGAAGGCTTCGATGTACTCCGGCTTGAGCTTGTCCAGCCGGTGAGCACCGAGGGCGGGGATCAGGTGCTTCCGCACGGCCACGCCGTACCCGACCATCGTGTTCTCGTTCACGGCGAGCGGGGCGATGCTCTCGACCCAATGCGTCAGCCACGTCTTGACCGTCCAGGGGCGGCCCGCCTTCCGGATGGTCTTCGCGTCGCGCTCCCGCTCCAAGTCGCGGACGGCGGCGGTCACCTCGGAACGGGTCTTCCGCTCGACGTGGCGACGGTCCGGCTTGCCGTCGTCGCGGATGCCGACGGTCACGCGGCCGTGCCACTTGCCGTCCGCGCCCTGGTAGATGGACGAACGGCCGTTCGGCTGACGGGTGCGCTTCTGGTCGGTCTTGTCTTCTGCCATGCGTGCGACTCCTCAAGCGGCCGTGACGGCGGTCAGGGTGGTGGCGGGGTGCTGCCTCTTGCGGCGGCGGGTGACGAACTCGGGAACGGCGTCCGCGGGCACCCGGCGGAGATGGCCGACGGTGATGGACTCCAGCTCTCCGGAGGTGATGAACCGGTAGCAGAGGGTTCGACCGATCTGGAGGCGGCGGGCGGCCTCTTCGACGGTGAGCAGAACGAGAGTGGGGTCGATGACTTCGGCGAGTTGGGCCGTGGCCATGCAGTGACTCCTCTGGGGGCGTGTGTCCGAGGTGTGGATTTCTGCGTCACCGCGTCACCTGCGTCATGCGGGCTTTTGACCTGCGGGTTTTGTGTGACGCAGAGGGGTCGGGGTGCGTCACACGTGACGCAGGCGGTCCGTCACGCGTGACGCAGGTGACGCGGCGTGACGCAGCCGGGGGCGTCTGCGTCACGCCCGTCTGCGCAGGTCACCCGCCGTTTTCGGGGGCCGTGTGACGCGGTGACGCAGCGTTCCCCTACTTAGGAAAAAGAGGGGGGTGTCTGTGGTGGTGCGGCTCAGGGCGGGAAGAACGAGCCGCTTCGCGGCGCGACCATTGGTCGGCGCGAGCGCCGAACCGCAAGAGGAGCACGCGCGGCCGGTGGTGCTCCTCTTGCTCGTACGGGCGGGGGCGCCGCCGGTCAGAACGCCTGCTGCTCGTGCGAGGGCGCGGCTGCTGAGCGGGTCATCTCGATGTAGCGGCCTTCCCGGGTGCGGCCCGAGTCGATGAGGACGCCGCGGGCGGCCAGGGTCGGCTGGAGCCGCTTGAGGCGGTCGGAGAGGACCTTGCCCGTGGTCGGCCAGCCCTTGGGCAGGGGACGGAAGTCCTCGCCGGTGTAGACGCGGGTGAGGCAGTGCAGCCACTCCGTGGACGTCATCCGCTGCTCCGCCCCCGCGTCCAGGCCGGCGGCGTGCTGCAGCACGGTCTGTGCCAGGAGGTCGCCCTCGATGACGTCGTCGTTGAGGTCGTCCAGACTGGCCCGGTAGGCGGTGAGCGCTCCGAGGCCGGTGGCCGCGTCGAGCTGCGAGCACAGGTGCGCGAAGTCCGCCATGCGCAGGTCGGTCGGGGTCTCCGTCTCGACCGCGCGGACCTTCACCGTCAGGTCCAGGAGCGAGCCGAGGACGACGGGCAGCACCTCTGCATACTCCGTCCACAGCTCATCCTCTGTACGGCGCACTCGGGGCCGCTCCAAACGCAACGGCAGCAGCCGTTCGGCGAGGTCGGGGCGGATGACTCCCACGTCGATACCGGTCAGGAGAAGGGGGCGGCGGTAGCCGACGCGGAAGACGTCTCCGTCGGTGAACAGGGCGCGCTTGACGTTCTCGGCTCCGGTGACGATGCAGCACATCGCGTCGGACAGGTCCGGGGTCATGTGGGAGAGGTTGTCCAGGGCGGTGACCCATCCGGCCGCCACGGCCGCGATCAGGTTCTCTTCATCCTTCGGGGCGCGGCGCAGATCACCGGTCATGCCTTCGATGATCCGTACGAGCATCCGGCCGCCGGTGGACTTGCCGGCGCCCTGCGGTCCGGTGAGGAACGGCGCGGGGACGGGCACGGACGGCCCGAGACAGCCGATCAGCCACGCGATGGCCAGGCACTCGGTCTCCGCGGTGGCGAAGTTGCACAGCCTGAGCAGCAGATCGATGCCCTTGCCGTCGGTGTTCTTGACCGGCAGGGGGAGTTCGCCGGTGAGCTGGGTGCGGCGCCAGCACACTTCACGCGGGTCGGGGACGGTGATGTCCCAGCCGGTAGGGTGGATGCGGACGGACTGCCCATCGGCGCGGCCCAGGTCCAGCCACGTCGCCCCGTCAAAGCCGGGGGCGACGCGGATGTAGACGGGCTGCACATCCTCGCTGAGCGCGAGTGCTTCGATCAAGTCGAGTGCCTCCTTCAGCGCGGTCCCGTTGAACACGCCAAGGCCGTCCCTGAACAGTCCGACCATGAGTTCCTGGCGGTGGCTGCCGGTCGTGCCCTGGGAGCGGATCGGGCGGGCCACGGGGTGGCCGTTCTTCTGCGCGTACACGGTGCCGTCGGCGGTGCGGAAGTAGCGGAAGTGCGCCTGCGCGTAGTCGGTGATGACCTTGCGGGCGGGATTCTGCTCGTCGTCGGCCATGGTCACAGTCCCAGCGTGGTCAGGGCGTTTGTCCACGCGTCGGTGCAGTGCCGAACGGTTTCGCCCTTGGCCTGCGCGGCGGTGAACAACCTGGTGACATGGGCGTCGGTGAGGCAGCCGCACCGGCCATGCGTCGACAGCACGGCGAGGAACGTGCGGTACACGGTCACGTGGACGGCGCTACGGGCCTCGCTGATGCGCTGCGCGGCCATGGCGATGCCCCGGTCCAGATAGGCGGGCGTGCGGTGGCGGCACTCCCCCTGCCCGCCCCTCAGAGGCACTGTGAGCGTCTGTGGCGCCCTGCGAGCCGGGGACGGCTCCGTTACTGCCAGGGCGCGCACAGCGTCCGGGAGAGGGGCCGTGTCGCCTGTGCCGTTTCCAAGCCAACGGGCGTATGCCATAAGGGACTTGATGTCGACGCCGGGGCGGACGGCGTTCACGGACCGCATGGCGCCCTGGTAGATCCAGTGTTCCCCCCGCGTTGTCGGCACGGTGAGCGTGGTGGGCAGGGTGGCGCGGGCCCAGGCGACGGCCGCCGCGTCGTCCAGGTCGACGACGGTCACGCCGGCGCCACCGGGGTGGTAGGCGACGGCGGCGGCCCTGCGCCACGCGGACGCCCACGGAAGAGAGGCGAGGATGCCGGGGTCGGTGGTGGCAGCGGCCCACGCGTGGCAGGGCGCCGGGCACTGGCATGGGCCGGCACTCTTCATGTTCGGCCGACCGCCGCACGCGTTCCGCGCGCAGGCGGGGCAATTCCCGAACGGCACCTTTCCCGCCCGCAGGGGCAGGACCGGGACGCTGTGCGCGGCCAGCGTGAGCGCGGTGTCCAGCAGGCGAGGGCCGGGCGCTCGCCGGATGGGGGTGGGTTGGGTCATGCTGGGAGACCTCCACAGGTCAGTTGGTGGCAGGTGGGCAAGGGCGACCCCGGGTTCTTGGCGGAATGGGGGGTCGCCCTTGGCGTAGCTACTGGTCGTTGGCGAGGGTGAGGGCGTACTGCTGGCGGACGTAGGCGCGCGGGTCGCAGATCAGGCCGGGCTGGTCCATGTCGAGCAGGAACACGGCCGCGGCTTCGGCGGTGCCGGTGGCGTCGCGGTCCCAGGCGCCGGGGTCGTCGAGCAGGGCGATACGGTCGAGCAGGGCGGCCTTGCGCAGGTAGAACTCACGACCCAGCTCGGTGAAGCACTCCGCATCGGCGAGGAAGCGGGCGGTCCATCCGATCTCGCTGTTGATGCTGGGGGCGTTCGCGTACGCCTGCTCCGGGGTCGGCCAGTCCTGCGGGGTGGGGCGGTGGTCGGCGGTGAGGTAGAGGCGGGTGCGCTTGCCGTCGCGGGTCGGGTACCGGCGCACGTCGCCGGCGGTGAACGCGGCCGTCAGGGCGGTGGTGACGCGGTCGGTGTCGGCGGGGTCGCAGATGACGCGGATCTCGAACACGGTGGGTGTGCCTTCCTGACGCTCAGGCAGCGTCTTGGCGGGTGAAGGTGTCGTACTGATCGCTGGAGATGAGTCCGCTCTCGCGCCATTCGGCGAGCAAGTCGGTCTGCCCCTCGGTGTCGACGCACTTGGAGCACAGCCGTCCGGCCGGGCGCTTGCGGTTGCGCCCGCCAGGTGGGCGCTGGCCCCACTTGCAGGCGGGGAGTCCTGCGGCTTGGGCTTCCTGCTCCAGCTCCCGCAGCGGCTTGGCCGCGTGGGGGTAGAAGAACTCGATCTCATCGAGCTCACCCGGCTTGGCGAACGCCCCGCACAGGCACTCCCCAGACATATGCAGATGAACGGTGACCTCGTTGAGCGGCAGTGCGCCGGGGGTGCACAGCATGTGATCGGCGTGCTGGTGCGGGAGTGCACAGCGGTAGCGGGCGCGGTATTCGCGCATGTGGGCATCGGTCCAGTGCACGATCGGGGAGACCCAGAGCAGGGCGCCTTCCCGATCGACTTCTTCGGCATTACGGAAACGCCGGTCGGTCTCTGCCCACCGCATGCCGCCCAGATAGACGACGTTGCGGGTGCGTCCGTGGCGTCCGATGATCTGCCCCCGCAGGCGTTGAAGCGGCTCGTCCTTGAGCCGGCGGTACATCACGGAGTGGCCGGCAGGGCCCGGGAAGCCCTTCCATACCTGCCGGCCGATGTTCTTGCCGCGAGTGGAGAGCACCTGTCCCAGCACGAGATCCCGGTAGGGGTGCCGGGGGTGTAGTTCATGGAGCGGCAGGCCCCACGCGGCGACCACGTCGCGGACGTGCTGCGTGGTCTCTGGGATGCCGGTGCCGGTGTTGACGTGAGCGATCGCGTCCACGCGGCGGCGGAAGAGGTGGTTCACGACCACGGAGTCGTTGCCACCGGAGAACAGCCCGACCACGGCGACCACCGGGAAGGCAGCCAAGACGCGGTCGAGGATCGCGATAGAGCGGGTAATCGCATCATCCAAGGTCATTGCCTCGGGGTCGGCTTCTGCTTTGGGCGGCTTCTTGGGGAGCAGGGAGGGCATGCCGGGGAACATGTCCCCCGGCAACTGCCGCTTGGCGTTGCGGCTGGTCACCCAGTCCTCACCTCCTGGAGAGCAGGAATAGGGATGCGGCGTTGTCAGTGCCGCCGGATACGGTGCTGGGATCGGCAGGCATGACGCGCCCCTGGGACGGGGCGTAATACGGGGAGAAGACGGGATATGACTGCGTGGTTGGCGCTGGTCACGGGAGAGGACCGGTCGCGTTCAGGGGAGCTGTATGACGACGTGCTCGGCGTGCACTACAGCTGGGATGACACAGTCCCCAATCACGGCACCGTGGCCGTGGGCGACATCATCGTCATGTGGAACGGCGAGACGCTGTTGGGCATCTCGGTCCTGGAAGCCATCGACTCCAAGATGGGCGTCAAGGACGTGCACCGTTGCCCCCACTGCAACGACACGGAGATCAACCCGCGCAAGACCAAGACGCCCGTGTATCGGTGCGCGAACAAGGAGTGCAACTTCGAGTTCGACGAGCCGGTCAAGGAGCCGAAGAACGTCAGGCAGTACCGCGGCACCTACGAAGCCGGCTGGGTCAGCATGGAAGGCGCCCTGTCCGGCACGGAGCTGCGGCAGTTGTGCGTTCACCCCAAAGCGCAGAACAGCTTTCGCCGGCTGAAGTGGGACGCAGTGCGCGCCGCGCTGGCTCACCAGGGCAAGGCCACGCCGCTGGGGGTGGTGGACAACACCGAGAAGTCGATTGCCGGTGGACACGGCACGGCCACGGTTCGGGTCCGTAAGGGCCAAGCCAGCTTCCGTAAGCAGCTGTTGGACGCCTACGGCGAACACTGCGCGTTCAGCGGCCCCATGCCGGCCGCCGTACTCGAAGCTGCGCACCTGTACAGCTACGCGGAACTCGGCGACCACAACGGCGGCGGCTTCCTCCTCCGCCGCGACCTACACCGCTTGTTCGACCTGGGACTGATCGCAGTCCACCCCCAGACTTTGATTTTGGACGTGGCCGGCGAGATCGCCATGTACCCGCTGTACAAGGCGCTGCACGGGCAACCGCTGTTGGTCGCCAAGGTCGCGCCTAAACAGCGCAAGTGGCTTACGGCGCACTGGCAGATGCATCGCCAGGCTTGAGCCGGCCGGCTCACGACGCTAACCGTGGAAGTGGTTGCGCTTGAAGACCGCTTTGCGGATGTTGAACGTGTTGCCGCCGCTGCCGGCGTCGCGGTGTCCGAAGATCTGGACGGCGATCCAACCGCCGAAGACGACAGCGGCGAGGGTGATGAGCTGGGTGATCAGCGCCGTGAGCGCCGTGATGAACGTCGTCAGCAGCAGCAGACCGCCGCACACGGCGAGGAAGCCGACGCCCCCGAGGGCGACGTTCACCGCCGCACGGGAGACGGCCGGCTTGGCGACGACCGGTTCCGGCTGCGCGGTGGGGATGGCGTAGCCGGTGACGACACGGCCGTCCGGCAGGACGACGCTCGCGACCGTCGGCACGGCGTGCGGCTGGACGGGAACGAGCGGCGCCGGGTACGGCGCGGCAGGGGTGAGGGGGGTGGGCTGGTGGACTTCCGGGGCCCGTACGGCGGGCTGGTTGGAGGTGTGCTCGGGGTACATGCGGAATCCCTTCCGGTGCTCGGTCGGGGAGGCAGGGACACCCCCTGCCGGGGGCGCTGTGGAGGGGGTTTTCGGGGTCTCACCTGCGGCGCCTCCCTGCCTCCCCGAAACGGTGTTTTCGCTGATCAGTACAGGGGAGGCGGGGCGGGGAGGCGGTTGGGGAGTTCTCCCCGCCTCCCCGCGACGGGAGGCCGCGCCTCCCCGCTATCCGTCGGCGGAAGCGGAACCATCCAAGTCGCGGTTGGCGAGGGCGCGCAGGACGTGATCGCGATGGACGACCATGCGCCCGTTGGACTTCTTGGGCTCCTCGCCCTCGGCCTCCAGCACGCGCTTGAGGTCGCCGTTCGTCCACGCGCCGTAGGCGTCCTCGTCGAGCGCGGCGAGCCGCTTGAGGACGTCCTGTGTGAACAGCCGGGGCGCGTCCGCGAGGACGTGCGCGATGTCGGCGAGCGGGTCACGCTCCTCGCCCCGCTCGAGCGCGTGCAGGGTGGTGACCCCGTCGCGCAGCGCCTTCGCACGGTCGGCAATCACGTGCGCGTCGTCGGTGCTGATGTAGTGCGTGCGGACCGTGATGGACGCCTGTCCGGCGGGAATCTCGATGCCGTCGGACGCGACGACCACGGTTCCCTTGTCCAGACCGGGACGCAGCAGGTTCGGCGCCGCCCCGCCGTCGACCGCCTTGTCCCCCAGCGCCATCCGCGCCTGAGACTCCGTGCCCAGCGCGAGCGAAGCGCGGGTGTGGGCACCCTCACGCACGAGCTTGGGGAGGTTCTGGTCGGTGGGGTCCTGAGTGCCCTGCCACATCAGCACGTTGACCGCACGGCCCTGGTTGTGAATCTTGCGGACGGCGGTGAAGTACCGGGACTTGGCCTTGGAACCGCCGTAGGGCCGCTTCTCGTCGTCCACGGCCGGGCACATGAACGCCACCTGCGCTTCGTCGACCAGCACGATCAGCGGCGGGAACTGCGTTCCGGGCGGAGCTTGGAGACGGCGGTTCATCTCGTCGACCGCACCCTCCACCATCTCGGTCACCTCGATCACGTGCTCATCCGTCGGGCCCTGGATGAGCACAGTGGCCAAGCCGTCGAACATGGCCCAGTCGCCGGCGCCCTTGAGGTCACCCATCAGGAACTGCACCGACCGGTCCAGCGCCAACCACAGCGCGAGCGCCCGCAGCGCGGCCGTCTTGCCCTGGTTGGACAGACCCGTGATCAGGAAGTGCCGCTGATACAGGCTGATGGCGGCGGCATCCCCGCGCAGGTCCTGCCCCCACGGGGCACGGCCCTTGGCGTAGTCGCCGGTCAGCGTCTCGTCCGTGACCAGCGGAGACGGCCCGATCGGCTCGTCCAGCGCCCCGGAGTCGGCGACCCACAGCCGCACCGTGCGCGCGGCGGTCGGGATGGTGATGAACACCTCGTGCTCGTGCCGGGCGAGGTTCTCGGCGAGCTTGCGGCGCCGCTGCTGCACTTCGACCGTGGACACCCCGGACGGAAGCGTGACGTCGACCTCCACCCCGCATCCGGCGATCACGATCGGGGACAGCATGGACGCGCCGGCGTCGCCCATCTCCTTAATGGCGTTGCGCAGGGCGGGCACCCCGAGGTCGCGCAGGGCCTTGACCACGATGGACGGGGTGATCGGCTCACCCTCACCGCTGCGGACGTGAGCGGGAAGAGCCCACTGAGGCGCCGCCTGCTGCCTGCTGCCGACCGCCCACAGCGCGAGCAGGGCGAGGAACGGGCCCAGGGTGACCAGCGGCCCCCACACCACGGTGACGATGGTGATCATCAGGCGGATGAACTCGATGACCGCCATGACCGGGGTGATGACGTCGGTGACGTCCTTGTTCGCGATGGCCAGGACGACTCCGAGGGCGACCAGGGAGCCTATGCCCATGCCTGTGCCGACTAGGGCGCCCTTGGCGGCGTCCACGGGCGAGTGGAGCAGGTCCATGCGGCGGCGGTGGCGTGCCTCGCGGAAGCGCTGCCCGCGCTCCTCCCACTCCATCGCGGCGTCGTAGTTCCCCGCGGCTTCCGCCGCGCGCAGGTTGCGCTCGTAGCGGGCGGGGGTGCGGGCGTCCCAGGCACGGCGGGCCACGATCCGCGCCCCGCCGGCCACGTAGAGGGTGTGGCGGGCGGCGGCACGCGCGGCGGTGCGGGTGTGCTCGTGCGTGACGGCCGTCTTCACGGCGCGCCCGGAGCGCACCCACAGCGGGACGGGGGCGGGCGGGGCGGGGTCGGGGACCACGGTGAGGGTGGTCACGGCGGACGGTTCGGCGGGGGTGGAGTCTTTGTGCAGGTGGACGACGGTGTCACCCATGACGGGAGCACTCCTGACTGCCCCAGGGGCGGGGCGGGAAGTCGGCTAGGGTGCCCCGCCCGGCAACCGGGGCGGGGCGGGGGTGGCTCAGCGGCCGTGGCGGGCGCGGTTCTCCGCGTGGCTGAGCTGGGACGGCTCGGTACGCGGGGCGTCCTCGTACCAGCAGAACGGGCGGATGCCGTCGGCGGCCTTGAACACGCGGATGGCGGTACCGGGCGGGGCGTGCGGCAGGCCGTAGACGCGTCCGCCGTCGAGGGAGGCGAGCATGCGGGCGCCGTGGTGCTCGCAGCCGTCCGCGCCGGCGTTCGCGCGGTCGAGCACGGTCACCACGGCCTCACCGCCGCACGGGGTGGGGTCGTCCGGGTGCGCGGCCGGGCAACGGCCGCTCGCGGGCTGCGTGTTCACCACCACCCGGACGCCTTCTTGGCGGCCTTGGCGGCGGCGTACTCGCGCACGATGCGCTGCCGCTCGATGTGCAGCGCGGTGATCTCGGCCGTCAGCCGGGTGACCGCCTGCTCCGAGACGGACTCCAGCCGGTTCTCCTGCCGGGTGGTGCTCTTTCCGCGCAGGACCCGGTACGAGCCGCCGGCGAGCGCCCCGAGGACGGCGCGCCGCTCGCTGCTGTTCAGGGGCCACATCTCGCCCCGGCGGACAGCCTCCAGCTTGCGGGTTGTCTTGGTGATCTCGCGGTCGATGCTGCGGGTGTCGGGCTTGCCCATGGGTGAGGACTCCTCAGACAGTTACGGTGCGGAGCGGGAGGGGTAGGCCACGACGCGTTTCCACGCGGCGCGCAGGCGCATCTCGGATGCGGAGTGGCCGGCCGTGCGGAAGCGGATGGCCATCTCGCGGTAGGACAGGGCGGGCGTCTCGCTGTGCCGGATCTCGTCGACCAGCGCGTCAAGCGCCGTGTCCGAGAGGGCGTTGCCGTCCCCCGGCGGGAGCGCGGCAACCGGCTCCGTCGGGCCCCACACGGGCAGCTCCCACGCGGGTGTGACGTCGGGTGTGACGCGGGTCGTCACGCTGGTCAGCGCCCTGCCGGTGTCGTCACCCCGCCGCGCCGTCTCCAGCGTCGACCACGCGTCGGCGAGGGTTTCGGCGGTCTTGGCCTGGACGCGTGCGACGCGTGCCCCGGCCTGTGTCACGGCCGTCAGCCGGGTCTCCTCGGTGGAGGCTTCGGCGCGCAGCCGGGCACGGGCCACGGCCGCTTCGTCACGGGCTTCCTGCTGGATGCCCGCGATGGCGTCCAGCGCGACCGGGGTCAGCGCGGTGCGTTCCCACAGGCCATGCACCAGCCACAAGGCTTTCGCCGCGACCGGGAGCCACGCCACGGCCAGCCACGCGCCGCGCGAGTGGTCGGCGGTCAGTGCGTGCGCGACCAGGACGCCGGTGGCGATCAGACCGAACGTCCAGCCGACGGCGGTCACAGCGCGGCTGTGGTCGCCCTGCGCGGCCAACCTGCGCTCGTAGGCGAGGGTGGCGAGCCATCCGCCGTCGATGCCGAGACCGACGACCAGGGCGACGGGCCAGGGCATCGCGGTGCCCAGCCACATCACCACTACGGCGAGGGTGAGCACCATGGACACCGCCGTCATCGCGACGGCGGGAAGAACGGTGCGCGCCTTCACAGCGCACCCCCCGCCGCGATCAGCACGGCCAGCAGGAGCAGGGCACCGCCGACCATGGTCAGGTCGACCGCACGGCGCAGGCAGGTGAACTTGGCGACCGCGATCCGCGACAGCCCGGCGACATCCGCCGCGATATCCCCGCTGTTCACGCGGGTGGTGATCTCGTCGGGGGTGAGGGTGGCCCACAGCGGGAAACCGAAGCGCTCGCGCCGGCCGCCCAGGTTCGGGCGGGTCGAGCGCAGCAGCAGACCGGCCGCCGCGACCAACAGCATCAGCCCCAGACCGCCCACCACGTAGGCGCCGACGTTCAGCGGCAGGTCACGGGCCACCGACCACGCGCCGGCCAGCACCGCGCCGACGAACGCGAGCAGCAGCCCGGTCTTGGTGTCCGTCCGCGTGATCTCCGCCTTCACTTCGGCGTGCGCCGCCGTCAGCTTCTCGGCCGGGGCGCTCACGCGGCACCGCCCGGCAGCATCGCGCCGGCCGTGCGGTTGACCAGGTCCCGCCGCGCGGCCAGCACCCGGTTACGGGCCCGGCGGATCCGGCGGCCGTCGACCTCGTTCACGGGGCGGTCCATGGCCTTGATCTGCGCGTCCAACAGGTCGACCTCCGCCAGGATGACGGGGGACTCCTGCTCGATCGCGTCCAGCTCCGCGCTGGTCGGCTCCATCCAGTCGGCGAACGCGGTAACAACGTCCTGAACAGTCACGATGTGCTTCATTGGGTCGTGTTCCTCTCACAGGGTTGAACGGCCCGAACAGCGGCCCCGGTGTTCCAGCACCGGGGCCGCGCGCCGTTGAAGTCGGGAAGTCTCCGGCTCCCTGCCACCCCGCCCGTACGGCCAGCACGCGAAGCGCGGTCGGACGGGCGGGGGAGGCAACCGGCCGCAGCGCTAGCCGCTGCGATGGCAGGTGGGGGGCGGACCGGTTCGGCCGTGAGCACGTGCGCTCCGCTCATTGGCTCAGGTACTGCACACGGGCGCCGCCAGCCGGTCCATCACGGCGGCGCCCCAAGGGTTCGTCGAAGCATCGGAACCTCCAGGTCGAAGGGGCAGGGGGAACATCACTGCAAGGGGGACCACGTCCCCACACGCCGGCCGTTGCTCGCGGTCACCGGGCCACCTCGCCAGTCGGGCCGAAGCCCTGTCCTCTGGCCTTTAGCGGGATTGCAGCGTCCCCGCCCCGTGCATTTGTGCAGGTCAAGCAGCCACGGCAGAGCCTCCTAAGCTTGCTTAGGGGGGCTTGCCGTCTCGCTTGATAGGTACGGTAGGCAAACCCAAGGCTGCGCGCAACCCCCTCTCGCGATAGAGTCTGATAGCCCCCCTAGGCGATGTTGGGAGAGACGTGCAGGACGACATGGAGAAGGTCTCTGGGATCACGGACCCCGTTGACCGCGCCAAAGCCGCAATCGACCTGATGGCGCGCTATCAGAGCCACGTGAACGAGCTGTCCCGCATCCGTCGGGAAGCGATCGAAGAGGCCCAGGCAACGGGCATGACGCAAGCCGAGATTGCGAAGCGACTCGGGGTCAGTCGGGGGCGCGTGGGGCAGCTCGCGTCGGCCGGCCCTCCACCTGAGCGTGCCTTCTTCGGCACGGACCTGGTCACGGTGTCGCTCGGTGGCAAGTACGAAGCCGGAAAGACTCCTGACCAACGCCCTAATGAGGTAGTCGCCCGGGAGGACCTCAACAACTTCGAGCACCTTCGGAAGTTGCTGGGCGGCATGAAGCTAGACACTCAGTACGAGGTGATTCCGCCCACGGGGATCGTGAACCTCAACCGGGACAACCACGTTGTGGTCTGCGGCCCTCGGCTCTCCCCGATCGTGGCTCAGGTGCTCGAAGGTGACGACAACCTTCGGTTTGCCAAGGACAGCGTGTGGCACCTGGTGGACCAGGTGACCGGGAAGGAGCATCGGTCACCGCAGGACGAAGACGGGTCGGCCGGTGACGTCGGATACCTGGGCCGGCTCCCCCGTCTGGACGGGAAGGGGACGTTCCTCTATATCGCCGGCATCCACGCCATCGGGGCGAACGGGGTTGTTCACTTCCTGGAAAACAACCTGGCAGAGCTTTACCGAGAGGTTCGCACGCGCCGCTTCTCCACCCTCATTTCGTGCCGTTACGACCCGAAGACGCTCGAAGTGCTGGAGAGTCGACGCGTCACCCCGCTGTACCGACACGAAGGTTGAGCATGCGCGTCGCCCTCGACACCCAACCGGGTGGAGCTAGCCCCAACGAAGACTGGGTGGCAGGCACACCGACTCTCGCCGTCGTGCTGGACGGACTCAGCACAGCCGGCCTAGACACGGGATGCCGCCACGGCGTGCCCTGGTACGTGGCGCACCTGGGCAGTCAGCTCGTGTCCGCGCTGGCAGATCCGGACACGTCCGTCACGGCCGGTCTGGCGGAAGCTCTCGAACGGGTGGCGGCACTGCACCCTGAATGCGACCTCGGTAATCCCGGAACACCCTCGGCGACGGTGGCGATCCTGCGTGAGCGGCTGGGCTTCCTTGACCATCTGGTCTTGGCAGACTCGCCCGTCGTGCTCGAAGGGGCAGGGGGCTTCACCGTGCACACCGACCTGCGGGTGGACGGCGTCCTTCCCGAGCTGCGAGCGGAAGTCGAGCGATACGAAACGCACACGGCGGATCATCGGGAAGCGCTCCGACGGCTCGTCACCGAGCAGCGCCAGATCCGGAACACGCCCACCGGCTATTGGGTCGCTGCCTCAAGCGGTCAAGCGGCAGCACACGCCCTTGTCGGCAGCACCCCCGCGGAGGACGTACGGGCCGCAGCCGTGCTCTCCGACGGCGCATCGCGTCTGGTCACTGAGTACGGCATGGCAACTTGGTCGGAAGTCTTCACGACGCTTCGCTCCGGGGGACCACAAGAACTGATTGCCACCGTCCGAAAGGTAGAAGCCACGGATCCTACGGGGCGACGGTGGCCCCGCTACAAGTCCGGTGATGATGCCGCCGTTGCCTTCTGTCAGTGGTGATCTGGCGTGGCCTTTGCAAGGAGATCGATCGCATGAGACAGAGTCACGCCAGAGAACTTCCTACACGGGCAAAGAAAGCTGTGACGCGCCCTGATCACGGGGACGCTTATCCAGGATGTGCCCCAGAGACTCACGTGAGCCTACCGGGTACCCGCCCTTTTCAAGCAAGATCTTATTCCCAGGCGGCGTCTCTTGTCCAAAGTTAAGGACAAATACAGGGCGCCCCATACGAAGGGCGCCTTCGCCGGCTGCTAGGGTCCCGCCCCGCTCCCCAGCTTCTACAACAACAAGCGCGCGCGAAAGTCCGTAGATGATTCTGTTTCTCGTCATGGCTCCATGCGCGAGCCACGGCTGAGCGGGCGGGAACTGAGAGACAACAAGAAGGCGTTCAGTGTCGAATTCCTCAGCAAATACCTTCTTCACCTTGAAGTGATCAAATCCTTCCGCCAAGACAATGACGGTTGCACCCCCACTGCGTAGCGCCGCTAGATGTGTTGCTGTGTCCACTCCCTTTGCGTACCCAGAGATCACACTCAGTCCACGACTGCTGACCTCCTCACCGCATTCAGTCGCGGCCTTAAGGCCAAGGTCGCTAACCGAGCGAGAACCACACATCCCGATGCCGTCCGCTGCCAGGAGTCCATGGTTCCCATAGCAGAACAGAATTGGCGCGCTCGTCTTTCCGCGATGGATAAGCGACTGCGGGTACTCAGGCTCACCACGCAGTACCGTGTAGATTCCGCGCCTGCCCATATCGGCAGCCTTCTGGCGCAAAGCACTGGAAGTTGCCTGGTCAAGCGACTCTGCCAGGGCGCTGACGCCTTCCATCCCCTTCTCGCGCAGTACCGCGTCGATCCGGCCGGGCGTCCTCTCCGTTTCGAAGGCAGCAAGAGCCAGGAATGTAGAGTCGTACTTCTTATTGGACATCTCAGTTCCTCATTCGTCGCACGGCCACCAAGCCAAACGCGTGCTCAGCCCCAGCTCGCTTGGCTGTTTTCGCAACAGCAGCCATGGTGGTACCACTGCCGTAGACGTCATCCAGCACGATTACGTCGCCCTCAAGAATCTGAGGCATCGCGAAATGATTATCCGCGATCCGGACCGCTCCCTCCTTCGCCTGGGGACGCTGCCCACCAGGGGACTGGGTTTCGACGAGAGTTTTTCCTGTCATGGAAGCCACCTTCCGAGCCAACCTCTCGCCAAAGCTCCGCCCGTCCGCTCTATGCCCCGGAATGGTTGCGATGGTGGGACATTCACGGAGCAGGGGATGCTTGTTTATGACCGCCACATATTTATCCAGTAGCTCCGTTTCCGCCCTCGCCTGCGCGGTTCCAGCTCCATAGTACTTGCTTCTGTAGATCAATTCACCGGATGCCGTGTTGGGCCAGGTCATCGGATCATCCCCGACCGGATCCTTATACCAGTCGAATGCGATTGCGAAATTCAGATCACTCTTAACAGTGAGACAGAGCACCGATTTCAGCAATTCGCACAACTGATGAATGGTTCGCTGGTCCACTACATTGAGACGGAAAGCATGACTCCACTCCCGTCTTTTATCCTCGGGAACCTCCTCAGCAGTACAGACACCCGTCAGCATTACCTGCTTTGCCGCCTCCTCTGGGCCACACATGTAAAGCCATCGGTCAGGGCTCTTACGATTAACTAGCTCCCAGAACGAATAATCCTTGAGAGAATTCGCGCGACCATCCGGAATGAATGCAGGCCACTCGAAGCGCACCCAGCCACCCCCTTCATCAACTGGCTAACCCGATCAGCCTAGTTACCGGGGCGTGGCGTGTCTCCATGTCGACCTCAGTCTCGTATCAACCAGATGCCTCCTCTCTGTAAAATTGATCAAGCGTTCGAATCTCTGGTAGGCAGTATGAGGGAGAGCACTGACAGAGGGTCTGGAAGGGGCGCGCGAACAGACGGGTACCCATCTGTTCGCTCTCGGCGGCCTGGATCCAGGGCTCAGGCACGGTAGTGGCTGGTCAGTGCGCCGGGCGTCCGTCTCACTCCGTCTCAGTTTCCGTCTCATTCACCCCCGTCCGGAGCCGTCCACAGCGGTTCACGCTCCAGGCGGGGGCGGACGGGAATGAACGAGGTTGAACGGGTGCGGATCATGCTCTGACCGGCAGGAACAGACCTCGAAAGCGAGTGTGGCGCAAGTCACCGAGGGTTCAAATCCCTCCGCTACCGCCTCTGAGCGAAGGGCTCGGCCCCATGGGTCGGGCCCTTCCTCATGTCCTCCTTCGGCTTCTTGCCCAGGTATATCCAGACCAGGGAGCCGAGCACCGGGGCGTAGAGCAGGAAGATCACCCACAGCAGCTTCGGTGCGAGCTGGACGCGGTACCTGGGGGTGCGGACGCAGTCGAGCAGCGCCCACAGGTACAGCAGGGTCATGAGGACGATCGGGACACCGACCAGCAGTACGTCCTTGTTTCCCATCATTCTTCTCGCCTCCCGCTTCGTCCGCCCCGGCGGCGGCCTTCACCCCCTCATCGGATGACGGACCCCGATCGGTTCACGAACGCGCCGCCGATGTTCAAAAGCGGTGTGAAAATCGCACTTGCGGTTACACTCGCCGCCGTCGACAGGGGCCCTACGGGCACTAACAGGGAGGCCAGGTGGCGGTGAACGCCAAGAAGATCGCCGTCTACGTACTCGTGGTCTTCGCGCTCTACGTGATCATCACGGACCCGCCCAGGGCGGCCGACTACGTCCAGATAGCCTTCCAGGGCATATCGGACGCCGCCAATGCCGTCGGTGACTTCTTCACCTGGCTCGCCGACGGGGCGAAGTAGCACGCACAGGGAGTGCCCATGATCCGCCACCTGGTCCTCTTCAAGCTCAACGAGGGTGTCGAGCGCGACGACCCCCGGGTCGTGGCGGGCGAGGCGGCCTTCCGTCCGCTCGGCGACCGGATCGAGGAGCTCGCCTTCTGGGAGCTGGGCTGGAACATCAGCGACCGGCCCGTCGCCTACGACTTCGCGATCAACTCGGCGGTCGAGGACGCGGACGCCCTCAAGCGGTACCTCGAGCACCCGGCGCACCAGGCGGGCGTCGCCCTGTGGCGCGAGTTCGCCACCTGGGTCGTCGCCGACTACGAGTTCTAGCGTCCGCCTCGCCCCCGTACCGCCGAGCCCTCCGCCATGGTGACGGAGGGCTCTCGCGCGCCATATGCACCAACTTCTCCCTCAACACGGCGTTATGGGGTGCTTGCACACAGTGCACATGTCTTGTGATGCTATGACCGCTTTTGATGGATGAGTGGACCGATGAGTTGACGATGTTGTCGACCTGACGAAGAGGTGGCGTTGACCGTGTCGGCCAGTACTGCGCCGCCCCAGGAAGAGGCACCCGCCCCGGCGCCCGCCCCGGCACCCACACAGACCCCCGCCTCAGCCCCCGCCTCAGCCCCCGCGCCCGTCCTCGCACCCGCAGCCACACCCACACCCGCACCCGAGAGGCGTCGCGGCGCCGACACCCGGGCACTCACCCAGGTGCTCTTCGGCGAGCTCAAGGAGCTCCAGCCCGGCACCCCGGAGCACAACCGGGTGCGCGGGGCGCTGATCGAGGCCAACCTCCCGCTCGTGCGCTACGCGGCCGCCCGCTTCCGCTCCCGCAACGAGCCGATGGAGGACGTCGTCCAGGTCGGCACCATCGGGCTGATCAACGCCATCGACCGGTTCGACCCCGACCGGGGGGTGCAGTTCCCCACGTTCGCGATGCCGACCGTCGTCGGTGAGATCAAGCGGTACTTCCGGGACAACGTCCGCACGGTCCACGTACCGCGCCGGCTGCACGAGCTGTGGGTGCAGGTCAACAGCGCCACCGAGGACCTGACGACCGCCTTCGGCCGCACCCCGACCACGGCCGAGATCGCCGAGCGGCTGCGGATCGGGGAGGACGAGGTCCTCTCCTGCATCGAGGCCGGACGGTCGTACCACGCGACCTCCCTGGAGGCGGCACAGGAGGGCGACGGGCTGCCGGGCCTGCTGGACCGCCTCGGCTACGAGGACCCGGCGCTCGACGGCGTGGAACACCGCGACCTGGTCCGCCACCTGCTGGTCCAGCTCCCCGAACGCGAACAGAGAATCCTTCTGCTGCGCTACTACAGCAATCTCACGCAGTCTCAGATCAGCGCCGAACTCGGCGTCTCCCAGATGCACGTCTCCCGGCTACTCGCGCGTAGCTTCCAACGGCTCCGTTCGGCGAACCGAATCGAGGCGTAGACGGCCGAGGCACGGCCGTATGCACAGGCGCACGGAGAGGGCGCACGCACAGGGCGCACGGCTCTGGTTACGTCATCCGATAGGGGATCGCAAGCAAGAGCGAGAGGTCACCGGTGCGAGCGAATCGCCCACCATGACACTTCCCGACATATCTGCGCTGAAAAACCGTCACACCCCCTTTTTCCAGGGCTGATTCGTCACCGGGATGTCGACATGTCACTACAGCGTGTTGCCGACATGTGACATTCTTCCGGAAGCGCGTTTGCCAGAGCTTCGGCTCCGGTATTCAGGTGAGGGCTGACGTTCTCCACTTCGGGAATCGTCCGCCGCGACCGTCCCGCGACCCAAAGGGGGTGGCATGTCCGCAGATCAGGGCAGCTCGAAGGTGCTCACGCTCGTGAAGAGCGAGTCCGCGCCCGTCGTGTCCGTCGTGCCCGTCGAGCCCGATGTACTCGACGATGTCACGGCTCTCGAGGCCGCGCCGGCCCCGGCCCTCCCGTCCACCGGAGCCATCGACACCCGCACCCTGTCCCGCTCCCTGTTCCTGCGACTGGCCGCCCTCGCCGAGGACAGCCCCGAGCGGGTCTACGTCCGCGACACCCTCATCGAGCTCAACCTCCCGCTCGTCCGTTACGCGGCGGCCCGCTTCCGCTCGCGCAACGAGCCGATGGAGGACATCGTCCAGGTCGGCACGATCGGCCTCATCAAGGCCATCGACCGGTTCGACTGCGAGCGCGGCGTGGAGTTCCCGACCTTCGCGATGCCGACGGTCGTGGGCGAGATCAAGCGCTTCTTCCGCGACACCTCGTGGTCGGTCCGCGTCCCGCGCCGCCTGCAGGAGCTCCGGCTCGCCCTCACCAAGGCCAGCGACGAGCTCTCCCAGAAGCTGGACCGCTCGCCGACGGTCGCCGAACTGGCCGCGGTCCTGGGCGTCTCGGAAGAGGACGTGGTCGACGGCCTCGCGGTGGGCAACGCCTACACGGCCTCCTCGCTGGACTCCCCGGCACCGGAGGACGACGGGGGCGAAGGCTCCCTGGCCGACCGCCTCGGTTACGAGGACACGGCCCTGGAGGGCGTCGAGTACCGCGAGTCCCTCAAGCCGCTGCTGGCCAAGCTCCCGCCGCGCGAGCGCCGCATCATCATGCTGCGCTTCTTCGCCAACATGACCCAGTCCCAGATCGGCGAGGAGGTCGGCATCTCCCAGATGCACGTCTCCCGCCTCCTGACCCGCACGCTGGCACAGCTGCGGGAAGGCCTGATCTCGGACTAGGGCGACAAGGCGGGCCGGTTCCGGTTTCCGGGGTTCCTTCCTGACGCACCGTCAGCCACACTGGCGCGATGCGTGCGACTCGGGAAGGCACACGGGAAGGCATACAGGAGGGCACTGGTCCCGCTCGATCTGGACGGCCGAACGGCCGCCGGGGCGCCGTATGGGGCGCGTCGGCGGCCGTCGTCGTCGCGGGGGCGGCGGGGCTGCTGGGGGCGTGCGGAGGCGGGAGTCCCGGGCCTGACCGGGTCGCGGTCGGCGCGGTGGGGGAGCATGCGCAGCGAGCCGACCCGACGCCGACGGGAGGCGTCCGGCTCGTGCCGCTGGACAGCCCGGCCGACGCGAAGTCCGGCGCGGGCGGGGAGGCTCCGGACAGCCGGGCGGAGGCGGAGCCGACGCGGACGTCCGCACCGTCCTCCGGGTCCTCGGGCACACCGCAGGGAGCCGCTCCCGACACCTCGCCGCCCTCCGGCCCCCGGCAGCAGGGCACGGGCACGGCTCATACGTCGCCGGCCCCCGCACCCTCCGCACCGTCCACGGCCTCCCCCGGCCCGGCCGTCCTGACGACGAGCGAGCCGGTGCGTACGGCCACGGACCGGCGCTGGTGCGAGGACGTGCGCCTGAGCTTCCAGAACTCCGGCGGCACACCGGTGCGTTCGGGCACGGTCACCTTCGGGACGCACGTCGTCGACGCCCTCGGCACCGACTGGTCCACCGTCGAGTCGGCCGAGCCGCTGCCCGCGCCGCTCGGTCCCGGCGCCCGCGAGGAGCGGACCTGGACGGTGTGCGTGGATTCCTGGCGGGTACCGCTGGGCATGCGGATCGAGACGCGGGACGTGACCGTGCGCTGGGAGTGAGGTGCGGGACCGGGCGGGTTACTTGAGCGCCAGCCAGGCCACCGCCACCACGATCGCCACTGCGGCGACGATGCCGACGATCAGGCCGATACGGGGGCCGGACTGCGCGGGAGCCTGACGGGAGGAGGCCTGGGGGCCGCCCTCGTCGACGAACGCGCGGAACATCTGGGTGCTGCCGGCGGGGTCGTGGTTGCCCTGGGGGTTCTGGGTGTTGGCCATGGGCCGAGACACTAGCGAAAACGGGGGCCGGCACCCAAGTGGGGGTCACCGCATCCCCCCTCGACGCCCCCTCACACCTGCACATTTACTCACCCAATACTTGCCTTTGCCAACTTTTTGCGGCCTTCACTCCAGATTTATTTGCCTGTAGCAACCAACACTCTTATGGTTGCCCTAAGCAACAAAGTGCGAGGGTGGGAGGTGTGATGGCCGCGCAGACGCAGTACGAGGAACTGGCGCGTCAGCTCAGCGCCGTCGGAGCCGTGAAGCGGGACCTCGGACGGATCCTGCCGGCCGACTGTTCCTCCGGCTCGGCCGCCGTGCTCGCCCTCCTCGGCCGCCACGGCGACATGCGCATGAGCAACCTCTCCGAACTGCTCGCCGTGGACATGTCGGTGACCAGCCGGCATGTCGCGCACCTCGCCGAGCGGGGCTGGATCGACCGCTCCCCCGACCCCGCGGACAAGCGCTCCCGCATCCTGCGCCTCACCCCCGAGGGCGCCGCGATGCTCGCCGAACTCTCCCGGCGCAGCGCCGGCCTGCTGGCGGAGCGCCTGGGCGACTGGACCGACGACGAGGTCGGCCAGCTGATCCGGCTGATGACCCGGCTGCGCGCCAGCTTCGGCGAGTGCCGGACCGTCCCGCACCGGCCACCGCCTCCCGCGCCCGAAAAAACCCAGACCACCCGTACACCCTCACAAGCAACGTAAGAGAAGGAAACCCATGGCAACGACCACACCAGCCGGTGTGCGGGCCCACGCCAAGCACGGAGGTGGGCCCGGCGCCCATGCCCCGATGACGCACCGGCAGATCCTGGAAGCCCTCTCCGGGCTGCTGCTCGGCATGTTCGTCGCACTCCTGTCCTCCACGATCGTCTCGAACGCCCTCCCGGAGATCATCGGCGACCTCGGCGGCGGCCAGTCCGCCTACACCTGGGTCGTGACCGCCACCCTGCTGGCGATGACGGCGAGCACTCCCCTGTGGGGCAAGCTCGCCGACCTCTACGACAAGAAGGCGCTCGTCCAGATAGCGCTGGTCATCTATGTGCTGGGTTCGGCGGCCGCCGGACTCTCGCAGAACGCCGGCATGCTGATCGCCTGGCGTGTCGTCCAGGGCATCGGCGTGGGCGGTCTCTCCGCCCTCGCGCAGATCGTGATGGCCGCGATGATCTCCCCGCGTGAACGCGGGCGCTACTCCGGCTACCTGGGCGCCACGTTCGCCGTGGCCACCGTCGGCGGCCCGCTGCTCGGCGGTGTCATCACCGACACCTCCTGGCTGGGCTGGCGCTGGTGCTTCTACGTCGGCGTGCCCTTCGCCGTCATCGCGCTGATCGTGCTGCAGAAGACCCTGCACCTGCCGGTCGTCAAGCGGGACGTGAAGGTCGACTGGGCCGGCGCGTTCTTCATCTCCGCCGCGGTCTCCCTGCTGCTGGTCTGGGTCACCTTCGCGGGTGACAAGTACGACTGGCTGTCCTGGCAGACGTACACGATGGTCGCGGGTTCGATCGCCCTGGGGCTGGTCTTCGTGCTCGTCGAGTCGAAGGCGACCGAGCCGATCATCCCGCTGCGGCTGTTCCGCAACCGCACCATCACGCTGTCGTCGATCGCCTCGATGTTCGTGGGCGTGGCGATGTTCTCCGGGACCGTCTTCTTCGCCCAGTACTTCCAGCTGGCCCGCGACAAGTCCCCGACGATGTCCGGTGTCATGACGATCCCGATGATCGGCGGCCTGTTCGTCTCCTCGACCGTCTCCGGGCAGTTCATCACCCGCACCGGAAAGTGGAAGGCCTGGCTGGTCAGCGGCGGTGTGCTCATCACGGCCGGCCTCGGTCTGCTGAGCACCATCCGCTACGACACGGACTACTGGAAGACCGCGGTCTTCATGGCGCTGCTGGGTCTCGGCGTCGGCATGATGATGCAGAACCTGGTGCTGTCCACGCAGAACCAGGTCGACCCGAGCGACCTCGGCTCGGCCAGCTCCACGGTCACCTTCTTCCGCTCCCTCGGCGGTGCGATGGGCGTCTCGGCGCTGGGCGCCGTCATGGCCAGCCGCATCACCGACTACGCCAAGGACGGCATCGCCGGCCTCGGCCCGAAGTACGCCGCGCTCGCCTCCGGGTCCAGCTCCTCCAGCGAGATCCCGGACATGGACAAGCTGCCCGCGCCGCTGCGTACGGTCATGGAGAGCGCGTACGGCCACGGCATCGCGGACGTGTTCATGATCGCGTCCGGTCTGGCCCTGCTCGCCTTCCTGATCACCCTGTTCATCAAGGAGGTCCCGCTCCGGACCAAGGGCGCGCTGGCCCAGGCGGCCGAAGCCGGGCCGGAGACCCCGGCGGACACCGCCGAGCCCGCCGGGGCGACGGAGGCCCCGGAAACCGCGGAGAGCGCGGAGCAGCACGTCCCGAGCTGGGTCACCACGACGACCGGCTCGGAGTCCGCCCCCGAGGGCACGCAGAAGCTCGCCGCCGCCGTGGCCGTGGCGGCCGAGGAGCCGGCCGGCTCAGGGGGATCGGGCGGCGTCCCGGTCCGCGGCTTCGTACGGGGTGCGGAGAGCGCGCCCGTGCCGCGGGCCGCCGTCACCCTGATCTCCCTCTCCGGACGCCAGCTGGGCCGGTCGGTCGCGCAGGCCGACGGCGCGTACACGCTGGACGCGCCCGGTACGGGGTCGTACGTCCTGATCGCCTCCGCGGACGGCTTCCAGCCGCAGGCCTCCACGATCGTCGTGAACGGCGAGCCGCTCGCCTACGACATCCTGCTCAGCGGGACCAGTGGGCTCAGCGGGCTCGTGCGGGCCGGTGAGTCGGGCGAGGGCGTCAAGGACGCGATGGTCGTCGTCACCGATGTGCGCGGCGATCTGCTGGCCACCGCGACCACCGGTGAGCAGGGCGAGTTCTCCTTCGCGGAGCTGGTGCCCGGTGCCGTGACCGTCGCGGTGAACGCCGACGGGTTCCGGCCGCGCGCGCTGCCCGTCGAGGTCGGCGGGACGGGCGTGACCCGGGTGGAGGTCGTGCTCGACGCGGGGGCGCGGCTCCAGGGTGTCGTAAGGGCGCCGCACGGGCCGCTGGCGGACGCCCGGGTGACGCTCGTGGACGCGGCGGGCAACGTCGTGGGCACCGCGACGACCGGCGCCGACGGGGCGTACGCCTTCGCGGACCTGGACGGCGGCGAGTACACGGTCATAGCGACCGGCTACCCGCCGGTGGCGACCGCGCTGACGGTCGCCGGGGCCGGCGTCGACGGCCATGACATCGAGCTCGCCCACCCCGGCGAGTAGGACGAACGGACGGCCCCGGTGGGCGGCGGGGTGCCCGGCACCCCGCCGCCCACCGGGCTCTCGGAGGAGAAGACCTGAGATGGCACTGACCGCGAGGATCCGCACCAGGGACGGCTGGGCCGTGTCCCACGCAGTCGTCACGGTGACCGACATGACGGGCACCCAGGTGCTGCGCGCGGACGCGGACGACGAGGGCGTCGTACGGGACGCGACCGAACTCGCACCCGGCCCGTACACCGTGATCGTCACGGCCGTCGGATACGGCCCCGCCGCGTCCACCGCGATCGTGACGGCGAGCCGGCGGACCGAGGTCGGGACCGTGACGCTGACCCGGCAGGGCGGCGGCACCGAGCTGCCTCCACCAGGCCCGTGGACCGTCGACCCGGCGCACTCCACGGTCGGCGCGGTCGCCCGGCACCTGGGCATCTCCAGTGTGCGCGGCCGGTTCACCGACTTCTCGGCGGCGATCGAGGTCGCCCCGGACGACGTCACCAAGTCCCGGGTGGAGGCGGTGATCCGGGCCGCGTCCATCGACACCGGCAACGGCACGCGCGACACCCATCTGCGCTCGGCGGACTTCCTGGACGTGGAGACGCACCCGGAGATCACCTACCGCTCAGCCGGCCTGACGGTGGCGGGCCCGGACCGCTGGACGGTCCACGGCGACCTGACCATGCGCGGCATCGCCCGCCCGGTCGACCTGGACCTCGCCTACCTCGGCACCGGCGCCGATCCCTGGGGCGGCACCCGTGCCGCCTTCCGCGCCACCGCGGAACTCCACCGCGAGGACTTCGCCATGAACTACAACCAGGTCGTCCAGGCGGGCATCGCGGCGATCGGCACGACCCTGAAGGTCGACCTGGAGATCCAGGCGGTGCAGGGCGAGTCCCTCCCGCAGACGTAGGCACGACGGAATCAGGCGGGTCCGGCTCCCTGCGCCTAGGCTGAACTGCATGGCACCGAACATCGCGACCAACACCGCCGTCTCGCTCGACGAGTTGCTGGACTTCGTACGACCCCGTCACCGCGCGATCCTGCTGACCCGGCGGGCCGACGGCGGCCCCCAGGGTTCGCCGCTGACCTGCGGGGTCGACGACTCGGGCCGGATCGTCGTCTCCACCTACCCCGAGCGTGCCAAGACCCGCAACGCCAAGCGGGACGAACGGGTCAGCCTCCTCGTCCTGAGCGACGACTGGAACGGACCGTGGGTCCAGATCGACGGCACGGCGGAGGTCATCGACACGCCCGACTCCGTCGAGCCGCTGGTGGAGTACTACCGCAACATCGCGGGCGAGCACCCCGACTGGGACGAGTACCGGGCGGCCATGGTCAAACAGGGCAAGTCGATCATCCGCGTCACCCCCGAACGCTGGGGACCCGTGGCAACGGGTGGCTTCCCGGCCCGCCTCGCCGCCGGGGAGTAGTCAGCCGCGGGCCACCATCGCCTCGATGCCCGCGACCAGCAGGTCCAGGGCGAAGGTGAAGTCGCGGTCCATCATCTCCGCGACCGTGTCGCCGCCGCGGGCCGCCATCAGGTTCCTGGACTGCTCGATGGCCTCGGCGGTCTCCGGCGCCTCGGCGGTCGCGGTCATCGCCTGCCGGAAGTACTCGTCCGGGGCCAGCCCGGTGTCCGCGGCCCGGCTGAGGAAGTGGCCCTCGATCGTGCCGTAGCCGTACACGAACTGGAAGACGGCCGAGATGGCGCCCGTGACGCCGTGCGCGGGCAGCCCGGCCCGCAGGACGACCTGCTGCACGGTGCGCGAGAACCGCAGGGAGTTCGGCCCGATGTTGAGGTAGCGGCCGGCGAGCGGCGACAGCCAGGGGTGGCGGACCAGCAGTGTCCGGTACACCGTGGCGAGCCGGCGCAGCTGCTCCCGCCAGTCCTCCCCCTCGGCCGTCGGCTCGGGCAGGTCCAGCTCGCCGAAGACCGCGTCCAGGGCGAGTTCGAGCAGTTCGTCCTTGGTGTCGACGTACCAGTACACGGACATCGCCGTCACCTTCAGCTCGGCCGCCAGCCGCCGCATGGAGAACTTGGCAAGCCCCTCCGCGTCCAGCAGCCGCACGGTGACCTCGGTGATCCGGTCGCGGTCGAGTCCCGAGGGCTGACCGCCGGTCCGGCCGCGCCGGCGTGCCTTGCCTTCCAGCCAGACGCTGTGCTGCGCGGCGTTCCTGGCGGTCTCGGCCATGGCAAGGCACCTCCCTGTGTTTCTCCGGTAACTGAGAACGATGCTAGGCCTGCGAAGGGCGCGGGGCCGAGTCTGCGGGCGGGCTGCGCCGGGTGGGCGCGACCAGGCACGACCGGCCCGCACACGCGCGCGCGGACAGGCACCTCCTCCGCCCCCTCACGGCCGCCAGGGAGCCGACGCCGAACAGTGCCAGGGCCGCGACCAGCGTCTTCTTGCGGCCGTACCGGTCGGCCGCGTTGCGCGCGGTGAGCGGTCGTCGCGCTGTACACCGCAGAAGGTGTCCCATACGACGTACAACGGAGGTCCGGCGGAGACACGGAGAAGGGGGGGGGGGGGGGGGGCCCCCCCCCCCCCCCCCCCCGCCCCCCCCACCCCCCCCCCCCCCCCCCGCGGGGGGGGGGGGGCGGGGGCCGGGGCACCCCCCCGCCCCCGAGTGAAGTTTGG
>NZ_JBEOWF010000037.1:0-113033 GCF_040295925.1 Streptomyces sp. NPDC002588
CCCTCGTAGCGGAGCTACTAGGGCTTTTGTCCGGTGCGGCGAGAGTGCGTGCCGGGCGTCGCGACGCCGCGGAGATCCATCAGAAGGGCCCTAGGGGCGGTGCCGGGACTGGGGTGGGATACGGACCGGCAGGGCGCCGAGGATCCGGCCCCGGACGGAGGGTGACTCCGGTTCCTCCGGGAGGAGGGGGTGGTCGGCCGCGAACGCCGCCGCCACCAGTTCACCGATGCGGCTGCCGCTGCGCCGCCCCTCGAGGTGCAGCCGGCCGACGTTGACCCGGTCGTCGGCGAGCAGGGTGAGCACGGCGGTCGGTCCGGCCGCGTAGGTCGCGACGTATCCCCCGGCCCCGCGGACGAGCAGTTCGCGGAACTCACCGCGGGCCGCGAGGTCGGCCATACGGCGGCCGACGCCGAGGGCCGCCGCGGTGAGCGCCGCCAGCGACTCCGCTTCGACGTCCGGCATGTCCCGGGCCAGGACGAGCCCGTCGGCGCTGGCAGCCAGTGCCCCGGTCAGCTGGGGCATGCGCGTACGCAGCCGGTGCAGTTCGCTGAGAACCTCGGCCTCGACGGCCATGACCATGTCCTTTCCGCGCGCCTGCGACGGGAGCGGCTCAAGTACGGGGCGGAGCAGGGTGGTTGGCAGGGCGGTGCACGCGGCCGAAGGCCAGCGTAACCCCGAGACTACGGAACGTACGGGGCCCAGGTGACGGTTTTGGCATTTTCCTTTGGAACATGCTGCACCGCCCGGAGGAACACCTTCGAAGTCAGGCGCCTTACCTGTGTATTCGCAGGTCAAGGACTGTTTCTCCACCTTGCGACCGGTCCCGTGCCCGGGCAGGTGTCGCAGAGTCGGGTCAACCACCGGATCACCGTCCGCCGGACGGTGACACAGGGACGAACGGCCCCTTGTGGCGCGGGCCGGCCGGAGACGCAGACTGGATGACGTGGGGCATTGCCGGTCTCACCGTCCGAAAGCGGGTCTGACGCATGAACGGGCAGGTCGCGGGCTTGAGCGAGGAGACGCGGGTGCTGGTCGTGGAGGACGACCGCAGCATCGGGGATTCCCTGGTGCGTGGCCTGCGGCAGGCCGGATACGCGGTCGAGGCGGTTCGTACCGGCCGGGCGGCCCTGACGACGGTGTCCCCCGACGTCGTCCTGCTCGATCTGGGGCTGCCCGACATCGACGGGGTCGAGGTGTGCCGGAGGCTGCGCGCACGGTCGGATGCCGCGATCATCGCCGTCACCGCGCGCGGCGAGGAGGCGGACCGGGTGGTCGCCCTGGACGAGGGTGCCGACGACTACCTGGTCAAACCGTTCGGGCTGGCCGAGCTGCTGGCACGGATCCGGGCCGTCCTGCGTCGCAGGCGCCCCGCCGGTCCGGAGATCCTGCGGAACGGGCCGCTGGCGCTGGACCTGCGCACCCGGCAGGTCTCGGTGGACGGCCGGCCGATCGCGCTGACGCCGAAGGAGTTCGGCATCCTGGAGTGCCTGGCCGCGGACCCGGGCAGGGTGGTGAGCCGGCAACAGATTCTCGAACGGGCCTGGGACGCCCACTGGTACGGCCCCACGAAGGTCCTGGACGTGCACATCGCGGCGCTGCGCCGCAAGCTCGGCGTGCCCGGACTGATCGAGACGGTCTACGGGCACGGATTCCGGCTCGGTGCGACCGAAGGGGCCCGTCCGCCACGGGAGCGGCCGTGACCCGGCGCATCACCTGGACGCTGCTCACCCTCACAACCGTGCTGCTGGTGCTGGCGGTGGTACCTCTGGCCGTACTGATGACGGCACGTGAGCGCGTCGCCTTCCGCGACGATCAGCGGGCCGCCACCCGCGTGATCGCCGCGGCGGCCGAGGAGCATCTCTCCGACCGCAAGCCGCCGACCGGCATGCGCCGGGAGCTGGACGCCGCGGCACGGGCGGGAGACTGCGCCGCCGTGTACGACACCTCCACCCGTCTGGTGGCGAGTACGCCCTGTACCGCGGCCCAGGGTGAGGAGGCACAGGAGCTGGTGGGGGATGTGCTGGCCGGGCACGAGCCGGAACCGCCGGAGAACGAGGGCCGGCTGCTGGCGGCGGAACCGGCCGGAGAGGTCCACCGGCCCGCCGGCGCGGTCGTCCTGGCCCGCTCCGCGGCCCCGCTCGACGGCCGTGTCGCCGCGATCTGGGGGTGGTCCGCGGCGATCGGCGCCGCGGGGCTCACCGCGTCCGTGCTGCTGTCCGTCCGCCTCGCCCGCTGGGTGAGCCGTCCGTTGTCCGCCCTCGACGCCACCGCCCGGAAGCTGGGCGAGGGCGCGCTCGACGAGCGGGCGGACATCGACGGCGGCGGACCGCCGGAAGTACGCCGTCTGGCCGCCACGTTCAACACCATGGCGGCCCGTACGGAGGCTCTGGTGCACGGCCACCGGGCGGTGATCGCCGACGTGTCCCATCAGTTGCGCACCCCGCTGGCCGCGCTGAGGCTGCGGCTCGACGTCCTGGGTGCCGGGGCCGAGGGCGACACCGCGGCGGAGCTGGACGCGGCCCAGGAGGAGATCGCACGGCTGTCCCGGCTGGTCGACGGGCTGCTGGCGGTGGCGCGCGCGGAGCAGGCGACGCCCCGGCCGACCGCGGTCCGGGTCGACGAGGTGGTGAGGGAGCGGGTGGCCGCGTGGTCGCCGGTGGCCGGGGAGCGGGGCGTCCGGCTGACGGCGTCGCAGGGGCGTGGCCTGTCCGCCTCGCTGGGCGCCGGTCACCTGGAGCAGGTCCTCGACAACCTGATCGCCAACGCCGTGGACGCCGTTCCGGACGGGGGGAACGTGACGGTCGACCACCGGGCGACGGGTGGTTCGGTCCGGGTGCGGGTGCGGGATGACGGTCCTGGGATGACGGCCGAGGCGAAGGCGGTCGCGTTCCGCCGGTTCGGCAATCCTTCCGCCAGGGGCACGGGTCTGGGGCTGGCCATCGTCCACCGGCTGGTCACCGTCAACGGAGGCAGCGCCCGGTTGGAGGACACGCCGGGCGGCGGTCTGACCGTCGTACTGGACCTGCCCCTGTGGGCGGGAGGGCCCTGAGATCTTTACCGGTTCCGAAGAGTGCGTGAGCAGGTTCCCGGGTGCCGTGGGCACAGCCTGGAGATGCACAGCCGATTCCGGGCCGCCGATCCACCAGGAGCCGCTGCCATGTACCCCTCTCCCGACGATTTCGACCAGCCCCTGACCCCGCCAGACCGGGCACGCGCACGCGATCGCGGTCTGCGGCGGAGCCGCCGGCTCACCCGCTGGATCGCCGTCGCCGCCGTGACCGGTGCGGCAGCCCTGGGCGGCCTCTACACCCACCTGCTCCCCGGGAGTTCGGCGTCGCCCGTACCGTCGAGCACGCCCCACCAGAATCCGGCAGCGTCCTCCGCCGTCGCCCCGAAATCCAGCAATGGCGTGGATCATGGCGGCACGGCCCGTCATGAGGACGACGACAGTGACGGCGACCTGGGCGAGGACGACGCGGGAGCCGGCCCGGCGTCACAGCCGGCACCGCAGCCCCCGGCGCAGCCGCCCGCTCCCACCCAGCAGCCGCCCCACACCACGACGGGGGCGTCATGACCACCCGCGCTCCCGCACCGCCCCCCGCCGAGGCCGTGTTCCCGGCGCTCGGCACCACCGCCGTACTGCTCGTCACCGACCCGAAGGCCCTGCCGGCCGCGGAGGCCGTCCTGCGGGCCGAACTGGCCGCCGTCGACCTCGCCTGCAGCCGTTTCCGGCCGGACTCCGAACTCACCCGCGTCAACCGGAACGCGGGCAACCCGACGACGGTGAGCGAACGCTTCGCCGAGGCGCTCCAGGCCGCTCTCCGTGCCGCCGGGCGCACCGACGGTGCCGTCGACCCGACCATAGGGCGCGCCATGACCGCCCTCGGCTACGACCGCACCTTCGCGTCCCTGCGTCCCGAGGACACCCGCCCGCTGTCACCTGCTCTGCCCGCGCCCGGATGGCGGCGGATCGTCTTCGACCCGCGCTCCCGGCGGCTGCGTCTGCCTCCGCGCACCCTCCTCGACCTGGGTGCGACCGCCAAGGCGCTCACCGCCGACCGCGCCGCCCACCGCGCCGCCGCGGCCACCGGGTGCGGAATCCTGGTCAGTCTCGGCGGAGACCTCACGGTGGCCGGTCCGGCCCCGGACGAGGGCTGGCGGATCGCCCTCGCCGACGACCACGCCGGGCCTGCCATTGATCATGGTCCCGCCGTCGCGGTGACCGGCGGAGCCCTCGCGACCTCCGGCATCCGCGTACGCACCTGGCAGCGGGCGGGACGCACCTTGCATCACATCGTCGACCCGGCCACCGGCGAACCCGCCGCCCCCGTCTGGCGCACCGTCACCGTCGCGGCCGCGACCTGTGTGGACGCCAACACCGCGAGTACGGCGGCGATCGTGCTGGGCGACAGGGCGGTCGACTGGCTGCGCGGCACGGCTCTGCCCGCCCGGCTGGTGGACCCCGACGGCCGCGTCGTGTGTCTCGGCGGCTGGCCGCCCGACTCCGCCACCGCCTCCCGAGCCACCCCCGGAGATCCGCGATGACCACCCTGGCCCTGACCGGAAGCCCCCTGTGGTACGCCAGTCGCGCAGGCGGAACCCTGGCCCTGCTGCTGCTCACCGCCACCGTGGTGCTGGGCATCGTCTCCGGCGGGCGCGCCCGGCCGCGTCGGGTCGGCCGCTTCGAGCTCGGTGTGCTGCACCGCAACCTGTCCCTGCTCACGCTGGTGTTCCTCGTCGTGCATGTGGTGACGGCGGTGCTCGATCCGTTCGTCCACCTCGGGTGGGCGGTGTCCGTCGTGCCGTTCGGGGCCTCCTACCGTCCACTGTGGCTCGGCCTCGGCACGGCCGCACTGGATCTGCTGCTGGCCGTCGCGGTCACCAGCGCGCTGCGCCGGCGCCTGGGAGTGCGCCGTTGGAAAGCCGTGCACCGGCTGGCGTACGCGGCCTGGCCGCTCGCCCTCTTCCACGGGGTGGGCGCCGGCACCGACACCCGGCTCCCCCTCCAGCTGTGGCTGTACGCCGGGTGTCTCGGCGCGGCGGTCGCAGCCGTGTGGTGGCGGCTGGTGAAGGCCGGTCCAGGGCGGATTGCCGGGCGCCTGACGGCCGCCGTCGCGGCGACGGCCGTACCCGTGGTGCTCACCGCCTTCCTCACCACCGGGCCGCTGCAGCCCGGCTGGTCCCAGCGCGCCGCCTCGACGGCGGTCCTTCTCGGGGGTGGACGGTGAACTCCTCGGCCGCGGCCCGTTCCGCACCCCGCCCCCTCTCCCCCGCACCGGGCGATCCGGCCGCCGCCCGGCTGCTGGCGGGCTGGTACGCCACCCGTCGGCCGGCCGACCTGACCGATCATCTGAGGCGCTACGGGCCGCCCCCCACCGGCGACCGCGGCTCCCTGCCGCTGGTGGAGGCCGCGGCGGCGGCCGGGCTCACCGGGCGCGGCGGCGCCGGGTTCCCGACCGCCCGCAAGCTGGGCGCGGTCGCCGCACGACGGGGCCGCCGTGTGGTCGTCGTCAACGCCATGGAGAGCGAACCGCCGAGCCGCAAGGACCAGTTCCTGATCGCCGTCGCTCCCCATCTCGTCCTGGACGGCGCCGTGCTGGCCGCCACGGCGGTCGGCGCGGACACCGTCCACGTATGTCTGCCCCGCGGCCGCGCCGACCGGTACCGGCGACTGAGCGCCGCCGTGGACGAGCGCCGACGCGCCCGCGTGGACCAGGTCCGGCTGTGTCTGCACGCTCTCCCGCACTTCTACGTCTCCAGCGAGTCGACCTCCCTGGTGCGGTGGCTCAACGGAGGCCCGGCCCGGCCCCAGGGCGGCCCGCCGCGCACACACGAGCGGGGCGTCGGCCGGCGTCCCACCCTGGTCCACAACGCCGAGACTCTCGCGCATCTGGCCCTGATCGCCCGGTACGGACCGGCCTGGTTCCGGCAGGCCGGCACGCCGGACGAGCCGGGCACCCTGCTCGTCACCGTCTCCGGTGCCGCCCGCGCCCCCGCTGTGCTGGAGGTGGCACTGGGCACACCGCTCGCCACGGTCCTGGACCAGGCCGGCGGGGTCACGCAGCCGCTACGGGCGGTCCTGCTCGGCGGCTTCGCCGGAACCTGGCTTTCCGCCGGGCATCTGCACACCCCCCTCACCCGGCACGATCTGGCCCCGCTGGGCGCCGCACCCGGCGCCGGCGTGCTCGTCGCACTGCCCGAGGCGTCCTGCGGCCTGACCGAGACGGCCCGCATCCTCGGCTTCCTGGCCGCGCACAGTGCCCGCCAGTGCGGCCCCTGCCACCTCGGCCTGCCGGCCGTGGCCGAGGACTTCACCGCCCTGGCCACCGGACGGGCGGACACGGCCCTGCTGTCCCGCCTGCGCCGCCGCGTCGGCCTGCTGCCGGACCGGGGCGCCTGCCGCCATCCCGACGGCGCCGCCCGCCTGGCGGCCTCCGCCCTGGACGCCTTCGCCGACGACGTCGCCCACCACCTCGCCCACGGCACGTGCCCGGCCGCCGATCAGCCGCCCCGGCTCCCCGTGCCACCCGCCACCGCCCCGGAGAGCTGGCGATGAGCCGCACCCGCACCCGCACCCTGCGCATCGACCGCATCGCCTGCACGGGGCAGGGCCTGTGCGCCGAACTCCTCCCAGAGCTCATCGGCCTCGACGAATGGGGATACCCGGTCCTCGAGGACACGACCGTCCCCGACCGGCTGCGTGCCCACGCCCGCCGGGCCGTCGCGGCCTGCCCCGTCCTCGCCCTGCACACGGACGACGACCGGACCTGACCAACAGGCCTCCACCCCGTCGTTCGGCCCTGGCAACGGGGCCGTTCGTCCCCTGCCGGATCCGCCGTCGCCGCGATGTGATGGACGAGGACCGGAGGTCGCCGCGACAGACGGACCGAGGTGCGCCATGGACAACCCGACCAGCCCCACTCCTGCCGCGCGGCTGCGCCGTCTGGCCGGCTTCGTCGTCCCCCTGCGGCTGGAGCCTGCGTTGCTGGTCGTCACGGCAGCGGCTCTGACGGCCGGCGGCATCGCCTGGTTCGTCGGGGACGACAGCCTCGCGAACCTGTTCTGGGGCCTGGGCACGGTGTCCGCCGTCGCGCCCGCGGTGGGGTGGGTGCTGGCCACGCTGCGGCAGGGGCACGCGGGCGTGGACCTCATCGCCGTGCTGGCGCTCGCCGGCACCCTGGCCGTGGGCGAGTACCTGGCCGGGGCGCTGATCGCGCTGATGCTCGCCACCGGTCGCACCCTCGAAGCCGCCGCCCAGCGGCGCGCCTCACACGACCTGCGTGCCCTGCTGGAACACGCACCGCGCTCGGCACGCCGCCGTACGGACGCCGGGGTGGACGCGGTGCCGTCGGCCGAGGTCGAGGTCGGCGACCTCCTCGTGGTGGGGCCGGGGGAAGTGGTCCCGGTCGACGGCCGGGTGGAGAGCGTCGCCGCCGTCCTCGACGAATCGGTGCTCACCGGTGAACCCCTCCAGGTCGAACGACCGCAGGGCGAAACGGTCCGCAGCGGGGTGGTCAACGCGGGCGGGGCCTTCGAACTGCGCGCGACCGCGACCGAGCAGAACAGCACCTACGCGGGCATCGTGCGGCTGGCCCGGCAGGCCGGGGCGGAGTCCGCGCCCGTGGTGCGGCTCGCCGACCGCTACGCGGCCTGGTTCCTTCCGGTGTCCCTCGTGGTGGCGGGACTGGCCTGGCTCGTCAGCGGCTCTGCGGTACGGGCCGTCGCCGTGCTGGTGGTCGCGACGCCGTGCCCACTGCTGCTGGCCGCGCCGGTCGCGATCGTCTCCGGCCTCTCCCGGGCCTCCCGCCTCGGAGTGGTCATCCGCGACGGCGGCGCCCTGGAGAACCTCGGCCGCGCCCGCACGCTGCTGCTGGACAAGACCGGCACCCTCACCGGCGGCCGTCCCCGCGTCCTGGACGTGACAGCCGCTCCCGGCCGTAGGCCCGCGGAGGTGCTCCGCCTGGCGGCGTCCCTCGACCAGTACTCGCCGCACGTCCTCGCCCGGGCCATCGTCGACACGGCCCGCGAACGCAAGCTGGAGCTGTCGGTTCCGTCGGACGTCACCGAGGAACCCGGAAGGGGCGCCTCGGGCGCCGTGGACGGGCACGAGATCTCCGTCGGCCGCGTCGACACCTCGGACGTACGGCCGTCCTGGGCCAGGGCCGTCGACAACCGTGCGCTTCTCGACGGCGCGGCCGTCGCCTGGCTGACCGTCGACGGGCAACCGGCCGGCGCCGTCCTCCTGCGCGACCCCGTACGTCCCGACGCGCCCCGCACCCTGCGCCACCTGCGGGCGGCGGGCATCGAACGGCTGCTGATGCTCACCGGCGACCGCGCCGAACCCGCCCACGAGGTCGCCGCCGTCCTCGGTCTCGACGACGTGCGCGCCGAGCTCGGCCCGGCCGACAAGGTCGCCGTCGTGCGCGCCGAACGCGAACGTGCGGTCACCGTGATGGTCGGCGACGGAGTCAACGACGCCCCCGCCCTCGCCGCGGCCGACATCGGTGTGGCCATGGGGGCGAGCGGCTCCACCGCCTCCTCCGAGGCCGCCGACATCGTCCTGACCACCGACCGCGTCGACCGTCTCGCCGACGCCGTCGCCATCGCCGTACGCGCTCGGCACATCGCCGTGCAGAGCGCGCTGGGTGGCATGCTGATGTCGCTCGCCGCCATGGCCGCGGCCGCGTTCGGCCTCCTCCCGCCGGCCGTCGGCGCTGTGCTCCAGGAGGGCATCGACGTCGCGGTCATCCTGAACGCCCTGCGCGCCCTGCGCGTCGATCAGACGGTGCGACCGGCCCTCACTCCCACGGCCGAAGCACTCATCCACCGCTTCGCGGCCGAGCACGACGACCTCCAGGACGTGCTCGAAGCCGTACGCGACGCCGCGGACCGACTCTCCGACAGTCCCGGCTCCAAGGCACTCGTGGCCGTCGAGGAGACACACCGGCTGCTCACCGAGCGGCTGCTGCCCCACGAGTACGCCGAGGAGCACCAGCTCTATCCGGCCCTGGCCCCCGCGCTCGGCGGCCCCGAGGCCACCGCCACCATGAGCCGTGCCCACGCCGAGATCGAACGCCTCTCCCGCCGCATCGCCACCCACCTGCGGCTGGCCCACGCCGACGGCGGCCTCACGCCCGGCCAGCTCGACGACCTGCGCTCCTGCCTCTACGGACTGAACACCGTCCTGCGCCTGCACTTCACGCAGGAAGAGGAGAACTACTTCTCGCTGGCCCCGTGAGAACGCGCCGACCGCCCGGCTACCGCGGCGGCCGGCGAAGCTCCTGATCGGCCGGTGAGCCAGGGCAACCGGCGGGCCTGGGCCGAAAGCCGGCTCGACAGGGACTTTCGGCCCTGTGCCCCGGACCGCTGCCGTCGGACGGTGGGAACAGGTGGTGGGGGACGGCCGGCGAGTTGCTGGAGGCCCAGTCGTGAGCACGCAAGGTCCGCCGTACACATCCGGTCCGCCGTCGAGGCGTGGGGATCACGCGCCCAGGGGCGCGGACTCCCTGCGGCGTGCGTCCGACATCTTCGAGTGCTGGTTCCGTCGCATCCTGACCGTCGTCCTCGTCCTCGGGCTGCCGACCGTCGCGGTCACCGCGCCGTGCGGACGGGCGCCGCCCTCGTGAAGCCGGGGACTCCCGAGGGAGCCGCTGTGCGTGTGTGGGTGGACCGCAGCGGAACCGTCACCACCGCACCGGCGGGCACGCTCGATGCGACGACCAGTGGCTGGCTGGTGGGCGGTCTGGCGGGGTTCGGCGTGGCCGCCGGGTCCTACGCGGCCTGGACGGGTACACGTCTGGTCCTGGACCGCAGAAGGTACGCGCAGTGGGACACGGAGTGGGAGCGGGTGGAGCCCGGGTGGTCCGCGCGCTTCCACCGGTGACGCAAGGTGACCGGGTCCGAGGGCCCAGGAGGTGACCCCGATGTCGGATGCGACGACCACCGATCTGTACGAAGTGACGATGGCCATGTCCTACCTGCGGGAGGGGACGACCGGCCCGGCGACGTTCAGCCTCTTCGTCCGCGACCTGCCCGCCGGACGCGGCTTCCTGGTGGCGGCGGGGCTGGAGTCGGCACTCGACCATCTGGCCGGTTTTCACGTCGGCCAGGAGGACGTCGACGCCTTCGCCGCCGCGCTGCACCGGCCGCGACGAGACCTGGAGCCGCTGCTCGGCCTGACGTTCACCGGCCAGGTGCGCGCGGTACCGGAGGGGCGGATCGTGCTCGCGGGGGAGCCGCTGCTGGAGGTCACCGCGCCGCTGCCGCAGGCGCAGTTGGCCGAGACGTACGTGCTCAACCAGCTCAGCCACCAGACGGCGATCGCCTCGAAAGCCGCGCGCTGCGTGCTCGCGGCGGCCGGTCACCCGGTCGTCGACTTCTCCCTGCGGCGCACCCACGGTCCGCAGGCGGGATTCCAGGCCGCTCGGCTGGGAGCGATGGTCGGCTTCGCCGGGACCAGCAACGTGGCGGCGGCCACCGCTGAAGGCATCCCCGCCGTCGGCACGATGGCCCACTCGTTCGTGGAGGCTTTCGCCTCGGAGGAGGAGGCGTTCCGCGCCTTCGCCCGGTGCCACCCCGGTCCGGTGACCCTGTTGGTGGACACCTACGACACGGAGGAAGGCGTCCGCGTCGCGGCACGCGTGCTGCGAGACCTGGACCGCGGGCCCGGCTCCGCCGTACGGCTGGACAGCGGCGACCTCGGGGACCTGGCGGTACGGGCACGCTCGATACTCGACGAAGCGGGTCTGCCGGACGTACGGATCGTCGCCAGCGGCGGTCTCGACGAGTACGCCGTGGACGACCTCGTCCGCTCCGGAGCACCGATCGACACGTACGCCGTGGGCACCCGCATCGGTGTGTCGGCCGACGCGCCGTACCTGGACTCCGCGTACAAGCTGGTGGAGTTCGAAGGCCGCCCGGTGATGAAGCTCTCGTCGGCGAAGGTCACGGCACCCGGCCGCAAGCAGGTGTTCCGCCGCCCCGGCGGCGCCGACGTGATCGGTCTCGCCGACGAGCGGCCCCCGGACGACGGGGTTCCCCTGCTGGAGACGGTGATGCGGAACGGACGGCGCACCGGCCCCAGGCCCACGCTCGCCGAGTGCCGGGGCAGGTTCACCGCGGACCTGGAGGAGCTGCCCTCCGCCGCCCGCCGGATCCGGGCGCCCGTCGCGCCCCGCGCGACCACCTCCGAGCGGCTGGGCACGCTCACCGCGCACGTGCGGCGCCGCCTCGAGGAACGACTGCCGGACGCCGCCGCACGGCCCCGGATGCCCGAACGAACCCCGTCCGGATTGAGGAGGAGAACGATGCCGCACACGTCGGAATGGAAGGTTCGTCTTCATCTGTTCGAGGACGACGAAGGAACGACCAAGGCCCGTCTGGTCCTGGACACCGGCACCACGGAGCTCACCGGTCGCGGGGCCGCGCACTGCCATCCGGCGGACACGGACGTTCCGGAGATCGGTGACGAACTGGCCGCCGGCCGGGCCCTGAACGACCTGGCCCGGCAGTTGCTGAAGACGGCCGAGCACGACATCGAGGTCGTGGGCGCACCACGGCCGAGCAGCCGAAAGGCCGCCGGGTGGGCCACATGACCAACGGCGGCACGACCCCCACGGTAGAAGGCAAGGAGCGATCAGCCATGACACATCCCGTGCGACACAGCAGAGGTGGGCTTCCGGCGGCCCTGCGGGAGCTGGAGGACCTGCGTACCAGGGTGGACCAGCTCATGCACGCGGCCTTTCCCGGTGCCGGCTTCCCCGGGTTCGGCGCGGCCGAGCCATGGGCACCCCTGGCCGACATCGAGGACACCGCGGACGCCTACCTGGTGGAACTGGAGCTGCCAGGAGTGGACAAGGATCAGATCACCGTGGAGGTCGCCGAAGGCGAGCTCGACATCCACGGCGAGATCAGGGAAAAGGAACACACCGGGACGGTCCGCCGGCAGACCCGCCACATCGGCCAGTTCGACTACCGGACGATTCTGCCGCCGAACTCCGACACCGAGCACATCAGCGCGGATCTCACCAACGGTGTCCTCACGGTGAAGGTCCCCAAGACCGAGAAGGGCAAGGCTCAGCGCATCGAGATCACCGGCTGACCCGGGGACCACTCGGTCGACGGCCGTACGGGAGCCGGTCAGGCGGCCTCGCAGTTGGTCGGTCCCGTGCGCCGCCCGTCCCGCGTGGCACCGGCCGCCTGCTCCCCGGTGTGCGCCGGGTGGACGAGCGGTCGACACTGGTCCTGAGGACGAGACCGGCCGGGGCGGGTCAGACTCCACGGACTCCTCCCGCGCCGAAGACGACGCCGGAAGGACACGACCATGACGACTGCCCGGGAGATCATGCACGCCGGTGCCACCTGTGTGCACGAGAACGAAACGCTTCAGGACGCGGCGCGCAGGATGAAGGAACTGGACGTCGGAGCCCTGCCGATCTGCGGGCCGGACGACCGGCTCCACGGGATCATCACCGACCGCGACATCGTGGTGAAGTGTCTCGCCAGGGGAAAGGACCCCAGGACCATGACGGCCGGCCAGCTGGAGCAGGGCAAGCCGGTCACGATCGACGCCAGGGCCGACGTCGGCCAGGTCCTGCACACCATGGAGGACCACAGGATCCGCCGACTGCCGGTGATCGACGGCCATCGCCTCGTCGGCATGATCAGCGAGGCGGATCTCGCACGCCACCTTCCCGAGGACCAGGTGGGCCACTTCGTCGAGGCCGTCTGCGCGACGTCCTGACCGCCCTGTCGTCGCCCCTCAGGCGAAACGTCGTCGGGACACTTCTTCAGGCAGGAGGTCGTGATGGGACGTCTCAACGAGCGTGTGGCGATCGTCACGGGCGGAGCCAGAGGAATAGGCGCCGCTGTGGCCCGGCTGTTCGCCGAGGAAGGCGCGGCCGTGACGGTCGCCGATGTCCTCGACACGGAAGGAGCGAAACTGGCGGCCGAGCTCGGCGCCCCCGCTCGGTACACGCACCTGGACGTCAGCACCGAGGACGACTGGCGAAGAGCGGTGACGGAGACCGAGCGGGAGCTGGGCCCGGTATCGGTGCTGGTCAACAACGCGGGCATCCTCGAGTGGGGGACGATCGAGGAGCAGCCCCTCGAATCCTTCCGCCGGGTCATCGACGTCAACCTCCAAGGCGCCTGGCTGGGTGTGCGTACGGCTGCCCCCTCCATTCGCCGGGCCGGTGGGGGCGCGATCGTGAGCATCTCCTCGATCGCCGGCATCACCGGATACGCGGGCATCTCAGGGTATGTGGCCAGCAAGTGGGGACTGCGCGGTCTGACCAAGGCCGCGGCTCTGGAACTGGCTCCGGACGGGATCCGGGTCTGCTCGGTCCATCCCGGTGCTGTGCGCACCGCGATGACGGCCGGCTTCGACGACTCCTTCACGGCCGCACAGCCCCTCCCCCGGTTCGGTGAGCCCGACGAGGTCGCCCGCATGGTGCTCTTCATCGCCGCCGACGCCTCCTTCTCGACCGGCGTGGAGTTCGTCCTGGACGGCGGCGTCACCGTCGGCCCGCCGACCCCTCTGACGTCCTCCCGGTGATCCGACCGCCGGACCAACCCTGATCGGGGCGATGCGGATCGGCAGGTCAGCGGGCTTGCAGCGGAGTTGCAGCGTGGCCGGTTCGAGAGTGGGTGGTATCGGACCCGAAGGGAGCTGAGAACCATGCCTGCATCCGCGACCCTGCGCAGCCTGCTCGGTCTGGGGGACCGGCCGGCGGCGCTGAAGGAATCCGTTCTCATCATGATCGACTGCCAGAACACCTACCGGCAGGGCGTCATGCGACTCGAGGGCGTCGAGGAGGCACTGGCCGAGGGGGCCCGTCTGCTGTCACGTGCGCGAGCGGCCGGTGTCCCGGTCTTCCACATCATGCACGACGCGGGCGCGGGCTCGCCGTACGACCTCAGTGCCGATGTCGGCCGGATCACCGACGAGGTGGCACCCGCACCCGGGGAGCCCGTCATCGTCAAGAACCACCCCAGTTCGTTCTTCCGGACCGATCTGGAGGCCCAGTTGGGGCAGACCGGCCGGCACGACCTCGTTCTCGCCGGCTTCATGACGCACATGTGCGTCAACTCCACCGCGCGCGACGCCTTCAATCTCGGCTACCGGCCCACGGTCGTGGCGGCCGCGACCGCGACCCGCACACTGGCCGGCTCGAACGGCGTGCCGGTCCCGGCTTCGGAACTCCAGTCGGCTTCGCTCGCGGGTCTCGCCGACCTGTTCGCGGTCGTCGTCGGCAAAGCCGACGACATCCCCGACTGACCCCGTCGGCGCCCGCGCCGACGCAGACCGCTCAGGAGCCGGTGCGACTCGGACGGCTCCCCAGCAGGTCCAGGCGGCAGGCCACCGGCTGGACCGCCCGGCACATGCGGCGGCTGTGTGCCGGGCGGAGAGTGGAAGGAGGGGCGCGTACGAGATCAGAAGGCGGAACCCATGTGGCACCGGACGGTGAGCGACCTCATGACCGCATCGGTCGTCCGGGTACGACGGGACACGGGTTTCAAGGAGATCGCCAAACTGCTGGCCGAGGCAAGGAGGCCGCGCAGCTGGACCCGGCGGGCCTGCTGCCGGTCCTGCGTCCCCGGCCCGCCGCCCGTGCGAAGGCGGAGGCGGCGACGGCCGAGGGTCTGATACCGGGTCTCGCTGAAGGGGACCGTCGAACGCAAGTCCCTCAGCCCGGTCATCGCACGTCTGCGCGAGGGCATGGACGGGGTGGTCGGCGTCCTCGCCGAACTGGGCCACCGGGTCGACGACATCTCCGCGGCACCGGAGACGGGCGGCGTCGGCCCGGCACGGATCGTTGTGAGGAGGCCACACCATGGGCGTACAGAAAGCCCTCGCTCCCGGAGAGGCGTGGCGAGGGGTGGCCGCGTGCTTCCTCTCCACCTTGCCGCTGCTCGCGCGACACCAGGTCCGTCTGTCGGAGGAACGGCTTGGGACGCGGCTCCGCTTCGCGGACGGCACCTCGGCCCGGGTGTACCGGGAGACCCGCCTCGGCAGCGGCCTGGCGAAGGACCCGTGCACGCTGGTCGTCACCTTCAGGCTGCGCCTCGTCCGCGGGCCCGCGCACGCCCTGTTCCGTGCGGAGAGCCTGCTGAACACCCCTCTGTTCGTCGGCTTTCCCGGTTTCACGTCGAAGCTGTGGCTGGCTCACGACGAACGCGGCCGCTATCGGGGGGTCTACGAGTGGGACGGCCCGGAGCGCGCCGAGCACTACGCGCGTTCCCTGTGGCGGGTGCTGGCGCTGGTCGGCGTGCCGGGTTCGATCGGCTACGCCGTCCTGCCGGGGCTGCGCCGCGACGACGTCCTCGCCGACCCCGGGCTTGCCGACGGCCTGGCCCGGGACGACGCCGCGACATGGTGGCGCGTCCGGGGCACGGTGTGACGACCGTGGACGTCCTCGTGGTCGGGGCCGGTCCGACCGGCCTCACCCTGGCGTTGCAGGCCCACGACCACGGAGCACGGGTCCGGGTCGTCGAGCGGCGCCCCAAGGTGTTCCGGCCGTCCCGTGCGCTCATCCTGCACCCACGCACCCTGGAGGTCCTGCGGCCACTCGGCATCACGGACAGCCTGCTGGAACTGGCGGACACCGCCCCGACAGCCGCCCTCCACCTCGGCTCCCGCGTCGTCGAAGCCGGGCTCGCGGACCTCGCGCTGCCCGACACGGCGTTCCCGCATCTGTCGCTGATGCGGCAGACGGACGTCGAGAGAGTGCTGGCGCGGGCGCTCGCCGATCGCGGGGTGGCGGTGGAACGGGGCACCGAACTGGTCACCGTCCGCGACGACGGGAACAGCGCGTGGGCCGTGCTGCACTCGCGGCAGGGTACGGAGGAGATCCGTTGTCCGTTCGTCGCGGGCTGCGACGGACCGGCCAGTACCGTGCGGGCCTGCACCGGCATCGGGTGGCACGGCGGGCCCTACGACGAGGAGGTGGTCCTCGCCGATCTCGACCTCGGCGGCGACTTCGGTGGGCCCGGTGCCCAGTTGTTCGTCGGGCGCCGAGGACTGCTGTTCCTCTTCCCTCTCGGAGAGCAGGCCGCCTGGCGGCTGCTGGCGACGCGGGCCGGTCACGGCGGGTCCTGGCAGGACTTCGGCCGACCCGGACCCGCCGTCCCGGCTGCCGAACTCCAACGACTCCTGCACGGCGCCGGTTCGCACGCCCGGATCGAGCGTCTCGCGTGGTCCGCACGAGTGCCTCTGCAGTACCGCCTCGCCCGGCGCTTCCGCCAGGGGCGGCTCTTCCTCGCGGGGGACGCCGCGCACAACTACTCACCGGCCACCGGCCAGGGGATGAACGCCGGTATCCAGGACGCGGTCAACCTGGGCTGGAAGCTCGCCTTCGCGGTGAGCCGCCCCGAGAGCGAGTCGACGGGCGGACCCGGTGCCGAAGTCCTCCTCGACTCCTACGACAGGGAGCGCAGGCCGGCCGCCTGCCGACGGCTGCTGCTGACGCACACGGCGTTCTGGGCTGAGGCATCGACCGGCACGGTGCCCTCATGGCTGCGCGCGGTGGCCGCGGTGCGCGCGGCCCCGGCCGTGCCGGTCCTGCTGCATCGGCGACGGCTGGTCGCCGAGGGCATCCGTCTCATCTCCCAGCTACAGGTGAACTACCGTCGCAGCCCCCTGTCGGTGGAAGGAGCACCCCGCCTGCGTGGCGCTCCCCGCCCGGGAGACCGCCTGCCGGACGCGACCATCAGCATCGGCGGGCCCCCACGGCGGCTGCACGCGCTACTGGCCCGCCCCGGTGTCCATCTGCTGCTGCAGCGCGATGCCGACCCTCCGCCCGACGCGGTGCTCGGTCGGCACGTCACCGTCCTGCGACTGGCGAACAGCCCGGGCCGCGGTCTGGTGGCCGTCCGCCCGGACGGCCATGTCGGCTTCCGTTGCGGAACCTCCGACCCGGCCGGGCTGAGCGGCTGGCTGTCACTGATCGGCGCGACGGCGCCGTCACCGGTCGGGCCATGACGCCTGGCGACCTCCATCAGGCGGTGCGGAACGCCGCCGGCGTCTCCAGGTACTTGTCCTCTGTGCGGACGTCGAAATTCCCGCCGGGAGCTCGCCTAACATGACGGGCGTGAGGATGACAGCGACGGACCGGCGACGGCTCATCACGCAGGCTGCGGGCGAGTTGTTCATCGCGCGCGGCTACTCAGGTGTCTCCATGGAGGACGTCCTGACGGCGGTGGGCGGGTCCAAAGCGACCCTCTACCGCTATTTCGCCGACAAGAGCGAGTTGTTCCGTGCGTCCGTGGAGGCGCTCTGCGACGAGTGGTCGGGGCCGCTTCACACCTTCACGCCGCGCAGTTCGAATCTCACGGAGACGCTCGTCGCGCTCGGCGAGCATCTCGCCGGCATCGTCCTCACCCCGGAGGCGATCGCCCTGCACCGCCTGGTCACCGCCGAAGCCGTTCGCATTCCCAGGCTGGGACAGGTCTTCTCGGAGCACGGGCCGAGTGCCGGGCACGCGGTGCTCGCGCGCTGCATCCGGCAGGCCTGCGAGGACGGGACGATCAAGGTCGAGGATCCCGTGCGAGCGGCGGAGCAGCTGTACCAGGCCATGCTCGGCGACGCCCAGATGCGGCTGCTGACGGACGCTCCGGTCAAGCGGACCGATGCCGAGGTTCACACGTCGATCACGACTGCGGTAGAGGTCTTCCTGCACGGGGTCTCGGTGGGCCCCGCCACCTCCACGGCGTGACGTCCCCGCTGGTCGACCGGCGCCCCGCACCCCGCCGCACCGGGTGACGTGGCACCGGCCACTCCGCGGGGGCAGCGGGATCCGGAGGAGGATTCCGGAGACGTCCGGGTCGGCCGCCGACTCGTCGACGACGGCGGCGACTTCCTCCTGCGGCCTGCTGGGAGAGGCGGCGGTGGAAGCCGCGCATGCCGGCTTCGCGGATGGCCCGCCGTCTGGCCGCGACGTGGACGGCGCCGGCCCGGTCGTCGCCGACCAGGACGGTCACCAGGCCTGGCACTCGTCCGGTGCCCGCGACCTCGGCGACCCGCTCGGCGGCGCGGGCCCGGCTGTTCCGGGCGTTTTCCTGGCCGGGTACGTGGTGCGAGACGTGGTTCAGGCGAAGACGATGGTGTGATTCCCGTTGCGGATGACCCGGTCCTCGGCGTGCCACAGCACGGCACGGGAGAGAACGGCGCGTTCCACGTCCGCGCCCCGGCGGGTGAGCTCGGCGGCGGTGTCGGCGTGGCTGACCCGAACGACGTCCTGTTCGATGATCGGGCCCTCGTCGAGGTCCTCGGTGACGTAGTGGGCGGTGGCGCCCACCAGCTTCACTCCGCGTTCCTTGGCCTTGGCGTACGGGCCGGCGCCGATGAAAGCGGGCAGGAAGGAGTGGTGGATGTTGATGATGGGCACCCCCACCTGCTCGATGAACCCCGCCGACAGGATCTGCATGTAGCGGGCGAGGACGACGAAGTCGACGTTGTCCTTGAGCAGGCGCAGGTGTTCGGCCTCGGCCGCCGACTTGTCCGCCCCCATGGAGGGGACGTGGAAGAAGGGGATCCCGAAGTTGCGCACTTCCTCCGCGGTGTCGGGGTGGTTGGAGATCACCATGGCGACGGAGACCGGGAGCTGGCCCTGTCGGTGCCGCCAGAGCAGGTCGAGCAGGCAGTGATCGGACTTCGAGGCGAAGATCGCGACCCGCTTCGGCACGGACAGGTCGCGCAGGGTGTAGGTGAGCCCGTACTTCCTCACCAGTTCCTCGTCGAAGTCGGCACGCAGAGCGGGCAGTGCGGCCTGTAGCCCGTCGAGGCCGAAGACGGTGCGCTGGAAGAAGGCGCCGCCCTCCGGGTTGTCCGAATACTGGTCGAGGGAGACGATGTTGGCGCCGTGCCGGCCGAGGACGGACGTCACGGCCGCCACGATCCCGGTGGCGTCGGCACCCTGGACGATCAGCGACGCCTGGTGCCCCACTCCCCCGCTCTTCCTGGTCGTGTCGGCGGAAGCGGCCCGCGTGACGGTCATACGAGGTTGTCCTTCCTGAACTGGGCGATCCACTCGGACGTGGCCAGCAGGCCGCCGAAGGTGTAGAAGTGAATCCTGATCTCGCCGTGGCGGTCCCGGTCGTAGCCCTCCGCCAGCGCGCGCAGAAACCGGTCGGGGCCCGCGGTACCCATCAGATTGGTGATCGACAGGCCGTACTTCCTGGCGATGGACGCGCTGGTGCCGACGCCGAACCGGGCGGCGTACGACATCAGGCGCCGCACGCCGGCCGGGCCGGGGACTCCGATGCGGACCGGGAGCGTGATGCCGTGGTCGCGGACCTGTTCGATCCAGGCGAGGACCGGGTCGACGTCGAAACCGAACTGGGTGATGACGGCGCCGTCCAGCTCCTGGGCGGCGAGGGCCGCGCTCTTGTTGCGCAGGGCCGCCCACAGCGCGTCCCCGGAGATGGCCGGGTGACCCTCCGGATAGCCGCTGATTCCGACCTGGCGGACGCCGTACTCCTGGAGCAGCCCCGACTCGATCAGGGCGAGGGAGTCCTCGTACGGCCCCTCGGGGCGGGTGGGGTCGCCGCCGACCGTGAAGACGTTGTCGCAGGTTCCGTCGGCCCGGAGCGCGGCGAGAAACTCCTCGAACTCGGCCTGCGAGCCGAGGCGGCGGGCGGAGAGGTGCGGCACCGGCACGAAACCGAGGCGCTTCACCGCCCGCGAGGCCGCCAGGCGCATCTGCAGGTTCTCGTTGGCGAGGAAGGTGACGTTGATGCGGGTGCCCGGCGGGATCGAGTCCCGGGCTTCCTCCAGCTTGGGTACGTCCTTGCCGGTCATCTCCAGGGAGAAGTCGTCCAGCAGCGAGGTACTCACCGCCGACGTGGCTGTGCTGAGGGGATTCATCGTGCTCCTTGTCGGTAAGGAAAACGCGGGACGTCGGGCCCGGTCGCCGTCCGCGGACTCCGGCCCGGCGGGGGAAGGCGGGGCCGGGCCGGGTCCGTGGCGCCGGCCGGACCCACCTCACCGCCTCCGGCCGGCCGGCCTCCGGGCTACGCGTCGCGGCGGTACTCGGTGCGGGCGTGCGAGTCGTAGGGGCTGGGCCGGACCGTGGCGCGGATGCGGGGGAACCCGAGGTCGGCCTCGGGGTCGGTACCGAGGCCGGGGTGCTCGCCCCAGACCACGCTCACCTCGGTGCCGGGCGCCGCGTGGGCGGAATCGACCAGGGACTGGGCCAGGACGGTGCCGGCCGGGTCGATCGACGCGGTCTGCATGGTCGTGCCGACCAGGCCCGCGGCGGTCTCGACACGGTGGCGGGCGTAGGTGAGGACGAAGCCGGGGTCCTCGCCCCCGCCGACGACCCGTCGTACGTCGTCCGGGTCGAAGACCAGGGTGACCTTGGTGCGCTGGGGTTCGTCCCTGGCCTTGAGCAGGGCGTCCCGGCCGTGGAAGTCGTGCCCGAAGTGGATCAGCCTGCCGTAGCCCAGTTCGTACGGGGAGACGTAGTAGTCCTCGATGTTCTCCGAGAAGAAGCTGCCGTTGAGCGGGCGCTTGCCCTCGATGCCGAACAACGGCAGCCACGCGCGGTACTCGGCCAGCTCGGGATCGGTGTAGATGCCGGGTACGGGTGAGGGGACCCAGCCGCTCTCCACGCTCGGGGTGGCATAGGCGAGCGCGCCGACCTGGACCAGGCCCAGCGGCTCACCGGCCTGGAGGAACGCCTCGTGCACGTGTGCGGCGTGCTCCCACGGGCCGATGAACTCGTAACCGGCCTGGCCCGCCATGCCGTGCCGCAGCGCCTCGAAGGAGCGGCCGTCCAGGGTGACCGGGGCGGTGTGGAAGAACTTGGTCTGCGGCAGCGGGCCGCCGAACACCTTCTCGATCAGTTCCAGCGCCAGCGGTCCCTGGATCTGGTAGCGGAACAGCTTCGGGTCTCCGCCGCCCGGGCGGAAGGCGGAGGACGGGTCGGTGACGAAGCCGACGTCGTAGCCGGCCTTCTCCGCGTGGTACCGCACCCAGTGCTGCGCGGCCGGGATCCCGCTGAGGAGGTACTTGTTCTCGGCATGGCGGGCGAGAATGCCGTCAGTGACGATCTTGCCGTCCCGGGTCACGGGTACGTACTGCTTGGCCTGGCCTATCGCGAACTTCTCGAAGTTGTTGGCGCCGTACTCGGCGAGCACCCTGGTGGCGTCGGGGCCCTCGATCCACATGTCGTACATGTGGTGCGAGAGGTTGAGGAGGGCTACGCCCTCGTGCCACGCGGCCTGCTCCTGACGCCAGCCGACGAACTCGCGCGCGACGACCTCAGGGGTCCACGGTTCGGCGTTCGGCTTCCACAGCAGGCCGATGGGCGAACCGGCCTGGTCGATGCCGTCCTGAAGACTGGAGTGTGCCATTGCGGCTCCTGTCGGGGTCGTCCATCCCAATGTACTTAATCGATCTAGTAGTGCGGCTCGCCACACAGCGGACGCGTCCGGGACGGAAGCCGGGACGTGTCGAGCCCGGGCGAGGTGCGCGGAGCGCCTTTACCGGCCGACTCGGCGCGCGACGGCGGCCCGCACCTCGAACCGCCCTTCTCCGCACGCCGGTCCACCGACCCGCACAAGCTAAATCGATATAGCGGGCAGGTTACAACGGAAGACTTAATCGTTCTAGTCCCTGTCGTTTCGCTGCTCAAGTTCATCGACGAGGCCGCCCTCGGGCGGTCCTCATTGCGGGGGTGGCCACGCCGGGGCCGGTTCGGCACGCGCACGGGCCGCCTCTCCGCCCGCGACTCCGGGGGCCGCCCGGGCAGCGGCGGGGCGGCAGCCGGGCCACGCGCCCGGCCCGTCGGCGGCCACCGGACGACAGCTCTTCGTCGCAGGTCACGGCGGTTCGTCAGGCCGTGCGCGCCGGCACGATCTCCCGACCGGGCCACTGGCCGAAGGCGGGAATCAGCGCTCGTCCCTTGCGAGGGTCAGAGGTGTACCGTACGGTACGGTTCACCTCGCCGACGAAGGCTTCCGCCCCCCCCTGGCGCGCCCGCGCAAGCCCTGGCCGGACTCACCAGCTTCGGCATCCCCGAGCCGGGTCCCTCACGACGCCGGACGCCGCAAACAGCCTCGCCCCGCCGCCCCCGCAGCGGCCGGCCCGCCCTTGCCGCCTCACCGACGCATCGCGACGACATGGAGAAACCGATGGCACACCTCGAAGAGCAGATCCAGGCCGCCGGGAACCCGTTGGCCCTGCTGCGCAGCGGCCGCTCCGGCGCCTATCCCTTCCCGATCAAGGCCGAGTTCACCAACTGGCGTGACGAGCAGGAGGCTTGGCGCACCTCGGCGGCGCTGATGGACCTGTCCCACCACATGACCGACCTCACCGTGCAGGGCCCCGACTGCTACCGCCTGCTGTCCGACGTCGGCGCCAACACCTTCCAGGGCTTCGGCCCGATGAAGGCCAAGCAGTTCATCGCGGTCAACCACGACGGCTACATGGTCGGCGACTGCATCCTCTTCTGCCTCGCCGACAACCTGGTCCGTCTCGTCGGACGCCCGCCGGCCCTCAACTGGGTCCAGTTCCACGCCGAGACCGGCGGCTACGACGTCACGCTGCGCCGCGACGAGCGCACCGCGCAGAACCCGAACGGCCGCGAGTTCTTCCGCCTCCAGCTCCAGGGCCCGCACGCCTCGGCGATCTTCGAGAAGGTCAACGGCGGCCCCATGCCCGACATCCCCTTCTTCAGCATGGGCAAGTTCAACATCGGCAAGCACGAGGTCACCGCCCTCAACCACCGCATGTCCGGCTTTCCCGGGCTGGAGTTCTTCGGGCCCTACGAGCACATCGACGACGTCCGGAACACCATCCTGGAAGCCGGCGAGTCCTTCGGCGTCCGCCAGATCGGCGCCCGTGCCTACGCCTCCGTGGCCACCGAGTCCGGCTGGATCGCCAGCACCGTTCCGGCCGTGTACTCGGGCGAGAGCATGCGGCCGTACCGGGAATGGCTGGGCGTCAGGAGCTTCGAGGCCAACCTCTCCCTCGGCGGCAGCTTCGCCTCCGACCGCGTCGAGGACTACTACGTCACCCCCTGGGATCTCGGCTACGGGCACATCCTGAAGTTCGACCACGACTTCATCGGCCGCGAGGCCCTGGAGCGCATGCGGGACGGCAAGCACCGCAGGAAGGCGTGGCTGGCCTGGCACCGCGACGACGTCGCCCGCGTCTTCGCCGGCCAGTACGAGCAGGGCGACAGGCGTTTCAAGCACATCGAGATGCCTGCCGCCTTCTACGCCGCCTCGCAGTTCGACCGCGTCGAGAGCAACGGCCGCCTCGTCGGGCTCTCCACGCTGTGCAGCTACACCTCCAACGTCCGCGGCTGGATCTCCATCGTCATGATCGACGACGACGTGCAGTACGGCCGGCAGGTCGAACTGGTCTGGGGCGAGCCCGGGGGCGGATCCGCCAACCCCACCGTCGAACGCCACTCGCAGACCACGATCCGCGCCACCGTCACCCGCCGGCCCTTCGCCGCCGACAGGCACTGACGACATCGGTTCCGGCACCTCCCGCCGCACATCACGACCCCATCGCCACGCGGGGCGGGAGGGTGTCCCGGAACCGCGAGCACACATCCCGGCCCTGAGACGAGACACCCATGACGCGCCCCGAACCACCCGCCGGATTGCCGCAGTGCGCATTCGACGCCAAGCGAGCCGAGTACGCCGTCCGCGAGCTGCTGATCGCCGTCGGCGAAGACCCGGACAGAGAAGGGCTGCGTGACACCCCCACGCGCGTGGCCGAGGCGTACCGGGAAATCCTGGCCGGACTGCGGCAGGAACCCGAAGACGTCCTCACCACCACCTTCGAACTGAGCCACGACGAGATGGTCCTGGTCAGGGACATCGAGATCGTCAGCCTGTGCGAGCACCATCTCCTGCCCTTCCGGGGCACGGCACACGTGGGGTACATCCCCGCCGCGAACGGCAGGATCACCGGGCTGTCCAAGCTGGCACGGCTGGTGGAGGTGTACGCACGCCGGCTCCAGGTCCAGGAGCGTCTCACGGGGCAGATAGCCGACGCCCTGATGCGCATTCTGGACGCGCGCGGCGCCATCGTGGTCATCGAGGCCGAGCACATGTGCATGTCCGCCCGCGGCATCCGCAAGCCGGGCGCCCGGACGACGACGTCCGCCGTACGCGGCCGACTGCGCAAGTCCGCGACTCGCGCCGAGGCGATGAGCCTCATCCTGGCTCGCTGAGCCACCGGCCCCGGGCGGGTCAGGCCGTGCCGGGCATCGTCGTCCAGCGCCACTGGGTGAACTGCTCCAGGTTGGCGGTGCCGCCGATGCGGGAGCCGTTGCCCGACGCTCCCATCCCGCCGAAGGGCGCGTTCGCGGCGTCCTTGGCGGTCACGTCGTTGATGTGCACCATGCCCGTGCGCAACTGTCCGGCGAGGGCGGTGGCTCTCGGCAACGAACGGGAGTGGACGGCCGCGGTCAGGCCGTACTCGGTGTCGTTGGCGATCTCGACGGCCTCCGTGTCGGTGCGGAAGGCGACGACGGGGGCGACCGGCCCGAAGATCTCCTCGCGGAAGACCGGCATGGTGCGCTCGACACGGTCCAGGACGGTGGGCGGGTAGAACAGTCCGTCACGGCGTCCGCCCACCAGCACCCGGGCGCCGGCGGCCACGCTCTCCTCCACGATGCGCTCGATCTTCGCGGCCTGGCGCTCACTGATCACGGGGCCGAGGGCCACACCGCCTTCGCGGGGGTCGCCGACCCGCAGCGCCTTCGCGTGCCCGATCAGTGCCTCGGTGTACGCCTCCACCAGGCCGACGTGCACCACATGGCGTCCGGCGGCGACGCACGCCTGCCCCTGGTAGCCGAAGGTGCTCATCGCGCCGGCCGCCGCGGCGGCGTCGACGTCCGCGTCGTCGAGGACGACGATCGAGTTCTTGCCGCCCAGCTCCAGGGCGACCCGCTTGAGCCTGTCACCGGCGGCGCGGGCGACCGCCCGCCCGGCCTGGGCGGAGCCGGTGAACGAGACCATGGCGACATGGGGGTCGGCCACGACGGCCTCACCGGTGCCAGGGCCTCCGGGCAGGACATGGAGCAGCCCCTCGGGCAGTCCCGCGTCCTCGAACAGCCGCGCCACGACGACGCCACCGGAGACCGGTGTGTGCGGATCGGGTTTGAGCAGGACGGCGTTCCCCAGCGCGAGGGCGGGCGCGAGAGCACGCATGGCGAACAGCAGGGGCGCGTTCCAGGGGTTGATGACACCGACCACCCCCAGCGGCACCCGCCACGCGTGGCTGGCCTGGCCGGGTACCGACGGGCTGAGGATCTCGCCGAGGGGCAGCGACGACATCCCGGCGGCCTGAGCCAGCTGGCCGAGTCCGGCCGCGATCTCGTAGTCACCCTTCGCCGGGACGCCCCCGGACTCCCTGACGATCCACTCCCGGATCGCACCGCTGTTGTCGCGCAGTTCCCGGGCGGCACGGAGCAGGACCTCGGCGCGCTCCGCAGGTGGTGTCCCGGCCCAGCCCCGCTGCGCGCGGGCGGCCGAGACACCGGCCCGGGCGACGTCCCCGGGCGACGCCACGCCCACCTCGGCCAGGCGCCGTCCCGTGGCGGGTTCGTTCACCAACTGGGTTCCGCCCTCGGACCACCGCCAGCCGTCGCTGTAGATCTTCCCGGTCCACTCGGCCGCGTCCGGCCATGTCTCCCCGCTGGTGGCGGTCATGGCACGCTCTCCCACATCGACCCACTGATGGCTTTTGTGCATCTACATTATGATTAATGCCGCATGTTCACCCGTTCCGCTCGTCGGTTGCTCACAGCCGCACTCGGGCGCACGGTGGAAAGACCGAGGCGAGGGCGGATGAGCGCGATGCCGGGTTCTGACGCCACCGGCGAAGACCGGAGGGCACGGCGGTCGAACGACCCCGTCGACGAGGCGGCGACCGCGTGTGTCACGGTGGATCCGCAGGGCGTCGTGACCGGGTGGAGCACGGGGGCACGCCGGCTGCTCGGATACCGGGCCGCGGAGGTCGTCGGCCGGCCTGCGGCGCGACTGCTCGCCGGGGAGCCCCCGCCCACGCCGGCACTGCAGACCCTGCACGCCCTCCCGCGGTGGAACGGGACGGTGCGGCTCCTGCACCGGGACGGCCACCACCTCACGGTGGACCTGCTGGCACACCGCCGGAGGCCGGACGGCGAGCACGCGGAGACGGGCGAGTGGTTCCTGGTCTCCTCCCTGGCCCGCCCGGAGCCGTCGGCACAGGACGACGCGCTGGTGATGTGGGCGTTCGCCCGGTCCCCGTCCGCGACGGCGCTCTACGACACCGGTCTGCGGCTGCGGCGGGCGAACGCGGACATGGAGCGGGTGATCGGCCTGCCCGAAGCGGCGATGCGGGGGCTGCGCGTGTCGGAGATCGTGGTGGACCCGGAGGGCGACCGGACGGAACAGTGCATGCGCCGGGCGCTGGAGACCGGCGAACAGCAGCATCTGCAGCAGGTCCTGCACCTGGTCGGCCACGACCGCGAGAGCATCTGGACCACGACACTCACGCCCGTGCGGGACGGCGGGGGAAGGGTACGGGGAGTGCTCCTGTCCGCCCACGACATGACCGAGGAGCACCTGGCCCGGGGGCGTCTGGCCCTGCTCAACGACGCGAGCGTCCGTATCGGCAGCACCCTGGATCTCGCCCGTACCGCGCAGGAACTCGCCGACGTGGCCATCCCCCGCTTCGCGGACTTCGTCACCGTCGATCTCCTTCCCACCATCGAAGGCGGCGACGATCCCCCTACCGGACCGCCGCCCAGCCCCGTCATGCTGCGCCGGGTCGCCAACCAGTCCGTCCTGGACGGCTGCCCCGAGGCGGTGGTCGAGTACGGAGCGCTGGCCGCCTACCCGGACGAGTCGCCCGCGGCCGAGTGCCTGGCCGCCGGCCGCCCGCTGATCCGCAAGGTGACGGAACCCGCCATCGACAAATGGGCGAGCCAGGTCCCGGACCGGGCCGACAGGGTGCGGCGGTACGGCTTCCACTCGGTGCTCGCCGTACCGATGCGCGCCCGCGGCATCACCCTCGGCGTGGCCACCTTCTCCCGGCACCGGCGCCCGGAGCCCTTCGAGCAGGACGACCTGCTCCTGGGCGAGGAGATCACCGCGAGGGCCGCCGTCTGCATCGACAACGCCCGCCGCTACACCCGCGAGCGCCGGACCTCCCTCACCCTGCAGAGCAGTCTCCTGCCACAGCGGCTGCCCGCGCAGGCCGCCGTCGACGTCGCCTCCCGCTACCTGCCCGCCAGCACGCAGGCCGGCGTCGGCGGCGACTGGTTCGACGTGATCCCGCTGTCCGGCGCCCGGGTCGCGCTCGTCGTCGGCGACGTCGTGGGCCACGGCATCCAGGCCTCGGCCACCATGGGACGGCTGCGCACCGCCGTACGCACCCTGGCCGATGTCGATCTCCCGCCCGAGGAACTCCTGACCCACCTGGACGACCTCGTCATCCATCTGTCCGCCGAGGCCGAACGGACGGCGGACACCGCCGCCGGCATCGGCGCCACCTGCCTGTACGCCGTCTACGACCCGGTCTCCCGGCGATGCACCCTGGCCCGGGCCGGCCATCCCCTGCCCGCGCTGACGACCCCGGACGGGACCGTGGAGTTCCTCGACGTCCCCGCGGGACCGCCGCTGGGGCTGGGCGGCCTGCCTTTCGAGGCCACCGAGATCGAGTTGCCCGAGGGCAGTGTCCTCACGCTGTACACGGACGGCCTCGTCGAAGCCCGTGGCCGGGACATCGACGAGGGCCTCAAAGCCCTGCGCGCGACCCTGGCCCGGCACGCTTCGTCGCTGGAAGACAGCTGTGACACCGTGCTCCGGACGCTTCTCCCGGAGCGCCCCCCCGACGACGTGGCGCTGCTCATGGCCCGGACCCGGGCTCTGGACGCCGCCCATGTCGCCACCTGGGACGTGGCCTCCGACCCTGCCTCGGTCGCCGAGACACGCAGGAAAGCCATCCGTCAGCTGGATGTCTGGGGCATGGGCGAGGCCGCCTTCGTCACCGAACTGATCGTCAGCGAACTGGTCACCAACGCCATACGCTACGGGGGACCCCCCATCCAGCTCCGGCTGATCCGTGACCGCAACCTGATCTGTGAGGTCTCCGACTCCAGCAGCACCTCCCCCCACCTGCGCCGGGCCCGCACCTTCGACGAAGGCGGCCGCGGACTCCTCCTGGTCGCCCAGCTCACGCTGAGCTGGGGTACCCGCCACACCTACACCGGCAAGACGATCTGGGCCGAGCAGGAACTCCCCGCCTCCCCGTGACGGCGTACCCGTCAGGCCGGCTTGCGGCCTCTCGGGGGTCCGCCCTGCCGTGGGCGGTCAGGCGGCCGGCCGGGGCAGCGCGCTGCCCGCTTCGGCGCGTACCGCCTCGACGGCTTCCCACTGCTCGGTCGACAGGGTCGCCAGCGAAGCGGGGAAGACCCCGTCCTGCTCCTTGAGGATGTGATCGCGCAGCAGGGCGAGCACCTCCAGCAGTCTGCCGGGCCAGGCGGGATCCGCCGGCACACCGTCCGCGGCCTCGGTCAGCACCGCCTCGACGCGACGGTGCTCGGCCTCCAGGGCGGCGATGTGATCGGGGAACTCCATGGCCATCGCGGGGAACAGCCCGTCCTCCTCCACCCGGGTGTGCGGGACCAGGACGGCGGTGATGCGGCAGGCGAGTGCGGCCATCCCGGCGACGTCTCCGTCGCGCCGGGCGTCCCGCACCCGGCCGATGAGGTCGACGACCTCGTCGTGTTCGCGGGTCAGCTCGTCGATCGTCGCCACGGACTGACAGCCGCAGTACTCGCACATCGTAGGACTCCGGTTCCGGTCGGCGTCGGTTCAGTGGGAGTGGACGGTGGGCGCGCGGCGCGTGAGTGCGCGCCGCACCCCGGTCCCGGTGAAGGTCAGCGCCGCCGCCGCGACCACGCCCAGCAGGACCAGGCCGAGCGCGTAGGAGCCGTAGGCGCCGTACACCGAGCCCATCAGCAGCGGCGGCACGAAGCCGCCCAGCCCGCCCGCGGCGCCGACGATGCCGGTGACCGATCCGACCTTGTTCGCCGGGGCCAGCAGCGCCACCAGCGCGAACACGGCACCGCTGCCCGCGCCCAGCGCGGCGGCCATGGCCAGGAAGGCGATCGTGCCCACCGGCGCCAGGCCGGGCGTGAAGGACTGCGCGAGCGCCCCTGTCAGCACCACGCCCAGTGCTCCGGCCAGCACCCGCACCGGGCCGATGCGGTCCGAGAGCCAGCCGCCCATCGGCCGCATCGCCACCGCGAGCAGCACGAAGCCGGCCATCCGGTTGGCGGCGTCGGCCTGGGTGAGGCCGTAGCCGGTCTTGAGATAGGTGGGCAGGTAGACGGAGAAGGCGACGTAGCCGCCGAACGCCACCGCGTACAGGGCGGACGCCTGCCAGGTGACGCCGAGACGCAGGGTGGCGGCGAGACGCCGGCCCAGGGGTTCGGTCGGCACGGTGCGTCCAGGGGCGTCCCGCAGCACCAGCGCCGCCACGACCGCGTAGGCCGCGAGGACACCCGCCGTGATCAGGAAGGGATTCGCCATACCGTGCGCGTCGACCAGTTTCACGGTGGTCAGGGCGCTGATGGCGGTGCCGCCCATGCCCATGCCGAAGACGCCGATGGCCAGACCCCGTCGCGCGGGCGGGAACCAGGCGCTCACGAAGGGCACGCCCACAGCGAAGGCGGTGCCGCCGATGCCGAGGAAGAACCCGCCGGCCAGCAGCGCTGTGAGCGAGGAGTGGCCGGCGAGACCGAGGTAGAGCACCGGGACGATGGTGACCGCGGAGACGATCGGGAACATGACGCGCCCGCCGAAACGGTCGGTCAGGGCGCCGACCGGGATGCGGCCCAGGGAGCCGACGACGACCGGCACGGCCACCAGCAGCGACTGCTGGAAGGAGGTCAGGTCCAGGGTGTCCTTGAAGCGGGGGCCGAGTGGGCTGAGCAGCGCCCAGGCCCAGAAGTTGACGGCGAAACCGACGGTCGCCAGGGTCAGCATCAGCCAGGCCCGGCCGGGTACCGGGGCACCCGAGGCCGTCCTGCTGCTCTGCGTCGTCGAAGACTGGACCATGCTGTCCGTCCCTTCCCTCTTGCTCACGGTGGTCGTGCGGCGGGGTCGCACGGGGACCGCGGGTCTCTCGACCGCGGATCGGCGCCCCGAAGCGACTGTCCGCCTCGGGACACCGGGGCGGCATGGGCCATGGGTCCCCACCAGAGGGCTGACGGTCCCCGGGGCGGATCGGACACGCCTCTCCCTCGGGCCCGTGCCCGGACGGCGCCCGCGACTCCGTCGAAACCGTGGCTGCGGACGACTGCCGCCGGCCAGCGAAAGTAGGGCCGACCGGCCCTACCCGGCGCCGGGCGACCACCCCCACGATGGCGGGATGCTCGAGAACGACACCTTTCGCACTCTCGGCCGGCAGGAGTGCTTTCGTCTGCTGGCCGAGGTGCCGGTCGGCCGGGTCGTGTACACCAGGCAGGCGCTGCCCGCGGTGCTCCCGGTCAACTTCTCCCTGGACGAGGACGCCTCCGTCCTGCTGTACACGTCGGCCCGCTCCGAACTCGTACAGGCCATCGACGGCGTCGTGGTCGCCTTCGAGGCGGACGAGTTCACCACGGCGACCCGGTCCGGCTGGAGCGTGGTCGTCACCGGCCGGGCCACCGTGGTGACCGACCCCGCCGAGCACGAACGCCTGTCGCTCACCGGCCCGCGTTCCTGGATGCCCGTACAGGACGGCGTCTTCGTACGCATCGAGTCCGAGCTGGTCTCCGGGCGCGAGCTCTCCGGGGCACACAGCGTGCGATGAGCCGCAGCCGACGCGGGCGTCGCCGATGCCTGTCCGGTCGGCCGGGCGCCCGCCGACCGGACAGGCACGGTCATTCGGACGGAGCGTTCCTCACCTCGCCGGAGGCTGCCGACTCGGGTCCCGGCTCGGGACGCGGTGCGGCGTGCACGGCCGCGCGCGGCGTGCGGCCGCCCTCGGGCCCGTAGCCGAACCGGATCAGCAGCTGCGGGCAGCGCCGCTGCCGTGGTCCGCCCATCGCCGCCCGCAGATCCATCCATTCCATCGCCTGGTGCAGCATCGAGGTGCGCACGCCGTACGAGGTCGCGGTGAGCAGCACGTGCTGCAGCGCCTGGCCGGCCCGCAGCCAGTCCTCCCGCCGGTCCCACGCCGTCCACAACAGCGCTGCCTGCGCGTGGCGTTCGAAGTGCAGGGCGGGCAGACGCGGCACGGGCAGCCGTCCGGTGAAGTCCCGCATCGGTATCCGCCCGGACGCGTCCAGGGCCCCCACGGCGGTCACCGGGATGCCGTAGCGGGAGTCATGTCCCGGGGCGGTGAGGCAGCCGCGCGCCTCGGCCGTGCGGCCGGGGTGGGACGCGTTGCGGACCTCGCCCGCCTGGGTCAACTGCAGCAGGCGCCGGGTCCCCACGATGTCCGGAACCTCCAGGTGCGCGCCCTCCGCCCGTGCCGCGCCGATCATCTCCGTCACTGTCGTTTCCGGTACGGGGCGGCCGGTGAACGGCATCCGGCTGGTATGACGCCGTTCGATGGCCTCGTACAGGTGCCGCAGAGACGCCGGTCCGTCCGCGGCGGGGCCGGCCAGTTGCACGGTGGCCAGCAGATCGGGATCGTCCGTGCCGGGCAGCAGCCGGACGACCGGATCCCAGCCCAGGTGCGCCGCGGCCACCCGGAGGTTGAAGACGGCCGCGCCCACCGACAGGTGCAGGGCGCGCAGATCCGGATCTGTCATCGGCAGCTGCCGTCCGGGGTCGGCGCGGACCTGGACCGACCGGCTGTCCGCGTCCAGGCCGAACCGCCAGGGCTGCGTGTTGTGGATCGACGGCGCCGCCACCGCCGCGGCCAGCAGGAACTGGACGGCTGTGGCGTCGACTTCGCGGATCTCCATGACGGCTCTCCTCTGCAAGGCTCTCCCCGTATCGCCCACCCTGCGCCACCGTCTCCGCCCGGGAGAGGGTTGACCGGCCCCTCCCTGCCCGCCATCCGGCCTAGAACCGGCCCGCCGGCCCCTGGGATCTCGGCGATCCGGCCCACGGCGTCCCGGTTGACGTACGCCTGGCGCGAGTTGACCAGGATCGCGGGGAAGCTCCGGCTCACCGCGGGCTGGTGGCGATGTAGGTGCCGTGCCAGGTGTGGTACCAGACCTGGCCGCTGGAAGCGTTGACCGACAGCATGCCGGTGATCTTCCCGGACTTCATGGTGTGCAGGGTGTAATAGCCGGGGTAGGACTCCGGCTCGCCCGTCATCAGTGTGCTGTCGTGGTCATGGAGCCACTGCCGGGCGAGGTTCCGGGCCTTCGCGGCCGAGATGCGGGCCGTGCTTCGGCTGCCGTGGTGCATGCCGTAGTCGGTGTTCCACATCATCGCCGGACCGTACTCGAACTGCACGGCGCCATCCGCGGGGTCGACCAGGGCCTCGGTGGCCGGGTGGCGGTCGGTGGTCTGCAGTTCGGCGTAGAAGTTGCGGGAGAACTGCATGATCTCGCCGACCCGCAGACCGAGCCGGTCGGCGAACACCGTCGCCCGCTGCCGGGCCTGGTCAAGGGTCTTCACCCGGCTGCCGTTGCCCGCAAGCCACCAGGTGCCCGTCATGCCGTGCCCCCGCGAGCCCGGCCCGCCGTTCATCATGCCGTTGTTCCCGTTGTCGCTCCACATGCCGGGGCCCCACCCGCTGGTCGGCCCGGAGGGAGCGGCGGAGATCGCCGGGGCGTGGACGGCGGCTCCGCCGGTGGACGTGTTGCCGTTCCCGCCGCAGCCGCCGACGGCCACGGTGCCCGCCAGGGCCAGAACCACCACGCCAGTGGCATGCACCCGCCTGCGGATCATGGTCATCGCCTCCGGGACTGGTCCCCGTGGCCGCGGACCGCGGCCGCCGGTGTCTCTGCTTGCCAGCCTTCCGCGGGCGGCCGGCGATCCCCAGGGCCATTGGGCCCGCACCCGGCGACGACCGGCCCACACCGGCGTCCCACCCTGCTCGCCGTCCATACCTGCCTCGCTCCGCGCGATGATCTCCTGAGGGCCCTAAGGGCTGTCCCGTAATCCCCGGTCGCGCGCCCGCCGGGGATTACGGGACAGCCCTTGGGCCTCGCCGGGTCTCGTGCGTGTGCGGGTTCGTGTCTCAGGCCGTCGGCCGAGAACCGGAGGCCGACCGGGGCCGGCGCGCGGCGTGCGGTGCCGCGACCGGTGTGGCCCGTCGCCGGTAGACCAGGTAGGGCCGGGCGAGATATCCGACGGGGGCGCTCCACACGTGTACCAGCCGGGTGAAGGGCCACGCGGCGAAGAGGAGGCAGGCGCTCAGGGCGTGCAGCTGGAACAGCAGCGGTGCGCCGGCGATCGCCTCCGGTTTCGGCTGGAGCACGAACAGGGCGCGGAACCAGACCGATACCGTGGCGCGGTAGTCGTAGCCGCCTCCGAAGACGTTGTGCGTGGCGGTCGCGGAGATGCCCAGCAGGACGGTGGCGGACAGGAGCGGGAAGAGGACCTTGTCGCTGCGGTCGGTACCGAGGCGGATCCGACGGGTCAGCAGCCGGCGGGCGCACAGCATGCCCAGCCCGGTGACCATGGCGGCGCCCGCCACCGATCCCGCCCAGACGGCCGTGGCGTGGTACGCGTGCTCGGAGATGCCCGCGGCCTCGGTCCACGAGTCGGGGACGGCGAGCCCGACGACATGCCCGGCGATCACCATGAAGGCGCCCAGGTGGAAGAGCGGGCTGCCCCAGCGCAGCCAGCGGTGTTCGAGGAGCTGGCTGGTGTGGGTGGTCCAGCCGAACTGGTCCTGCCGGTAGCGCCAGATGTGCCCGACCACGAAGACGGCGAGGCAGATGTAGGGGATGGCGACCCACAGCAGAAGGTCGGTGCCGCTCGCCGGCGCGGCGGCCGACGGGGAGAGGAATGCGGCGTTCATCGGGTGCCTTCCGTACGGGTGGCGGTCGGGGCGGCGGGCGGTACCTGGGTCGCGGGGGCGGGCATCGGGGGCACGAAGGTGCCCGGCGGCGCGAACTCCCCTTGTCCGTAGGTCCCGTAGGGATCGAGGCCGACCTCCTCGTTCGGCGGGCCCTCGGCGACCAGCAGGGCGACGGCCGCACGGTCCGCGTCGGTGGGCGGCGGCAGCAGGGTGAGCAGCGCGGCCAGTACGTGCCGGTACGGGGAGTTAGCGTCGGTCAGCGCCCGGTGGATCAACTCCAGCCCCCGCCGGTGCTGACGCAGCGGTGCCTCGCCGCCACCCGGTCCCGCCAGGGCGGCGAACTCCAGCACGACCGGCAGATGATCGGGGAGTTCACCCGCGGCGGTGTCCCAGCCCGCGGCTCGGTAGCGCTGGTTCAGGGTGAGCAGGGCCATGCCCCGGCGACGGGTGTCACCGTGCAGGTAGTAGGTCAGGTAGAGGCTGCTCTTGCGCCGCAGGTCGAACATCTCGACGTAGTGGCGCTCCAGTGCTTCGGGTTCCTGGGCGCTGAGCCAGGTGGTGTGGGCGGCCAGGTGCCCGGCTGCGGGCGAGGGCGGCAGTGCCTCGACTGCGGCCGTCAACTCCGGTCGAGCGGAGGCGAGTTCGGCATCCGGGTACTGCAGCAGCAGCGAGCACAGCCGCAGCAGCAGGGCGCGTGCCTCGGCTTCCTCCGGGGTGAGCCGGGCCCGTCTGCGTACGGCCGCCCGGACTCGGGTGCGGACCAGGGCGGGAATCGTTGCGGGCAGCGGGCTCACGGGCGGCCTCCGGCAGGGGCTTCGGGCGCACGGCGGCGCAGGGTGGGGATGCCGAGCATCACCCGTCGGCCCCCGGCGTCCGCCGGGCCGCCGGACGATTCGACCGGGCAGCGGTTCTCCATCGCGGTCAGCGCCGCCGCGTCCTCCTTGTGGGCGGCGGGGACGACGTAGCGATCCTGGTACTTGGCGACGGCGAGCAGCCGGTGCAGGTCCTCCGCCTCGCGGGCGGTGAGGCCGACGGCCTTGAGCACGGCCTCGTCGCCGGCCTCGCCGAGGGTGAGCTCGCGCATGTACGAGCGCAGTGCGGTGAGTTTCATCAGCACCCCGGCGACGACATCGGTGTCACCGGCGGTGAACAGCTCCGCCAGGTACTCCAGCGGGATGCGCAGCCGGGTGACAGCGGCGAAGACGTGGTCGGGGTCGTCCTGGTCGCCGCCCGCCGCGTCCACTGCGTCCAGGACGGGCGAGAGCGGGGGCACGTACCAGACCATGGGCAGTGTGCGGTACTCCGGGTGCAGCGGCAGCGCCACCTTGTAGCGCGTGACCAGGTCGTACACGGGTGAGCGGCGGGCGGCGTCCAGCCAGTCCTCGGGGATGCCGGACCGCCGTGCGGCCGCGATGACGTCGGGATCGCGCGGGTCGAGGAAGACGCCGCGCTGGGCGTCCAGCAGGTCGTGCTCCTCCGGGGTGGCCGCTGCCTCACCGACGCGGTCGGCGTCGTACAGCAGCAGCCCGAGGTAGCGCAGCCGGCCGACGCAGGTTTCGGAGCAGACGGTGGGCTGCCCGGCCTCGATGCGCGGGAAGCAGAAGGTGCACTTCTCGGCCTTGCCGGTCGCGTGGTTGACGTACACCTTCTTGTACGGGCAGGCCGTCACGCACATGCGCCAGCCGCGGCAGCGGTCCTGGTCGACGAGGACGATGCCGTCCTCGACGCGCTTGTACATCGCGCCGGACGGACAGGCGGAGACGCAGGCGGGGTTGAGGCAGTGCTCGCACAGACGGGGCAGATGGAAGAGGAAGGTCTGCTCGAACTCGAACCTGACCTTCTCGGCCCATTCCCCGGTGAGGTTGGGGTCGCCGCCGGCGTTCTCGGGTGCGCCGCCGAGGCCGTCCTCCCAGTTGGCGCCCCAGGTGATGGCGGTGGGTTTGCCGGTGAGGACCGAGCGGGGGCGGGCGACGGGGACGTCCGGGCCGGCCGGGGCGCTGACGAGGTTGTCGTAGTCGTAGGTGACCGGCTCGTAGTAGTCCTCGATGCTCGGCAGGTCCGGGTTGGAGAACAGCGAGAGGAGGCGCTTCAGCCGGCCTCCGGAGCGCAGGACGAGCCGGCCGCGCTTGTCGAGCATCCAGCCGCCCTTCCAGTGCTCCTGGTCCTCGTAGCGGCGCGGGTAGCCGACGCCGGGCTTGGTCTCGACGTTGTTGAACCAGGCGTACTCGAGGCCGGTCCGGTTGGTCCACGTCTGTTTGCAGGTGACCGAGCAGGTGTGGCAGCCGATGCACTTGTCGAGGTTCATCACCATCGCGATCTGCGCCATCACCCGTCCGACAGTGACTCCGTCACTGGGCATGTCAGTACTCCACTTCCTGGCTGCGGCGGCGGATGACGGTGACCTCGTCGCGCTGGTTGCCGGTGGGGCCGTAGTAGTTGAAGGCGTAGGTGAACTGGGCGTAGCCGCCCGCGAGATGGGTGGGCTTGAGCAGGAGCCGGGTCAGGGAGTTGTGGATGCCGCCCCGCTTGCCGCTGACCTCGGTCTTCGGCACGTTCACGTTGCGGTCCTGGGCGTGGTACATGTACACGGTGCCCTCGGGCATCCGGTGCGTGACCACCGCGCGGGCGGCGACGACCCCGTTGCGGTTGTACGCCTCGATCCACTCGTTGTCCTTCACGCCGATCTTCTCGGCGTCGGCGGTGGACATCCAGATCACGGGGCCGCCGCGGGACAGCGCCAGCATGTGGGCGTTGTCCTGGTAGTTCGAGTGGATGGACCACTTCGAGTGCGGGGTCAGATAGCGGACCGTCACCTCGGCACGTCCATCGTGCAGGTGCTGATCGCCGTAGTGCCGAGGTGTGTTCAACGGAGGCCGGTAGACCGGGAGTTGTTCGCCGAGTTCGGTCATCCAGTCGTGCTGGACGAAGAAGTGCTGGCGACCGGTGAGTGTGTGCCAGGGCTTCTTGTGCTCGGTGTTGATGACGAACGGTGAGTAGCGGCGACCGCCCGTCTCGCTGCCGGACCACTCGTACGAGGTCATCACGGCGCGCGGCTGTGCGCGGGTGTCGGCGAAGGTGATCCGCTCCGCCTCGCGCTCCGAGGCAAGTTCCACCAGTCCCTCGCTGCCGGTCTGCCGCTGCAGTTCCCGGAACCCCTCGGTGGCCAGCCGCCCGTTGGTGGTGCCGGACAGGGCCAGGATCGCCTCACACATGTCGGAGGCGGTGGCCAGGGAGGGCCGGCCGGCGGCGATCCCGTCGCGGACGGTTCCGCAGCGGTGGCCGAGCTCGTCCAGCTCCTGGTTCGGGTGGACGGTGACGCCCTTGGTGGTGGTGCCCAGGGTGTCCAGCAGCGGGCCGACGGCACGCATCTTCTGCGCGGTCGCGGCGTAGTCCCGTTCGATGACGACGAGCTTCGGCATGGTCCGGCCGGGGACCGGCTCGCACTCGCCGGCCTTCCAGTCCCGTACGACCCCGCCCGGCTGTGCGAGTTCGTCCGGCGTGTCGTGCAGCAGCGGCACGGCGAGAACGTCGGTGCGGGTGCCGAGGTGTTCGCCTGCCAGTTCGCTGAACCTGTCGGCGATGGTCAGGAAGGTGTCGTAGTCGGTTCGTGCCTGCCAGGGCGGGGCGATGGCGGGGGTGAAGGCGTGCACGAAGGGGTGCATGTCCGTGCTGGACAGGTCGTCCTTCTCGTACCAGGTGGCCGCCGGGAGGACGACGTCGGAGAACAGGCTGGTGGAGGTCATCCGGAAGTCCATGGTGACCAGCAGATCGAGCTTGCCCTCCGGGGCCTGCTCGCGCCACACCACCTCCTTCGGACGCCCTTCGGGCGGGGTCTCCTCGGAGCGGACCGCGGCGTCCGTACCGAGGAGGTGGCGCAGGAAGTACTCGTTGCCCTTGCCGGAGGAGCCGAGCAGGTTGGCCCGCCACACGGTCAGCACGCGCGGGAAGTTGGCCGGGTCGTCGGGATCCTCGGCCGCGAACCGCAGCCTGCCGGACTTCAGTTCGTCGACGATGTGCTCGGCGACGGGGCGTCCCTGGGCGGCGGCCTCGTCGGTCAGGTCCAACGGGTTGCGGTTGAAGCCGGGGTGGCCGGGCGTCCAGCCGAGCCGTACCGCCTGTGCGAGCGTGTCCGCGAACCCCTTCCCCTTGAATCGGCCTTCACCGAGCGGGGACGCCAACTCGTCGGGGCCGAACGCCTCGTAACGCCACTGGTCGGAGTTCAGGTACCAGTACGAGGTGCCGGCCATGTGCCGGGTGGGCCGCTGCCAGTCGAAGGCGAACGCGAGATGCTGCAGGCCGGTGACGGGGCGGACCTTCTCCTGTCCGACGTAGTGCGCCCAGCCGCCGCCGTTGACGCCCTGGCAGCCGGTCATCGTGGTCAGCGCCAGGAAGGCACGGTAGATGGTGTCGGAGTGGAACCAGTGGTTGGTGCCAGCCCCCATCGCGATCATCGAACGGCCCTGGGTGCGCTCGGCGTTGCGGGCGAACTCCCGGGCGATGCGCGCCGCCTGCCCGGCCGGGACGGACGTGATCGTCTCCTGCCAGGCCGGCGTGTACGGCTCGGCCGCGTCGTCGTACGAGGTGGGCCAGGCGCCCGGCAGGCCGGGGCGCGCGACGCCGTACTGCGCCAGCATCAGATCGAAGACCGTGGTGACCAGGCGCCCGCCGATCCGGCGTACGGGCACCCCGCGCACCATGACCGAGCCGCCCTCGGTGGTGCCCTCGTCGAAGCGGGGCAGCGCGATCTCGGCGGTCTCCTCGGCCCGCTCGAACAGGCTCAACTCGGCCACGACGTCGCCCAGGTCGAGATTCCAGCGGCCTTGCTCGGCCTGTCCCCAGCGGAAGCCGAGCGAGCCGTTCGGCACGACCGGTTCACCGGTGGCCGAGTCGAGGAGGACCGTCTTGGACTCGGCGTGTTCCGTGTCGTGTCCGAGGTCGGCGGCGGTCAGGAACCCGTCCGGGACCAGGCCGTGGGCGTGCTCGCGCAGGGCCACCAGGAACGGGGCGTCGGTGAACGTACGCAGGTAGTCGCGGAAGTAGGGCACTTCGCGGTCCACCAGGAACTCGCGCAGGATCACGTGGCCCATGGCCATCGCGAGCGCCCCGTCCGTGCCCGGGTGCGGGGCCAGCCACTCGTCGGCGTGCTTGACGTTGTCGGCGTAGTCGGGACTGACGGCGACGACCTTGGTGCCGTTGTAGCGGGTCTCGGTGAGGAAGTGCGCGTCCGGCGTGCGGGTCACGGGGATGTTGGAACCCCACATGATCAGATAGCCCGCGTTCCACCAGTCCGCCGCCTCCGGCACGTCGGTCTGGTCACCGAAGACCTGCGGCGAGGCGATCGGCAGATCCGCGTACCAGTCGTAGAAGGAGAGCAGGGTGCCGCCGATCAGCGACATGAAGCGGGCGCCGGCCGCGAACGAGGCCATCGACATGGCCGGGATCGGGGAGAAGCCGGCGACGCGGTCGGGGCCGTAGGCCTTGACGGTGTGCACATGGGCGGCGGCGACGAGCTCGCTCACCTCGTCCCAGTCGGCACGCACCAGGCCGCCCTTGCCACGGGCCCGCTTGTAGGCCCGCGCCTTCGCCGGGTCGGAGGTGATCTCGGCCCAGGCGGCCACCGGGTCGCCGAGTCGCTTGCGGGCCTCGCGCCACAGCTTCAGCAGTGCGCCGCGCACATACGGGTAGCGGACCCGGCTGGGAGAGTACGTGTACCAGGAGAACGAGGCGCCGCGCGGGCAGCCGCGCGGCTCGTACTCGGGGCAGTCCGCGCCGATGGACGGGTAGTCGGTGGCCTGATGCTCCCAGGTGATGATGCCGTCTTTGACGTACACCATCCACGAACAGGAACCCGTGCAGTTGACCCCGTGCGTGGAACGCACCACCTTGTCGTGCGCCCACCGGTCCCGGTAGAAGCCCTCCCACTTGGCGTCGGCCTCGCCGAACACGGCGCGCCCGTCGGCCGACACCTCACGGCGCGTGAGAAGTCTGCGTGCTGCCAGCGGCCAGCCTTCACCGCCGCGCGACTGCCGCCGTCGTGCGTTCTGCTCGTTCTCCATGGTGAGGAACGCTAGAGCCGCAGGCAGTGGCGCACCTGGGGCCGGCGGTCCCTGCCGGATGACCTTCCGGCCCCATCCGGCCGGCCGCAACAGGGACCAATGGCCCCGGTACCGGGGCCCGGTCGGCGCGGGACTGGGCAGCGCCGGGCGTGCATGCTGGACACTGATCGAACCGCAGAGGCCGGCTCATCCGTACGACCGCATTCCGTGCCTGCCAGGCAGCCAACTCCCCCGTCCCTGGCCGCCGCAGGTCCAGCGCGTACGGCGCGCGGCGCCCGGTTCGGTCGGGCGTCCGGCCGTCACCGCGGCCGGACGCCGCATCCCGCACCCCGACCGCTCCGACCGCTCCGACCTGCGGCAAACGAACAGGAGGGCGGCGGGCGCGGTGGACTCAGTGGAAGCAGAGGCAGAACGGATGGCCGGCCGGGTCCGCGTAGACCCGCCAGTTGGCCTCCGGGCGGAGCTGGTCCGTCCGCTCCAGCACGGTCGCGCCGAGAGCGAGCGCCCGCTTCTCCTCTCCGTCGAGATCGTCCACGTCGAAGTCCAGGTGGAGCTGCTGCGGGCGCTCCTGGCCGGGCCATTCGGGCGGTTGGTAGCCGTCCACCCGCTGGCAGGCCAGCGATGTGCCCTCGAACCCGTGCACCTCGACCCAGTCGGGCTCCTCAGGATCCGCGATCACCCGGCCGCCGAGCAGATCCGCGTAGAACTCGGCGAGCCGTACCGGATCAGCGCAGTCCAGCGCGACGGCCTGCAGCTTTCGAATCACTTCCGACACTCCTCGCTCTTCGGCCGCTTCCGCGACGCCCCACTTACGGGAGGGGGCGTACCCGCCATCGCGGCGGGCATGCCCGGCGGCTCGCCGGACCGCCGCCCGTACGGCGCACGCGCGTCACCCGACCGTCTTCGTCGGCTCCGCCTCCGACGGCGTGTGCAGGTCGAGGCTGCCGCGCAGACTCACCGGCTTCAGCAGGACGGCCGCGACGACGGCCAGGACGGCCGCGGCCGCCGACAGGAGGAAGACCTGCGCGGTCGCGTCGCCGTAGGCGACGTGGACGTCCTGACCCCGCGCGATCTGGTCGTGGACCCGGCGGGCCAGTACCGCCCCCAGAACCGAGACGCCGATCGTGCCGCCGAGGGAGCGGAAGAAGGACACCGTGGAACTGGCCGCCCCTATGTCCTTCAACGGAACGGTGTTCTGCACGGCGAGCACGAAGTTCTGCAGTGTCATACCGACCCCCATCCCGACACACAGCATCGCCGCGCCCAGGAAGGTCATGGGTGTCTCGTGGTCGATCGTGCCGAGGCCCGCGAGTCCGGCGGTGAGGAGGACGGCACCCGCGATGACGAAGGGTTTGATCTTCCCGGTCCGGCTGATCAACCGTCCGGCGACCGTCGAGGCGATCAGAATGCCGGCCATCATGGGGATCGTCATCAGGCCGGCCTCGGTCGGGCTGTGACCGCGGCTCAGCTGGAAGTACTGACTGAGAAACACCGCGGCGCCGAACATGGCCGTCCCGACGGCGAGGCTGCCGAGAATCGCCAGGGCGGTCGTGCGCTGCTTGACGATCCCGAGCGGTACGACGGGCTCGGGAGCCCGCGACTCCACCCACAGGGCCACGGCGATCAGGGCCAGCCCGCCGGCCACCATGACGGCGGTCTGCCACGAGGCCCAGGCGAAGGAGTCGTCGACGAACGACACCCAGACCAGCAGCACACTGACGCCGGCGGCGATCAGGGTGGCTCCCAGGTAGTCGATCCGCACGTTCTCCCGGCGGACGACGGGGAGGTTCAGCGTCCGCTGAAGCAGGTGGAGCGCGACGACGGCGATCGGGACGCCGATGAAGAAGCACCACCGCCAGCCCAGCCACGAGGTGTCGACGATGACACCGCCGAGCAGCGGCCCGCCGATGGTGGAGGTCGCCGTGACACTGCTCAGGTAGCCGCTGTAACGGCCGCGCTCCCGCGGCGGGATCATGGCCGCGAGGGCGATCTGGACGAGCGCCTGCACGCCTCCCACGCCGACGCCCTGGAGGGCCCGCGCGGCTATGAGCTGGCCGGCGCTCTGGCTGACCCCGGAGGCCACGGCACCCAGTACGAAGACGGCGATGGCGGCCTGCACGAGGGTCTTCTTGCTGAAGAGGTCGGCGAGTTTGCCCCAGATCGGGGTCGTCGCCGTGGTGGTGAGCAGGGTGGCCGTGACCACCCAGGTGTACTGGGTCTGCGATCCGTGCACAGCCCCGATGATCTTCGGCAGCGCGCTCGAGACCACCGTGCTGCTGAGGGTCGAGACGAAGAGTGCGAGGAGCAGGCCGCTGAGCGCCTTCAGCACCTGGCGGCGGGCTGTCTGCGAAAGGGCCGCGGGACTCGGCTCGTTCACTGCGGTGCTCATCGGACGGGCCCCCAAGCCACTGGTTCGCCATACACGGCGTATAGCGACATCGCTTCACCATACACCGCGTATAGTGAAACCACGTTGCGCCGGGAGAGACTGGACGCATGCAACCGACACCCCGCAGGAACCTGCGCGAAGAGCAGAAGTCCCTGACGCACCGCCGACTGCTCGACGCGGCCGTCGAGGTGTTCTGCGAGAAGCCCTTCCTCGACGCGAGGATGGAGGACATCGCACAGGCCGCCGGGGTGACACGGGCCACGGTCTACGCGCACTTCCCCGGCAAGGCCGAGATCGTCGACGCACTCGTGGAGCGCGTGTACGACCTGATGGAAGAGGCGTACGCCGACCTGACCGCGCTGCCGCGATGGACCCGGGCCGGTATCCGGACCTGGCTCGACGGCGCCGAGGCCCGCTGGCGGGAGGTGGCACCCATCCGCCGAGTCGCCAACGCGGCGTCCCCGGCCGCGCTCCGCAGCCTCGGCGACGGCCGCACGCAGTACATCAAGGCGCACGAGCGCTACGTCGGCATGCTCGTCGGGCAGCCCGAACGCTGGCGAGGCGTCCCCCCTGCGGAGGCCCGCCAACGAGCCCTCATGGCCGTCCTGCAGACCGAGTCGTTCTTCTCCGCATGGATCGCCGTCGGCTGGCCGCTGGAGACCGCCGACCCCCTCCACCTGCTGGCCGACTCCCTCTGCCACCTCCTCGCGCCGGCACTGGAGAACGACAGCGCACACGACTGACACCGGCCGGCGACTCACCGCATCCTGTGCCCCTGGTCACACCGGCATCACCTTCTGCCATTTACTAGGACGTCCTACTATCTTCTCGGTCACCGACGCGCCTTCTTCGAAGACCGCGGCCAGTACCGCCGCAGCGTCCGACCCAATGGAGAGGACCCCACATGGATCCCGTCACCCGCCTCGGCGTCGTCGGCTGCGGCCTCATGGGCTCCGGCATCGCCGAAGTCGCCGCCCGCAACGGCATCGACGTCCGCGTCGCCGAGGCCACGCCCGACGCGGTCGAGGCAGGCCGCCGCCGTATCACCGCCTCCCTCGACCGGGGCGTACGACGCGGCAAAGTCAGCGAGGAGCAGCGCGAGCAGACCCTCGCACGGCTCTCCTACACCCACGACCTCGCCGATCTGGCCGACCGCCAGTTCGTCGTCGAGGCGGTCGCCGAGAACCGCGACATCAAGACCGACGTCCTGCGCGCCCTGGACAAGGCGGTCGAGGATCCCTCGGCGGTCCTGGCCACCAACACGTCCTCGATCCCCATCGTCGACCTCGCCGTCGCCACCGGGCGGCCCGGGCAGGTCATCGGCATGCACTTCTTCAACCCCGTGCCCGTGCAGCGACTGGTCGAGGTCATCCCCGCCCTCACCACCAGCGAGGAGACCGTGCGGCGCACCCGCGACTTCGCGGGACAGCTGGACAAAGAGGCCGTCCAGGCGGCCGACCGCTCCGGCTTCGTCGTCAACGCGCTCCTCGTCCCCTATCTGCTCAGCGCGGTCCGCATGGTGGAGTCGGGCTCCGCGCGGCCCGACGACATCGACCGCGGTATGGAACTCGGCTGCGCCCACCCCATGGGCCCGCTGCGCCTGCTCGACCTCATCGGCCTCGACACCGCCCAGGCCGTCGCCGAGTCCATGTACGAGGAGTTCAAGGAACCGCTGTACGCCCCGCCCGCACTTCTGCGCCGCATGGTCGCCGCGGGCCACCTCGGGCGGAAGAACGGCCGAGGCTTCTACACCTACGACTCCTGAGCTCCGGCGCAGGAGCCGGACGGCGGCCCCGTCCTCGGTCAGCCGTCGTCCTCGTCGCTCATGACCGGCGCGCCTGTCATACCCGGCGAACAGCCGCACGAGAAATCAGTCGTCGTTTCCGGGGTTCTCGCTCGGCAGGAACGTCTGGCGTGCCCAGAGGCTCAGCAGCGCCATTCCCCCGACCAGCAGCGGCACCGGGTCACGATCAGGAGGAGTCAACACATATCCCAGCGCCGTGACCGTGCAGACCGTCAGGGGAATGAACGCCGCCGCACCCTCCATCCCCCATCGCAACGTCGGTTGAGCAGTGCCCAGGACGCTCGCCCCGCCGGGCACCCAGGGGCTGACGGCGACCACCAGCAGGCCCGCGGTGGTGCAGGTGTCGACCAGCCGACAGGACATCACCTCGGGGCTGTGCGCGCCGACCGTCCACAGTCGCAGGGTGTCGCCGATCAGCATGAGGGACAGCCCGACGATCCCCACCCACAGGGTGACTCTCCGGTCGCTCCGCACGAGACGGCGCAGGGCGAACAGAAAACTGAGGAACACGACCTCCGCGGTCCACAGGACACCGATCATCCCCGTCCCCAGCCGCCAGCCGTCACCGGCCCCCCGCAGCAGTACCCATCCCGCCATGAGCACGGCCCCCGCTGTGACGACCCCGTCGAGCACGCGCCGCAGCAACACGTGCCGGCCCTTGCCGGCATCGGCCGCGACCACCAGACCGGCCAGTCCCAGGCCGACCGCCAGCGTCACTCCGGTGACCAGCACCGAACCGAGCAGCGATCGCCCGTCCCGTCCCGAACCCGGAGGGCGAGCCGACAGCACGTTGACCGCCCCCCGGTACACACCCCCGGCCACCGCCGAACCCCCCAACAGCAGCAGCCGCGTCCGCACTCGTCCACTCGCCCCCCACGCACGGAGCACCAGGGAGGCCGCCAACCCCCAGCAACCGGTGGACGGCCCGAAAGCCACCATCCGCGCCACCGTGCTCCCGGCCAACCACGGCCCGCCGAGAGTCAGAGCCGTTCCCACGAGATAGGCCACGGCCGCCGCGCCCCACGCCCACGCCCACGCACCGGTCCGATGGCAGCGGCCGGCCCGGACCCCGCGCGCGTCCGGCGACTTCCCCAACCCCGCCATCAGGTGCGCCTTTCCCTCGGTCCCCCGCCCGCAGGGCCTTTCCCGCAGCCCCCGGATCCACTCAGAGACCGTAGAAGACTCGCCACCCGCCCCGAACCGAACACTCGGCTCTTTCACTCGTACTGCGTAAGGGAAGAAAGAGCACCGGACGTCCGGCAGTATGCCCCTGTGCCCCTCATCCCCTTTCCCGGAACCAATGACCGCGCCGTCGAACCGGCACGGATCCGTCTGGCGGCTGCCGGGGCCGCGGTGGTGACCGTCGGCGCGGGGCTGGGCCTTCGGGCGGTGGCCTCGGGAAGCCTGGCCAAGTACGGCGGAGACGCGCTGTACACCGTCCTGCTTCTCGCCCTCGTCGTTCTGGTGGCGCCAGGCGTAAAACCCCTGACGGCCGCCGGAAGCGCACTGGCCGTCAGTTGGGGGGTCGAGTTCCTGCAGCTCAGCGAGGTGACTGCGGAGCTGTCCGGGCGCAGCGCCGTCATCCGCCTCGTGCTCGGTTCCACCTTCAATCCACCCGACCTGTTCTGGTACACGGTCGGTGCGGCAGCGGGCTGGCTCGTCCACACGGCGGTGGGCGCGAGGAGCGGTGAACGGCGTCGGACGGGCGAGGCCGAGGGGTGAACGGCCTCACCGGTTGTCCGGTTGCCGGCCGAGCCGGCGCGTCACGCACCGTCATGCCGACGGCAGGCTCCCGTGTGCCGGGCCTGCCGATCAGCCGGGGTCGCCGACGCCGTCGTCTCGCAGAAGCAGCGCGAGCAGCCCGGGAAAGCGCTCCTCGAACTCCTCGCGGCGCAGGCGGTTGACCCGCTTCGGGCCCTCGTCGCGCTGTTCCACCAGGCCGGCGCCGCGCAGGACCGAGAAGTGGTGGCTGAGCGCGGCCTTGCCGACGGGCACGTCGAAGCTGCCGCAGCTGCGCGTCCAGTCGGCGGAGCCCGCCAGCTCGCGGATCAGCTTGATGCGCACGGGGTCGGAGACCGCGGACAGCGCTGTGAGCACGGACACCTCCTTGGGATCCGTGTGCACCGGCGCCGCGCGGTGACCACCGCCCGCAACCTCCTTCGACATGCCCCTCCCGTCGTCACGCGTTTCCCGGCGGAACGGCTTGTGGAGCGTCCCGGCAGGTTGTCGAGTGTTCGACGGATATCTTACACTCCCGGTGTTCGATTTCCGTTGAACACTCATCGAAGGGTGCGGTGATCCGTCATGCGTGCAGTGGAGTTCCAGGAGTACGGCGGCCCCGAGGTGCTGCGGGTCGTCCGGGCCGAGATCCCCGAGCCCGGGCCGGGCCAGGTCAGCGTCGACGCCGCCTACGTCGGCGTGAACTTCGCCGACCTCAAGGCGCGTGCCGAGGGCTACCGGGTCCAGTCGCTGCCGTTCCGCCCGGGTCTGGAGGTCTCCGGCCGGATCCGGGCCGTCGGCGACGGCGTCCAGGGGCTGCGCCCGGGGCAGGAGGTCGCCGCGCTCGTCGGCGGCGGGGCCTACGCGGAGGTGGTCGTCGCCGACGCGGTCACCGTCTTCCCGCTTCCCGAGGGACTGGACCTGCGCACCGCGGCCACCCTGCCCACCGTGGTGCCGACCGCGCACGCCCTGCTCCACGAGGTCGGGCGGCTGCGGGCCGGGGAGACCGTGCTGGTGCAGGGCGCGGCGGGCGGCATCGGCACGGTGGCCGGGCAACTGGCCCGTGCCGCGGGCGCCGGCGCGGTGTACGGCGTGGTGTCCTCGCCGGCCAAGGCCGAGCACGCGCTCAAGCACGGCTACGACGAGGTGTTCACCGGCGACGCCTTCGCCGACGAGGTCCGCCGCGCCACCGACGGCAAGGGAGTCGACCTGGTGCTCGACCCGGTGGGCGGCGACACCCTGCGCCGCGGCCTCGCCGCGCTGGCCGTCTTCGGACGCCTGGTGTCCTTCGGCAACGCGAGCGGGGCCGAGCCGTGGCACGTCGGGCAGCCCGAACTGTACGCGCGGGGCCGTTCGGTGGGCGGCTTCTCCATCCTGACCCTCGCCCGGTCCGCGCCCGACGCACTGCGCGCCCTCGCCGAGCGCGCCTTCCGTACGGTCTCCGACGGCACCGTGCGCCTTCCGGTCACCGCGGAGTTCCCCTTGGCGGAGGCGGCCGACGCCCATCGCCTGATGGGCGGGCGCACGTCGACGGGGAAGCTGCTGCTGCGCGTGACCGACTGACAGCAGCAGCCGCCGCGGGCGGACACCGGGCGCCGCTCCCTCTCCCACGGAGATCCATCGGAAGAGACGCGACCGGCAGGTCAGCCGTGGTAGTTGATGTATCCGTTGCCGTCGGCGTCGTTGGCGCGCTTGGTGTAGGAGTGCACGTCGGCGCGGGCTCCGGTCGGCTTGATCAGGTAGATGGTGTCCTTGTCGTTGTTCCAGATGAAGTTGCAGTTCTGGCGGTAGACGACGTTGCCGGCGTCGGAGTCGGTGCCCCGGCCGCCGCGCAGCTTGACGTAGTCGCCGGGCTCGAGCTTGTGGCCGGCGGTGAAGGTGAACTTGTTGCCCGCCGCGTCCTTGACGACATAGCCCTTGAGGTTCACGGTCGCGGTGCGCGAGTAGTTCTTGATCGTCAGGTACTCGTCCTTGGTGTTGCCGCCGGAGCACCGGTTGGAGTCCCGGCCCGGGGCGTCGTACTGAACGCCCTTGACCTTCAGCGCGGACGAGTACTCGGTTGCCTGGGCCGGGCCGGCGGCCAGCACCGCGAGCACGCCTGCCGCGGCGGCCGCGGACAGGACGTGGCGTATACGGGTGTGCACGAGGATTCCCCCCTCAATCGTACGATCGGAGCGCCTGGAGCATACCGAATGTGATCACGACATGTTCCTGATGTGTCCATTCGGTGAAGGCGTCCGTGTGTGCGGAAGAGGTTGAACGTCCAGGAGTGCCGTGCGGGCCGTCGGCCGGGAGACTCAGGTGAGGTCGGCCGGTGACTTGCCGACGTCCGCGAGGGTGGCCGGCTTGCCGTAGTCGCCCTTGTACTTGTAGGCGGGGGCGTCACAGCGGTAGGGACCGTCGGTCGGCTTGAAGTCTGCCGCCTGCCAGCCCTTCGCCGTCGCCGTGACGATGGAGTAGCACTTCGGCGGGACGTCCTTCCTGCTCAGGTCGGCCGGTGCCTGCAGCCCGCCGCCCGTCCAGGCGGTCTGCTTGACGGCGTTGTCGTAGACGCACTTGCGGGTGAGCGTGGCGCAGTCGCGGGCCGACGTGGCGAACAGCAGCCAGGCGGAGAAGGCGCGCAGCACCGGGTAGGTGACCTGCTTTCCGGGCGCGTACTTCTTGAACAGGTCGATGACCTGCTGGGTGGCCGGGTTGTCGGCGGCGCTCTCCAGCGGTGCGGTGGCGGACAGTTCGGCGTAGTTGTGCTGCTCGGCCAGGGCCGGCCCGGCGAGCTGGAGGAAGGCGGGGCCGTAGGCGTTGCTGTTGGCGTCGATCCAGTCGGGGGTGTAGCCGATGTTGGTGAGGGCCTGCTCCAGTTTGGCGAGGCTCGCGAAGTCGCCCAGGAACATGAGTCCCTTGACGCCCTTGCTCTTGATCGTCTGGGCGTACGGCGTCCAGTCGGCGACGCCGGTCGCCGGGTAGAGGTCGGTGTAGGAGACCTTTCCGCCGAGGCCCACGACGGCCTCCTTGTACTGGGCGGAGAGCACCTTGCTGACCGGGCTGTCGCCGGCGATGATCCCGACCTTCTGCGCCGAGTCGGGGTATTTGTCCTTCAGTAGCCATGTGTAGTAGCCGGCGTAGGGGAAGTAGCCGACGGCCGAGCCCGTGGCCAGGGCCTGGAGGTCGGAGCCGACGGCCTGGGTGGACTGGGCGGGGAAGTCGGGCAGCAGACACTTCAGGCGGTCCGCCACGCCCAGGCCGTCCAGTGCCGCGCCGCCGCCGACGAGCGCGAAGTCGGACTTGCAGGCCGCCAGGACGCCCTGGCGGACCTGGGTGAGCGCGGTGTCATGGGTGACGGGAGTGATCTTGCGGCCGTTGACGCCGCCGGCGGCGTTGCACCAGGAGGTGAACACCTTGGCGGCGTCCGGGAATTCGCTGTTCTTGGTGAAGCCGACGTCGGACAGGACGCCGACCTGGATGTCCTTGGCGGTGACGCCCTGGACGGTCGAGGACCCGGCGGTGCCGGGTCCGCACACGTTCTTCAGGGTGCCGAAGTCGGCCTGGGCCGGGGACGACGCGCCCGCGGCGGGGGTCGCGCTCGTTCCGTCCGCGGTGTCGTCGCCGGACCTGGTGGAGCAGCCGGCCAGCAGCACCGCGACCGCGGTGACCGTGCCGATGAGCAGTCTGCGCAACGTGCCTCCTCGGGGAGCTCGGACGTCGTCGTCCGAGGGAGGTTGGGACTGCGGGGCACGGTGACCGCACCGCTCGTCCCGGGGGGCGAGCACAAGGTCTCCTCGACCTGAGTGGAAATCGACCGCCTCGCGAGGCGGAAACTACATTCTCTATTTACGCGAGGCAAGTACTCCAGCAAGAGAATGTGACCCTCGTCGGGCCGGTCCGCACCCCGCTCGGCCCCGGCGGGCGGCTCCCCCGCCCCCGCCCCGACCGCCCTCACCCCAAGGAGCGGAGGTCATCCCCCGGCGAAGTAGTGCCCCTCGTCGAGGTCGGCGACGAGCTCAGGGTGGACCGGCTCCCAGTCCAGCAGTTGCCGGGTGCGCGCACTGGTCCACCGGGCGTCGAGCGACATGAACGGGGCGAACGCCTTGAAGTGGTCCGCGGCCCGCTCGGCCGGGATGCTCACGGCCGGGACACCCAGATGGCGGCCGATGGCCTCGGCGATCTCGCGCACCGTGACGCCGTCTTCGGCCGTCGCGTACAACTGCGCCCCGGCCGGCGCCTTCTCCAGCGCCAGCCGGTAGAGACGGCCGACGTCCAGGGCGTGCACGGCGGGCCAGCGGTTGGCGCCCTCGCCGACGTAACCGGACACGCCCGCGCCCCGGGCGATCCGGATCAGGGTCGGGATGAAGCCGCCCCTGTCCCGCGGACTGTGCACGACCGGCGGGATCGCGACGAGCAGGGACCGGACGCCGCGTTCGGCGAACCCGGCGATCGCGCGCCCGACGGCGGACCGGGGGTTGGGGCTGGGCGGGGCCTCCTCGCCGCCCTCGGTGCGCTGCGCGCCGATCCCGATGAGGGTCTTGCCCGTGCCGGCCAGCGCGTCGCCGAACACCCGCACCACGGCCAGGTCGGCGGCCGCCGCGCCGGCGAGGTCTCCCGCGAACACGGCGTCGTGGTCGAACGCGAGATGGACGACGCCGTCGACGTCGGCCACGGCCTCGCGCAGACCGTCCAGGTCGCCGAGGTCGCCATGGCGCACCTCGGCGCCCAGGGCCTTGACCGCGGCGGCCGACGCCTCGGACCGGGCGAGGCCCACGACCTGGTGTCCGGCCCGGATCAGTTCGGGGACGACGGCCGAACCTATGTGACCGCCGGCGCCGGTGACGAAGACACGCATGAGGAACTCCTGTGGGAACACCCCGTCCGGGGAAGGGGTGAAGTGATGTGACTTGGTACCGTCACCGTAGCAGTGCGACGGTACCAAGTCACATCACCTATGCTGTGGCCCATGGGGCGATGGGAACCGAACGCGCGGCTGCGGCTGGTGCGGGCAGCACTCGACCTGTTCACGGAACAGGGCTACGACACCACCACGGTCAACGAGATCGCCGAGCGCGCCGGCCTGACCAAGACCACGTTCTTCCGGCACTTCCCCGACAAGCGGGAGGTGCTGTTCGCCGGTCAGGCCACGCACAGCCGGCTGCTCGCCGAGGCCGTCGCGGCGGCACCCGGCTCGGCCACACCGCTCGAGGCGGTCACCGCCGCCCTCGACGCGATCTCGGCCACCTTCACCTCCGACCACCGCGAGTTCGCGGCCCGGCTCCAGGAGGTCGTCGCCGGCAACAGCGAGTTGCAGGAGCGCGCCGCGCACAAGCGCGCGGGCATGGCCGCGGCCATGAGGGAAGCGCTCATCGGACGGGACGTACCGGAGCCGACCGCGACGCTCGCCGCCGAGCTCGGAGTCCTCGCTTTCTTCCGCGCCTTCGCCCGCTGGAGCGATCCCGCCGACCAGCGCACCATCACGGACCTCGCCCGCCGGGAACTCGACGGGCTCCGAGCGGCGACCGGCACGCTCGGCTGACGCCCCCTAAGGGCGGACGCGGCTCCCGTCCTGCAGCGCGGCGACCACTCCGCCGTCGACCAGGATGTCGACGCCCGTGAGGAAGGACGCCTCGTCCGAGAGCAGGAAGGCGACCACGGCGGCGAGTTCCTCGGGGCGGCCCTCCCGGCCCAGCGGAGTCCGCGCCACGAGCGCCTTCATCGAGGGCTGGTTCGCCGCCTCCTGCCGGCCCTGCGGGGTGGCGACGATACCGGGCGACACCGAGCACACCCGGGCGCCGACGGGTCCGACGCGCACCGCCTCGCGCTGCACGAACCGCTGCACTCCGCGCTTGGCCCACGAGTAGGCGACCCCCGAGTCCTCGACGGACGGCCCCACGGCGTCGCGCAGCCGGTCGAGGAAGCCCGCGTCGAGCGGTTCGCCGAGCGCCGCCTCCGCCGCCGGGTTCGGTTCCTGCGGTCCGAGCATCGCCGACATCGAGCTGAAGCAGACCATCGCCGTCCCCGCGGTGAGCAGCGGTCGGAGCGCCTCGGCCAGCATCACCGTGCCCACCAGGTCGACCATGAGGACGCGGCGCCAGTCGGCCATGGTGGGTGAGATGCCGGCCGCGTGCGCGACGGCGCGCAGCACGCCGAGTTCGCGGGCCCGGCGGGCGAGTCCGGCGAGTCCGACGCCATCGGTGATGTCCAGCGGGAAGGGCTCCACCACCGCCGCGCACCCCGAGGCCGACAGTTCGTGAGCGGCGGCGGCCACCCCCGCCCGGTCCCGGTCGACCAGCAGCAGCCGGTCGACCGTGCCGGTCAGCCGGCGCGCACACTCGAATCCCATGCCACGGCCCGCACCGGTCACGATGCCCACGGTCGTCATGCGCGCCTCCTCCTTCAGGACGGTTTCCTGCCGGTGGCCCAGTACCGCTCCAGGACCGGCCGGAGCGCCCGGGTCACGAGTTCGACGCGCAGTCCGGTCGGGCCGCGGTGGAAGGCCCAGTGCGCGGTGCCGTCGGGCCGTACGCCGAGGGCTTCCCGCACATGGCCGCGCCGCGCGAGTTCTTCGGAGTCCGCGCCCACGTCGTCGGACCAGTACCCGAGGTGATGGACACCGGAGTCGGCGGCCTGCCAGAGGGTCCCCGGGACACTGCGGACGAGCTCGATCCTGGGCACGGACATCGAGTACGTGGACCTGAGGTCGAGCACGGTCTCACCGGCCGGGAGGACGACGTGCGCCGGTGCGCCGATCTCCTCGCACCACTCGTAGCCGGACACGGCCGTCAGTTCGGCCGCGGCGGCCGCGACGTCGTCGACCACGAGACCCACGTGGAACTGATCCGCTGCTTCCATAGGAGAGGCTTCCTTCTCGCTGAGCGGAAACTACGTTCTCTAGTACAGAAACGGGATTCTGGCACGCGTGGCCGGGAAACACAATGTCGGGAGCTCGGCGGAGAGCGGCCCGTCAGTGGGCCGATTCCCGAGCCGGCCGCTCCGCCGCGGGACGCCCGGTCGCGTGGGGGTGGTGGAGCGGTACGACTCCGACGCAACGGCCGTCGTGGTCCAGCAGCCGGCCCATGTGCTTGACGGTGCGCAGGACCACCGAGCGGTCGGCGACGGTGAGGCGGGGCAGTCTGCGGGAGAGATGCGCCTCAAAGGCGTGCACGTCGTGCAGGTCGCGCAGCCAGACGTCGATCACCAGGTTGTACGGGCCCGCGGTGATCGCGCAGGAGCGGACCTCGCGCACCCCGGCGAGCACCCTGCTGGTCTCCTCCACGTACTGGCCGGGTACGGAGGCGAAGTAGACGGCGGACAGCGGCCAGCCGGACAGCGGGCGGGCCAGGTCGCAGCGCAGGCTCAGACGGGAGGCGAGCAGGGACTGCAGTCTGCGGCGCACGGTGGTGAGGCTGGTGCCGGTCGCCGCCGACAGGTCGCGGAGCGACATCCGGCCGTCGGTGCTCAGCAGTTCCAGCAGGCGGGTGTCGAGTTCGTCCCAGCGGGCCTCGGCGGCGGGAGCGGGCAGACAGTCAGCAGGCAGCGCAGCCTGGACGCGGGCGCTCTGGCGCTCGTCCAGGCTGCGCAGCCGCCACCGGCTGCCCTCGGTGGGGACGCCGGTCGACACATGCGTGCGGGTGGCCCGTACCCCGGGCGTGCGCTGGAACATCAGGGTGGTGAGACGGGCCAGTTCGTCGAGGTTGCGGGCCTGTACGGCGGCCACCAGATCGCGGCCGCCGGCCGTGAGCTTGATGTTGGCCACCGCCGGGTCCGTCGCGAGGGCCTGCGCGACCTGCTCGGCGACACCCGGTTCGGTGTCCACCTCGACCACTGCGGACACCACGATGCGGGAGTTGGACAGGCGTGGATAGGCGGTCACCCAGGCGAGTCCCGCCTCCTCGAGGCGGTGCCAGCGCCGTGCCGCGGTGACCGGGTTGACCCCGAGCACCTCGCCCACGAGCGTCCACGGCGCCCTGGGGTGGATCTGCAGGGCGTTGACGACACCGCGGTCGAGTTCGTCGAGCTCCACGGCGACACAATCCTGCACGCCCATGGGTGGCACTTCTCTGCGCGTGTCCGGGGAATCCGACGGCGAACCTGCATCGGCACACCAGGTTTTCTTCCGCATTCCACACTCCCTTCTCCTGCTGCCGACAACTTCAGGAGTGACCGCGCCCCATGACGGACACCACCACCCGGACCGCGCTCCGGGTCCACCGCGCCCGGCTGATCGACGGCACGGGCTCGTCCCCCGTGGACGACGCCGTGATCATCATCGATGCCCAGGGCACCCTCACCTACGCCGGTCCCGCCGCGACCGCGCCGCCGGCCGGCGAGGAGCGCGCCGTCGACGCCGGTGGCCGCACCGTACTGCCCGGCTTCTTCGACTGCCACGTCCACCTCGCCTACGCGCAGGGCTCGCCGCCCGGCCGCCGCGCGGAGCTCGACCCCGTCCTGGTCACCCTGGACACGGCCGCGCGGCTGCGGCGGACCCTCGACGCCGGCATCACCACCGCCCGCGACCTCGGCGGACTGTCGGCCGGGTTCCGTACGGCCGTGGAGAGCGGCCGGATCGTGGGTCCCCGGCTGCACACGGCCGTACGGATCATCAGCCACACCGGCGGCCACGCCGACGTACGTCTGCCCGACGGCACCGATCTGAGCGCCGGGATGTCGGAGATCGCCGACTCGACCGACGCGGCCCGGCTCGCGGTGCGCCGGGTACTGCGCGACGGCGCCGACCTGGTGAAGGTCTGCGCCACGGGCGGTATGGGCTCCCCCTACGACGATCCGGACGACGAGGGGCTGCTCGAGGAGGAGATCCGGGCCGTCGTGGACGAGGCCCGCCGCCACGGCGGCAAGCCGGTCGCCGCGCACGCGCAGGGCAACGCGGGCATCCTCAACGCGATCCGCGGCGGGGTCACCAGCATCGAGCACGGCTACGGGCTGGACGAGCGCGCTCTCGACATGGCGGGCGAGCGGGGCGTGTTCGTCGTTCCGACGCTCTCCACCGTCTACGCCGGCATCAACAAGGACACGATGCCCGACTACCACTACCAGAAGAAGACCCGCTGGTCCGGCGTCACCAAGGAGAACATCGCCCGGGCCATCGCGTACGGTGCCAGGATCGCGCTGGGCACCGACGCGGCCGTCGGCCCACACGGCGTGAACCTGATGGAGCTCGGCTATCTGGTCGACCTCGGGATGGACCCGATGGCCGCCATCGTGGCCGGCACCCGCACCTCCGCCGAACTCCTCGGTGTGGCCGACCGGCTGGGCACCCTCGTTCCCGGCCGCACCGCGGACCTGGTGATCTGCGACGGCGATCCGCTCGCGGACATCGGCGTCCTGGGCGACCCGGCGAACATCGTCTGCGTCGTCCAGGACGGCGTCGTACGCAAGGATCTCCTGCACCTCCTGCCAACAGCCGAAGGGCGGTTCTGATGTCATCGCTCACCGACCTCCCCGCCCCGGACAGCACGTCCCCGGAAAAGCGGCGGCCGACCGGCATCGACCGGGTGCTGGCACTCATCGAGCGGGCGGGCAACGCCCTGCCCAACCCGATCGTCCTGTTCGCCGCGCTGTTCCTCCTCCTCGGTCTGGTCTCGACGGGTCTCGCGCTCGGCGGGGTGTCCGTCACCGTCCCCGGCACCCACGACACCAAGCCGATCACCGGGCTGTTCTCCGGTGAGGGGCTGCGCTGGCTGGTGGAGAACCTGATCCCCAACTTCGCCGGTTTCCCGCCGATCGGCGCCGTACTGGTCCTGATCATGGTGATCGGACTCGCGGACAGGACCGGCCTGCTGGAGACCGTGCTGCGGGCCACGCTCGCCCGGGTGCCTCGGGCCGTGCTGCCGTACGCGGTGGCGCTCATCGCGAGCCAGGCGCACATGATGAGCGACGTGGGCGCGATCGTGCTCCCGCCGCTGGCCGCCCTGGTCTTCAAGAGCGCCGGACGGCATCCCGTCGCCGGTCTCATCGGCGGCTTCGCCTGTGTCACCGCGGGTTACGCCGCCGGCTTCACCATCGGTTCGCTGGACGCCCTGTACGTCGGCATCACCCAGCAGGCGGCGTCCGTGCTGCCGGCCGCCCAGGACCTGCACATCCATCTGCTCATCAACTACTACTTCACCGCGGCGAGCAGCATCGTGCTCGCCCTGCTCGGCGGCTTCCTCATCAGCCGCGTGCTGGAGCCGCGGCTCGGACCGTACGAGGCCGCCGCGGGCGAGGCGGCGGCCGAGCGGATCGTCCTCACGCCGGCGCAGCGTCGCGGTCTGCTGGCCACCGCGCTGGTCGTCCTCGTGTACGTGGGCGGGGTGCTCGCGCTCTGGCTCCCGGAGGGCGCCCCGTTGCGCGGCGAGGGCGGCGCCTTCGTGCCCTCGCCGGTGCTGACCGGTGTCGTCCCGGTGCTCTTCGGCGCGTTCCTGCTCGCCGGTCTGACGTACGGCATCACGGCCCGGACGCTCACCAGCACCGAGGACGCGGTCACCGCGGTGACCGACTCGGTGAAGAGCATGTCCGGCTACATCGTGATGATGTTCGTCGCGGCCCAGGTCATCGCGCTGTTCACCTGGTCCGGCGTGGGCATCCTGCTGGCGGTGAAGGCCGCCGCCCTGTTCGGCTCCCTCGGGGTGACCGGCTTCTGGGCGATCCTCGCCTTCGTCCTGCTGACCTCCTGCCTCAACCTGTTCATCGTCTCCGGGTCGGCCCTGTGGTCCCTGGTCGGTCCCGTCTTCATCCCGGCGTTCATGCTGATGGGCATGAGCCCCGCGCTCAGCCAGGCCGCCTTCCGGATCGGCGACTCCGCGACCGGCGCCATCACCCCGATGAACCCCTATCTGTTCCTCATCCTGGCGATGGTCCGCGAGTACGAGCCGGAGGCCAGGCTCGGCACCCTGATCTCCCGGCTCGCCATCTTCGTCGTGCCGTTCCTGGCGGTGTGGCTGGTGATCCTGGGGATCTTCCACGGCTTCGATCTGCCGCTCGGGCCCGGGGCGCACATCGGACTCGGGTGAGCCTGTTACGCGGAACCCGCCCATTCCACCACGACCTCGGCGAACTCCCCGGGCAACTGCTCGGGGAGGGGCACGTGGCCGCCGGACAGGACCCGGGTCTCGCAGCCGGTCGCCGTGGCGAACCTCTCCAGCGCCGGCAGGGAGTAGTGGTCGCCCGGGGCGCAGACCGCGAGGGTGCGGGCGGTGACGTGCGGCAGGCGGCGGTCCATCTCGTACCGCCGCACCGCCAGATGGCCGTCTTCCACCCGGTCCAGGACGGTGAGCGCGTCGACCACGTAGCGGTGGAGCGCCGCCTCCTGGCCCTTCTCGTAGAAGCCGCGGCGCCGGTTCCACAGGTCGAGGAGATGGGAGCCGTCCGGCTGGGGGTCGACGTGGTCGACGGGCTTGCGTTCGCCCGCCGTGCGCCGCTTCTCCTCGTCGACGAAGGGGGTGGCGGACAGGAGGAGGCTCGCGACGCGGTCCTTGAGCCGGGCGGCGAGTTCCACCGCGATCACGCCGCCGGTGTGGTGTCCCACGAGGTGGAAGCGGTCCAGTCCGAGTCCGTCGGCCAGGGCTTCGGCGGCGTCGGCGAAACGTTCGATCGAGTGGGGGCCGTCCGGTTTGGCGGAGGCGCCGAAGCCCAGGGTGTCCATGGCGATCGCCCGGTGCCGGGCTCCCACGAGGGGCAGCACGTCGAGGTACTCGGTCCAGGAGCGCGGGGTCTGGTGGAGCATCAGGACGGGCTCTCCGGTCCCGCACTCGGCGTAGTGCAACTGGCCGAACTCACTGGGCACATAGCCCTTGTGCAGAATCATCGGTCGTTCGCTTTCAGTCGGGGCAGCACCGTGGTGCCGACGGCCTCGATGAGCTCGGTGGGCGGGTCGTAGGAGCCGACGTGCTGCAGGAACACCCCCGTGACACCGGCGGTGTGCAGGGCGCGGAGTCGTTCGGCGATCTCGTCGGCGGTGCCGAACAGGCAGAACTCCCGGGCGAACCGGAGGGCCGCCTCGTCGCTGATCCATGCCGAGCAGACGTCGACGGCCGCCTTCCAGTCCTCCGCGTGGACGAGGTCCGGGTAGACCCCGTCGATCTTGTCGGGGACCTGGACGTCGATCCCGGCGAGGGCGAGAAAGGGTGCCCCGCCGTTCTGCGCGATCGAGGCGCACACCGGCTTGATCCGCCGGGCCTCGGCCTCGACGTCGTCGGTGACCGCGCAGAACGCGGAGACGGTGAGCGGCGGTTGCTCCTCCCGTCCGGCGGCTCCCTCCCGTACCCGGGCGGCGGCCTGGGCGAGGGTCGCCGGTGAGACCCCGCTGAGCAGGATGACGCCGTCGGCGATCTCCCCGGCCAGCCGGAGGTTCTTCGGCCCGCTCGCGGCCAGGTGCAGAGGGATCGCGGGCTGCGGGTCTCGCAGGCGCGAGCACACCTTTCCCTCGAACTCCCACTCCTCGCCCGCGAGCAGGGCACGCAGCATGGCGATCCCCTCGCGCATCGCCGCCGAGGTGGTCTGGCGCAGCCCGATCGGGCCGACGGAGCTGTTGCCCACCCCGAGGCCCAGGGTGAAGCGGCCGGGGGCCAGTTCGGCGACGCTGCGGGCGGCCGAGGCGACGACGGCGGGGTGCCGGGTGGCCAGGTTGGTGACGGCGGTGCCGAGGCCGATTTGTCCGGTGCCGAGGGCGGCGGCGGTCAGGGTGGTGAACACGTCCCGCCACAGCAGCTGCGAGTCGGGGAACCAGACCTCGTCGAAGCCGAGCTGTTCCGCCCGGCGCACGGTCTCGACGATCCGGTCGGCCCGGTCGCAGGGCGGGACGCGGACACCGACGCGCAGTTCGGTCACTGGGCGTCGACCAGCGGCGTGTCGACGCCCACCGGGCCGAGGCCGCTCGCCCCGCCCGGGGTGCCCAGGGGGGCCGTACGGCCCGGCAGGGTCTCCTCGAAGAATCGGCGGTTGTCGGCGCGGAACGCGGGGTCGGCGAGGCGGTCGACGGCGATGGCCTGTTCGGGGCAGGCGGTCTCACAGGCGCCGCAGTCGATGCACTCGGTGGGGTTGATGTAGAGCTTGCGCTCGCCCTCGTAGATGCAGTCGACCGGGCATTCCTCGACGCAGGAACGGTCCATGATGTCGACGCAGGCCGAGCCGATCACGTAGGCCATGTCAGTTCTCCTTCTCGGTGGAGTGCCCTGGGAAGAGGGCCGCATCCGGGTCGATGACGGTGGCCGCGTTGTTCACCGCGGTGGCGACCTCGCCGAAGCCCACGGAGATCAGGCGCACCTTGCCCGGGTAGTCGGTGATGTCGCCGGCGGCGAAGACGCGGGGCTGGTTGGTGGCCATCCGGGTGTCCACGGCGATCCGCCGGGCGTTGAGGTTCAGGCCCCAGTGCTGGAGGGGCCCGAGGTCGGCGATGAAGCCGAGGGCGGCGACGACGGTCCGGGCCGGGAGCAGCCGGGTGGCCTTGGTGGTGCGGTGGCGGACCTCGGCCTGTTCCAGGTGGGTGTCGCCGTGCAGGGCGCTCACCTCGGAGTCGGTGATGATCTCGATGCCGAGGGCGCGGACCCGTTCGACGCTCGCCCGGTGGGCGCGGAAGCGGGCGGTGCGGTGGACCAGCCGCACGGAGCGGGCGACCGGGGCGAGCAGCGCGGCCCAGTCGAAGGCGCTGTCGCCGCCGCCGACGACCAGGACGTCGTGGTCGACGTGGGCGGCGGTGTCGGGGACGAAGTACACCTGCCCGCGGCCGAGGTAGTCCTCCCCCGCCGGGAGCGGCCGGGGCGTGAACGTCCCCACCCCGCCGGTGATGACGACCGCGCCGGCCCGCACCACGGCGCCCTGGTCGCTGCGGACGACCGGGCGGCCGTCGGGGTCGTGGGACAGTTCGGCGGCCCGGTGGCCGAGGAGGTAGCGGGGGCCGTACGGCTCCGCCTGCGCGACCAGGTTCGCCACCAGGTCGCGGCCGCGCACCGCGGGGAACCCGGCGATGTCGAAGATGGGCTTCTCGGGGTACATCGCGCTGATCTGGCCCCCACACTGGGGCAGGACGTCCATGACCGCGACGCGCAGTCCGCGGAAACCCGCGTAGTAGGCGCCGTAGAGGCCTGCGGGGCCGGCGCCGATGATCAGGATGTCCGTCTCGATCGAGCGCGAGTCGTGTTCCGTGCTCGTCGGCACGTCGGAAAGAACGCTCATGAACCGCGAGAGTAGGGACGGCGCGAGTTCCGACAAATGGGTTCGGTCCGGTGAGCAGGACGCTTCGCTTAGGCACCGGGCCGAGCACTGGGAACGTCTGGATCCCAGGTTGTTCCGGCGCTCGGGAGGGCACCATGCACACCAACAGGAAGACGATCGGCAGGAGAGCCGCCTTGACCGCCGCCTGCGCGGCGCTGGCCCTCACCGCGGCCTGTACGGCGGGCAGTACCGACTCGACGGGCGTGTCGTCGGCGGGGAAGCCGACCGTACGGGTCGCCCTCGGGGTCGACGCCTCGTACGCCCCGTTCTATCTGGCCGAGGAGCGCGGGCTGTTCGAGAAGGCGGGTGTCAACGTCGAGCTGGTGCAGACCGAGGGCGGGCCCGCGGCGGCCCAGGCGGTGAGCGCGGGCACCGCGCAGATCTCCGCCAACGCCGACTCGACCGCGTTGCCGCTGATGGTGACCAATCCGGATCTGCGCGCGCTCGGCGTCTTCCAGTCCTCCGACAGCTACCTCAAGGTGGTGCTGCGCAAGGGCGTCACCTCGCCGAAGAAGATCCGCACCATGGCGTCGATCGGCGGGCTCGGGCTGTACGCGACGCACGAGTACCTGCGGCACAACGGGATCGACCCGAAGTCCGTGAAGATCCTTCAGAGTTCGCCTCCGGAGATGCCGGGCATGCTGGAGCGGGGCTCCATCGACGGGTACATCCTGTTCGACCCCTGGGTGTCCAAGGGGGTCGCGGGAGGAGGCCACATCGCCGGCCGGATCGGTGACTTCGGGGTCGGCTACGCGCAGTGGCTGCTGACCGACCAGAAGTGGCTGAAGGACAACGAAGCCGTCGCCGGGAAGGTGTTCAAGGCCGTCGCGGAGGCGGACAGACTCGTCACCGAGGACCCCGCCGCAGCGGCGAAGGCGTCCGAGAAGCAGGCAAAGCTGCCGGTCGCGCAGACGCGGCAGGTCCTGCCCGAGATCACCTTCGCGACCCGCGGGATCGACGACAGCGATGTGACCTCGTCGCAGAAGATCGTCGACTTCCTGCTCGCGCAGAAGCTCATCAAGAAGTCGCCCGACCTGGACACCGTCCTGCTCAAGGGCTGGTACGGGCAGCACGTCGGCTGAGCCGGACGTGCCCTGTGACGCAGGGGGCGCCGTCGTCCTTGAGCACCGAGACGTCGAGCGTGACCCGCACTCCCCCGTCACAGGGCTCCGCCGTCCGGACCGTCGCGGTCCAGGTGAGCGGTTCACCGGCCACGGCGATCGCCCGGTTGCGCCAGTCCACCGACTCCAGACTCGCGCCGTCCCCGGCCCATTCCAGGGCGTACCGGGTCAGCGTCTCGCCGTGCAGGGTGGACTGTACGACGACGCCGGGATGGCCTTCGGAGGCGGCGAACCCGGCGTCGTAGTGGATGCGGTGGGCGTTCCAGGACACGGCACTGAAGCGGAACAGCTGCACCTCGCTGTGGGTGTAGCGGCGGGGCGGGCAGATCTGTCCGGCGGAGGGCGCGGTCATCCGGCGGTCCCGCCGTCCAGTACCACGATCGTCTCGTCCATGACCATCAGCTCGTCCTCGTCCTCGTTCTCGTCGTCGGCCTGTGCCGTGAAGCGGGTGCGGACGCCCAGCAGGACGAAGTCCCCCGAGCGGCCCTGCCGCAGGTCCGCCGAGGTCAGCGCCCGATGGGCGGTCACCCGGTCGCCCGCGACCGGCGCGCGCCCGAGCCGTACCGACTGGCCGCCGTGCACCTGCCGTACCGGCAGCCCCTGGGTGCACGGCGACTCCCGGGTGGCCAGCCCGTCCGGGCGCAGCTCCTGCTCGGCCGGACCGTCCTGCCAGCTCAGCGTGCCCGCCAGGAACAGCGCGGGGGCGGCGACGGGCTCGCCGGCCGCCTCCCGCGCGCGGGCCCGGCGCAGGTAGTCGACGTCGTTCAGGGCGGCTGCGTACCGGCAGAAGTCCTTGACCGCCAGGACGCCGCAGTCCTCGCTCTCCCAGTCGTCGATCAGTTTGCGGGCCCTGGCCAGCACCTCGTCGAGCGTCGCGCTCACCGCAGCGACCGGCTGATGCCGAGGGCCGCGGCACGCAGGGCGACGGCGTGCCCGGAGGGGTCCATGCGGTAGGTGGGCGCCGTGATGGACAGGGCGCCCACGAGGCTGCCCTGGCTGCCGAAGACGGGCACGGCCATGCTGGTGTAGCCGAGGCGGATCTCCTCGGCCTCGACGGCGACGCCCTCCTCCCTGATCCGCTCCAGCTGGGCGCGCAGCCGCCCCGGTGAGGTGACCGTGTGCCGGGTCATGGGCTTGAGCCCGCTCCTGATCACGTCCGCGAACAGCTTGCCCGGGGAGAAGGCGAGGATCGCCTTGCCGGTGGCGGTGCAGTACAGCGGCAGCCGGCCGGCCACCCGGGACTCCTCGCTGAGGCCACGATGGGGAAAGATCTTCTCCAGGTACACGACGTCGAGGCTGTCATGGATGGCGAAGTGGATCGTTTCCTGTGTGGCCAGCAGCAGGTCCTCCATGTACGGCTGGGCCACCTCGCGCAGGATGCGCTGGCGGTGGACGCGCTGGCCGATCTCGAACAGGCGCAGCCCGAGCCGGTAGTCGCAGCCGTCGCGCTCCAGGAGGCCCCAGACGACGAGTTCCTGGGCGAGGCGGTGCACGGTCGCCTTGGCCACGCCGGTGCGGCGCACCAGCTCGGCGAGGGAGAGGGAGGCGTCCTCGGCGGTGAACGCCTCCAGGATGGGTCGGACCTTGCCCAGGACCGAGTTCATCGAGTCGGGACCGGGGGCTTCTTCTCGGGGGATGACGGACCCACGGGGGATCGCGGACCCTCGGGGGACGACGGTGACGGTCATGGAAGGACCTCCGGTCGATCCGTTGGCTGCCTCGCAACGCAATCGGTGGCTGGATATGGTCCCTACACGGAACCATGGGTTACGGATTCAGGAAACCCCGCCCAGGAAGGCCAGGCTGAGCGGGTTGTACAGGTCAGCCCTCTCGTGCTGCGGCCAGTGTCCGCACTCGTTGAAGATCTCCAGGCGGGCCCCCGGGATCGCGGCGGTGATCTCCTCCGCCTCCGGCACTTCCCCGAAGGGGTTCTTGTTGCCCCAGACCACCAGGGTCGGCGCCTTGATCCGGGCCATGCGGTCCGGCCGCAGCAGGTTGCGTGTCCGGGCCTCGACCTCCTGCAGGGCCAGCAGGTTGTGCAGGTTCCGCTGGAAGTCCGGGTGGTGGTAGATCTCGTAGCGGACCCGGGTGAGTTCCTCGCCGAGGTCCTCGTCCCACTCGGCCCACAGCAGGCGCAGCCGCTCCCGGGTGAGGGAGATGTCGTCCTCGAGCGCGGCGGCCCGGGTGGAGGTCTTCAGCCGTTCCATCACCGCCGGGTTGATCTTCGTGCCGCCCATGCACAGCAGTTGGAGGGAGGCGACGCGGTCCGGGTGTTCGCTCGCCGCCCACGCCGAGACCCAGCCGCCCAGCGACTCGCCGACCAGGTGGGCGCGCTCGGCGCCCACGGCGTCGAGGTAGGCGATCAGGTGCTCGACGTAGGCGGGGATCTCACCGGGGCGGTCGGGCTTCGCGGTGTAGCCGTGGCCGAGCATGTCGACGGCGTGGACGCGGTAACGCTCGGCGTGCGCCGGGACGTTGCGGATGAACGCCTCCAGGTGGCCGGTCGTGCCGTGCAGGAACACGACGTGTTCGCCGTCCTCGGGGCCCGCCTGCAGGGCTCGGGTGGTGAAGCCGCCGGCCTCGACGTAGGCGTGGCGGTAGTCGATGCCGGACAGTTCGGTCCAGATGCTCATGGGTGCCTCTTGCTGTCGTTGCGTGCGGGGTCGAGAACGGCGACGGCCATGCCGGTGAGCCACTCGGGCAGCGGCTCGTACGCCAGTCGGTGTGCGGGTGCGTGGTCGAGGAGCGCCGCCATGAGCAGCCAGGTGCGCACCTCCTGCGCCCCGTTGCCGGCCGTCTTCTCCAGTTCCTCGGTGCTGAGGCCGGTGACGCGGTGGGCCTCGCCCTTCTCCAGGAGGGTCAGGAACTCCTCGTCGAACTCGGGGTTGATGGCGGCCTCGGCGGCCCGGATGATCTCGCGGCGGCGGGCGTCGTAGTCCTGCCAGTTGTTGCGGCCGTCGAGCCAGGCGCGGGCCATGAACTCCTCGTCGTCGCCGTGCGGCTCGCGCCAGTCCGGCCAGGGCAGGCGGTGCGAGAGACCGCCGGAGCCGATGACGGCGACGCGCCGGTCGCCGGGGAGGGCGAGCACGGCCTCCCGGATCGCCCGGCCCAGTTCCTCGCAGCGGCCCAGGGTCGGCAGCGGCGGCGCGAAGACGTTCACGACGAGGGGGACGATCTCCACGTCCAGGCCGGCCAGCAGGTACTGGATGGCGTGCGACTGGCCGTGGTCGATCTGGAGCCGGGCGGAGAAGGCCACGTCGAAGCGGCCGCCCTCCACCAGGGAGCTCGCGAGGTGCCGGGCGAGCGGGACGTCCACCGGCTGCGGCCCCTTCGGGGTGCCCGACTCGCCGCTCGCGACGCATTCCCCCACGCCGAGGGTGAAGGCGGGGATCAGGTCCAGCCAGAAGCCGCGGAAGTGGTTGGAGCCGACCAGGATCACCGTGTCGGGCCGGGCCGCGGCGAGTTCGTCGCGCGCCGCCGCGAGCGCGTCGCGGAAGCGTTCGGCGCGGTCCTTGTGGAGGGTCTGCTCCCAGTGGGTGTTCATGAGGGTGCTGTGCGAGGCACCGACACCCAGGACGATCTCGGTCATGCCGGTGTTCCTTCCACCTCGGCGCGGGTGCGGGTGACGGTGTCGACGGCCGTCCGGACCAGATGGCGGGTCAGTTTCTCCATCGCCCGCACGGACACGGTGTTCATCCCGGCCGCGAAGTCGATGTCGAAGGGCGCCTCGGTGACCTTGGGCATGCCGACCCGGACGGTGGGGATGCCGCGCCCGCGCAGGATGTTGGCGTCGGTGGCGCCGCTGTTGCCCCGGACCACCTCGTGTTCGCGTCCCTCGAAGGCCTCCCAGCCGGCCGTGGCGGACCGGCAGATCCAGCTCTCCGGGTCGGTGCGGGTGCCGGGGATCGCCAGGACCAGTTCGGCGCGCACCTCGGGGCCGAACTTCTCGAGTGCGGCGAGGAACTCCCGTTTGGCCTGCATCGGCGTGGTGTCCGGGGCGATGCGCAGGTCCACCATCAGGGTGCAGGCGGCCGGGGTCACCGCCGCCATGCGCGGCCAGCCGCCGCGGATGGAGGAGACGATGCCCTGGGGGGCGACGGTGCCGGCGGTGTGGCGGGCGGAGTACTCGGCGAACCAGTCCTCCAGGTGCCGGGCGACCTCGCCCGCGCGGGCGACGGCGTTGTCGTACGGCAGCCGGTGGCGTGAGCCGGCGTAGGTGTGCGTGCCGGTGACGGTGACCTCGAACCACACGAGGCCGACCTCGTCCCAGGAGACGGTCCAGCCAGGCTTGGCGATGACCGCGTGGTCGGTCCACACGCCCTGTTCCAGGAGGAACGAACAGCCCACCCCCTGACCGGTGTGGCGCCGGGGCCCGGGGCGCGCGTTGGTGGGCATGCCCCCCGCGCCGAACGCCGCGACCAGATCGCCGGTGAGCGGGATGCCCGCGAGGGCGATCGCCTCGGCGGCCATCATCACGCAGGCCGCGTGGCCCTTGGGGTTGGAGGCGCCCAGGCCGACGACCAGGTCGTCGTAGACGGTGGCCCGGGGACGCATGTCGTCCCTCAGTTCCGGGCCGATCCAGGGGACGTCCTCGCTCTCCTCGCCCACGGTCAGGGTGTCGATCGGGGCGTAGAGCATGAGGTCGGGGCCGGTGCCGTCGCCGTCGAGCCGGGCCCAGGCGTTGGCCTGCCGGTCGTCGAGGGGCTGAACGGCGCCGCGGCAGCCCGAGGCGTTCAGGGTGTCCGCGATGTGCCGGGCGAGCGGGCCCTCGTCGCCGGTCGGGCTGGGGATGTCGACGAGCCCGATGATCAGCTCGCGCAGCCGGTCGGCGGTGATCTGCCGCCAGGCTTCCTCGACCCAGGTGGCGCGCTGGGTGTCCAGCCCCGCCACTCCGGGCCCGCTCACTGGTTGATCCTGTGGACCTGGGTCATGGTGGTGCGCGCGAAGCGCTTCCTGGCCCGGGGGAGCCCGATGGCGAGGGCGATCCCGGCCAGCAGGGTGAGCAGGGTACGGCGCATGCTCACGCCTCCTTGGGTGCGGGGGGATTGACGCCGGTCGCGGCGAGTTTCTTGCCGTACTCCTCCTCGCTGAGGTTCCGCCAGGCGGTCAGCGAGATGTCGGGGCGGTAGAGCTTCTCCGGGGGCGCGTCGGTGACGTCGACCATCCAGGCGTCCTGGCCGGAGAACTGTCCGTGGAACAGCCAGCGGATGGCGCCGAGGTACTTGGCGTAGAAGCCGAGGGTCTTCCAGCCCTCGGTGAAGTTGACCATCACGCCGACGTAGTTGTGGTGGTCGGCGTCGACGGGGACGTAGAACTCGTAGTGGATGAAGTTGGGGTAGACGATGCGCAGCACACCCGGCATGGACAGGGACGCGAAGCCGGGGAAGTCCTGGGCCTCGATCGTCGGGTTGATGTCGTCCGCCGCGCCGGTGTTGCCGATGTTGAAGGTCTCCTTCGGCGGCTGCATCTTCCACCAGCGCTTGTTGGACCAGCGGCCCACGCCGGGGAAGTCGGCCTCCCAGTGGACCTCGTCCTGCACCCGGAAGATCCAGCGGCCCTTGGGCACGATCCGGGTGATGTTCCAGGTCGGCATGGGCTTGAACAGGCGCCAGAGCGCGGTGCGGTGCAGGTACTTGGCGTGGCCCTCGTCGAAGCCGTTCTCGCAGGCGAAGCGCCAGTTGCCGCCGCGCGGTTCGATCCGGCCGCCCATGACGAAGGGGTGGGAGACGAGTTCCTCGGGGAGCTGTTCGTCGATGGGGTGCGGTTCCTCGTCGGCGACGGGGATGTACACCCACACCATGCCGAGGCGTTCCTCGACGGTGTACGTCCGGACGCCGACCTTGCCGGTCAGCCGGCACTCCGGGCCGTCGGTGATGACCGCGCAGAGCTTGCCGGTGGGCAGGTCGAAGGTCCAGCCGTGGTAGGGGCAGCTGACCGTGCCGGGGAACTGCTGGTCGCCCTCGGACAAGGGCACTCCGCGGTGCGGGCAGCGGTTGTGCAGCGCGTACGCCTTGCCGGCGTCGCGGATCAGAGTGATCTTCTCTCCGCAGATCGTGAAGGGCTGCGGCTTGTCCGTGAGGTGGCTGGACCAGGTGACCGGGTACCAGTAGCCGCGGAAGCCCTCGGCCGCTCCGTCGTAGTGGGGCCACGAGGCCCAGTCCTGACGGCCGGGAGCGGTCCGGCCCGTGGTGGACCGACCGGGAGCGGATCGGCCGGGGGCGCTTCTCTTCTTGGGGGCGAGCGAGCCTTCACCCGTCGTCATCGTGCGTGACCTCCTGCCGACGTCGTTGCATGGCCTCGAGCATCGGGGGGACGTGCGGCGGGCGCCTATGGAACCGTTCCGGTGAGCAGACCGCCGGCCGGCCGGGGGACGTTCGGCGGGTTTTCGGCGGGGGTGTCCCGCTGAGCGGACCACCGTCCATGCGTGCCCCGCGCCGGGCGTTCTACGGTGCGCCGGATCGGACCCGTTCGGGCCGCTCCCAGGGCCCGCACCCCGCCGCTGTACTCGCCGCCTCTCCGCCTCCCCTCCGACCCACCCGAGGTGCTCATGGAGTCAAAGGCCAGTAGACGACATCCCGCCCGGGGCGTCGTCGCCCTAGTCACCGCCGCGTTGGCCCCCCTCACCGCGTGCAGCGCGGCCACCACCGACTCGTCCGCGGCAGCCGCGGACGGCGCCGAGGGGCCGACGGTCCGGGTCGCCGTCGGCATCGACCCGTCCTTCGCCCCCTTCTTCCTCGCCGATGCCCAGGGACTGTGGGCGAAGCACGGTGTCAACGTCCAGCTGGTCCAGTTCGGGCGGGGCGGCGAGGGCGTCGACGCGCTCGCCGGCAACCAGGTGCAGCTGGCCGGGAACTCGGACACCACCACCATCGGCATGCTCCAGCAGAACGCCGATCTGCGTTCGCTGCTGGTCTACGAGCAGTCCGGGAAGTACCTCAAGGTCGTCCTCGGCCCGAAGGTCACCTCCCCCGCGAAGATCCGCAAGATGGCCGTCGTACCGGGCCTGTCCCAGCTCGCGGCGACCCGCTTCCTGGAGTCGAAGGACATCGACCCGAAGTCGGTCGAGTTCGTCACCGCCGACCCGCCCGAGATCCCGGCGCTCCTGCAGAAGGGCGACGTGGACGCCTACGTCCTGTGGGACCCGTGGCCGGGCAAGGGTGTCGAGCTCGGCGGGCGGATCCTGGAGACGACCGGCGACTACGGATTGTCGTACTCGCACTGGCTCATCGCCGACGACACCTGGCTGAGCGGGCACAAGGATCTCGCGGCGAAGGTGGCGCTGGCGCTCCAGGACGCCGCCCGGCTCACCGAGCAGGACCCCGGGGACGCCGCGGCCGCCACACAGAAGGCCACGAAGATCCCCACCGCCCAGACGCTCCAGGCGATCAAGGAGATCGACTTCGGGGTCCGCGACATCACCTCGGCCGACCTCAAGACCTATTCCGCCACCGCCAAGTTCTACGTGGACACCGGCAAGGTCAAGTCCCTGCCGAACGTGTCGCGGGCCGCGGTGCCCGGCTGGTTCACCCAGAACACGAAGGGATCGTGATGACGAAGGCCATCCAGGCCGAACCGAAGGCGGCCGAGACGGACGGCAGGAGTGGCGCGGCGGTACGCGTGGACTCCGTCGACATCCGGTTCGGCTCCTTCCACGCGGTGCACGACATGTCGCTCGACATCGCCGCCGGAGAGTTCCTCTGTCTGCTCGGCCCGAGCGGCTGCGGCAAGTCCACCCTGCTGTCCTCGCTGGCCGGGTTCGTCGCCCCGCACCGGGGCGGCCTGACCGTCGACGGCGCGCCCGTCACCGGCCCCGACCCCGAACTCGGCATGGTCTTCCAGAGCAGCGAGGCCCTCTTCGACTGGCTGACGGTCCGCCAGAACGTGGCGTTCGGGCCCCGGATGCGCGGCAGATCCCGGGCCGAGCAGAACGCGCTGGCCGACGAATATCTCGCCCTCGTCGGGCTGCGGCACTGCGCCGACCGGTTCCCGAGCCAGCTCTCGGGCGGTATGCGGCAGCGCGTACAGATCGCGCGAGTGCTGGCCAACCAGCCTCGGGTCGTGCTGATGGACGAGCCGTTCGGGGCGCTCGACGCCCAGACCCGGCAGGTGATGCAGGAGGAGATGGCCCGGATCTGGCAGGCCTCGGGCTGCACCGTCGTGTTCGTCACCCACGACATCGACGAGGCGATCCTGCTGGCGGACCGCGTCGCGGTCATGACCGCCGGACCGGCCGCCACCCTCAAGTCCGTCTACCGTGTCGACCTGCCCAGGCCGCGCGACGAGTCCGACCCCGCGGCCCTCGAACTGCGCCGCGCGCTGCGGCAGGACATCGGCGAAGAGGTCCGCAAAGCCCTGCGGGACCAGGGACTCGACCCCGAGGAGGAGCGATGACGACCGTCACCGTCGAGGCGGGACCCAAGCCCCGCACCGGGCGGCCGGCCCTCAGGGCCGCCGGCCTCGGACTGCGCACCGCCGCCCTGTACGCCCTGTCCGTCCTGATCGGCATCGGCGTCTGGCAGCTGCTGGCCGTGAAGTACGGCGACTCGCTCGTCGCCTCCCCGCACGCCACGCTCACCGCGGCCGTCGACCTGGCGCGCGACGGCACGCTGACCAACTCGATCATCGCCTCCAGCCGCCGCATCCTGATCGGCTGGGGACTCGGCCTGGCCGTGGGCGTGCCGGCCGGACTGCTCATCGGGCAGATCCGGCTGGTGCGCCAACTCCTCGAGCCGTACATCGAGTTCTTCCGGTTCATCCCGCCGATCGCCTTCGTCACCCTGGCCGTGGTGTGGCTCGGCATCGGTGAGTCCTCCAAGGTCGTCCTGATCTTCTACACGGCCGTCTTCATCGTCATCCTCAACACCAGTGCGGGGGTGATGGCGGTGAGCGAGTCGAAGCTGCGCGCCGCGGCGAGCCTGGGCGCGAGCCGCGGGCAGATCCTGCGCGGGGTGGTGCTGCCGTCGACCGTGCCGTACATCGTCACCGGGGCCCGGCTGGCCATGGGCAACAGCTTCCTGACCATCGTGTCCGCCGAGATCGTCGCCGCCCAGGTCGGTCTCGGCTCGCTGATCTGGACCTCCCGCAACTACGGCCGCATCGACTGGGTCTTCGTCGGGATCATCACCCTGGGTGTCCTCGGGTTCGTCTTCGACCGTGTGCTGCGGATCGTGGCCGCCCGGGTCCTGCGTCGGTACGGAGTGAAGGTATGAAGGTGCAGATATGACGAGTGGTTCGCTGTCCCGCGCGCTGGTGCTGGAGGAGTTCGGTGCGCTGCCCCGGCTGGTGTCGCGGCCGGTGCCCGAGCCGCGCCCCGGCCACACCCTCGTCCGGATGCTCGCGGCGCAGGTGGCTCACCTCGATCTCAACGTGGTCGACGGGGCGTTCGGGATCCTCCCCGATCTCCCCGCGGTGCCGGGGACGACCGGGTGCGGGGTGGTGCTGGCCTCGGACACCCACCCGGAAGGCGCTCTGGTCCGGGTCGACGGCAAAGGGCTGGGGCTGCGCCGGGACGGCTGCTGGGCCGACCACGCGCTGGTGCCCGACGCGGCCGCGACCCTGGTTCCGGACGGTACGGATCCGGCGCTGGCGTGCAGTTTCTTCTCACCGGCCGGCACGGCCTGGGCGGCGGTGCACTCGGTGGCCGGGGTGCGGGCGGGCGAGCGGGTCCTCGTCACCGGGGCGGCGGGCGCGGTCGGTTCGCTGACCGTGCAGGTCGCCGCGCGGGCGGGCGCCGAGGTGATCGGCGTGGTCGGCCGCGCCGCGAAGCTGGACCATGTGCCCGCCGCGGCCAAGGCGGTCCTGGCGGCCGAGCTGTCGGCGGAGGCCGTGGGCGGACCGGTCGACGCGGTGATCGACACCGTGGGCGGTCCGGTGCTGCGCGACGCGCTGGGACTCGTCCGCCCCCGGGGACGCGTCGCCCTGGTCGGCTACACCGCGGGCCGGGAGTTCAGCGTGGACCTGGCGGACTTCCTGCTCGCCGATGTGTCCCTGCTTCCGGTGAACCTGATGACGCGGGGCAGGGAGGTCGCCGCGGACGCCGAGCGGATGCTCGGGGAACTGGCGGCCGGAGAACTGACCCTGCCGATCGAGCGGTGCGGTCCGGACCGGCTGGCCGAGGCCGTCGAGCGGCTGCGGACCGGGGAGGCGGTGGGGAGGGTGGTGCTCGATCTGGCGTGACGGCGTCAGCCGAGCACGACCACCGCGTGGCCCCGGCAGCAGAGGATGCCGGGGCCGATCCGGTGTTCCTCCAGGTCGAGGGTGACCTGACCGGTGACCGGATCGACCTCGCGCACGCTCCCGGTCACCCGCAGCCGGTCGCCCGGGTAGGCGGGTGCCCGGTTCTGCCAGGCGAGCTGTACGACCCGTCCGGCCGGTCCGGCGAAACCGGCCGCGGCCCGGTGCAGGAGACAGCCGTGCAGCTGCGCCATGACCACCGGGCCGTCCAGGCCCTCGGTCTGCGCGAACGCGGTGTCGTAGTGGATGCGGTGCGTGTTGCGGGTCACCGCGCCGAAGCGCAGCAGCGCGACCTCGTCGAACACGGACTCCACAGGGGACAGGGGCTGTCCTGCCGTCTTCTTCATCGCACGATGAACCTCTCCGTGACCTCGACCAGGGACCCGCGACCGGCGACGAACTGCTTGTCCACGGTGAGCAGCAGGAGGTCGGCGCGCTTGCGCTCGACCTCGGTGAGGGCGCGCCGTATCTCGATCCGGTCCCCGGCCCGGACCTCGCCGATCCAGCGGACCTCCTGGCCCCCGGCCATCAGGCGCACGCCGAGTCCGTCGGTGCCGGGCACCTCGTCGCGGTACATGCCGTCCGGCCGCAACTCGTCGGCCTGCGGGCCCGGTTCGCCGCGCAGCAGGCTGGCGACGTACATCGGGTGCACTCGGAAGGCGGCGTGGGCCGGCTCGACAAGCCGCGGGTCCGTCTCCCCCGCGGCCCGCGCGAACTCCGCGGCGCTCTCGGCCCGTACGACGCCCAGCGGGCGCTGCTCCCACCGGCCGAGCACAGCGCGCGCCCGTTCCTCCGCCAGGTCCACCTCGGTCCGCCGCATACCGCATCCGCCTTCCCGTGTCCGGTCCCGGGATGCTAGGCGGGACGGCGTCCGGGCCTCCACGGAACCGGCCCGCTGAGCGGACCGCCGCCCTTGGCCGGACCTGCCGGCACCCGACACCATCCGGCTATGGATCTCATGGACATCCAGGCGCCTCCGCAGGGCGCCTACGCGGAGGCCGACGGCGTCAAGTACCACTACATCGAACTCGGCGAGGGCGGCGAGGGCAGCCCGACGATCTTCCTGCACGGCGGCGGTCCGGGCTGCACCGGCTGGTCGGACTTCGGTCAGGTGGCGCCGCTGTTCGCCGAGGACCGCCGCTGCTTCCTGGTGGACATCCTGCAGTACGGCAGGTCGGCGAAGCCCGTCATCGAGGGCCCCATGTGGGACTACCACGCCGCGAAGACGGTGGCGCTGATGGACGCGCTCGGCGTCGAGCGGGCGGACTTCGTGTGCAACTCGTGGGGCGGGACGATCGCCCTCAACCTGGCCGCCAAGTACCCGGAGCGGGTGCGCTCCTTGGTCATCACCGGCAGCATGCCGGTCTTCTACGGCCCCCTGGCCCCGCTGCCGGAGGGCGGCCGCCGCGGCCGCAACGCCCGGGACGTGTACTACGGCGGCGACGGCCCCTCCCGGGCGAAGATGCGGGAGCTCATGGCGCGCCTGGAGTGGTACGACCCGGACGCCATCCCCGAGGGCACCGTGGCCCTGCGGTACGAGCAGAGTCTCGACCCGGAGGAGACCGCGCTGGCCGGTGCCTCGGACAACCCGCGCGGCGACTGGCAGGACCTGACGGCGGAACTCGGCCGTATCGAGGCCCCCACGCTGTTCCTGTGGGGGATGCAGGACGCGTTCCTGACGCCGGACTACCCGCTGATGCTTGCCCGCATGGTCCCCCGGGGCAGCCTGCATGTGATGAGCCGGGTCTCCCATCATCCCCAGGAGGAACAGCCCTACGACTACCACAGCGTGGTCAGCGGCTTCCTGAACCAGCGGCACGGCTGACGTCGAGCGGAGGACACGTGAGCGCATCGATCCCGCGGGTCGTCGAACTGACCGGTCCCTTCACGCGTTTCGCCGGCCGGCTGCTGGTGGGGCTCGGCCACGAGGTGGTGCTGGTGGAGCCGCCCGGCGGCGACCCCGACCGGCTCGAGGACCCCGACGCGTTCGTCCACTGGCACGCGGGGAAGCGTTCGGTGACCCTGGACCCCGCCGACCGGGGCGGGCTGCGCCGCCTCCTGGAGGGCGCGGACGTCCTGCTGGACGGGACGCCGGAGGGCGCGGAGGGCGCGGACGGCCTCGATCACCTCGTCCACGTCCGGGTGACCCCGTTCGGGCTGGTCGGCCCGCGCAGTGACTGGCAGGGCACCGATCTGGTGGTGGCCGCGCTGGGCGGCATGCTCGCGCAGGTGGGCGACCCCGACGGTCCGCCGCTGCGGCTGCCGGAGAACCAGGCCGAGCAGCTCGCGGGAGTCAACGCGGCCATCGCCGCCCTGCTGGGGCTGCGGGCCCGTCGACGCGGCACGGGCCAGCTCGTCGACGTCTCCGCCCAGGCGTGCGTCGCGGCCGCCCTGGAGGCGGGCACCCTCGCCTATCTGCACGAGGACCGGGTGCCGCCCCGTCCGGGGCGCGTGCATCCGCTGGTCCCGCACGGGCTGTTCCGGGCGGCCGACGGTCATCTGGGCGGCGGGCTCGGCGGCAGTCCCCGCATGTGGGACGCGCTGCTGGCCTGGCTGTGCGAGGAGGGCGCGGAGGCCGATCTCGCGGAGCCCCGGTGGCAGGACCCCGTCGAGCGCAAGACCCATCAGGAGCACGTCTTCAAGGTCGTCCAGGACTTCGTCGGCGCCTGGCCGAAGGCCGAGTTCGCCGAGCGGGCGCAGGCCAGGAAGCTGCCCTGGGCCGCCGTCGACCTGCCGTGCGAGCTGCCCGACAACCCGCAGCTCGCGGCGCGGGACTTCTTCACCCGGGTGGACGGCCGGACCGACCTCGGTTTCCCGTTCGCCTTCCCCGAGGGCCACAGGCGCACCGCGCTCACGGTGGCCCGTCCCGGCGCCGACCAGGCCCTGCTGGACGAGGCGCGCCCGGTGCGCCCGGCCGAGGGTGCGGCTCCCGCCGCGCGGCCCGCCCTGGACGGCGTACGCGTCCTCGACCTCACCTGGGTGCTGGCGGGCCCGTACTGCACGAAGGTCCTCGCCGACCACGGGGCGGACGTCATCAAGGTCGAGTCGGCGGGGCGTCCGGACCCGACCCGGTTCGCCCCCTTCATGCACCTCTCCCGCGGCCCGCACACGGACCCGAACACCAACGGCTACTTCAACGAGGTCAACCGCAACAAGCGCAGCGTCGCCCTGGACACGCGCACCGAGGACGGCGTGGCCGTGCTGCGGGAGCTGATCGCCCGCTGCGACGTCCTCGTGGAGAACTTCAGCGCCACGGTCCTGACCCGGATGGGCCTCGGCTACGACACACTGCGCGAGATCAACCCCGGCCTCGTCTACGTCAGCATGTCCGGCATGGGCCACACCGGTCCGCGGGCCGGCTGGGTGTCGTACGCGGACACCGTGTCGGCGTCCTCCGGGCTGACCGGGCTGACGGGCTGGGGGCCGGACGACGTGGTGGGGGTGATCTACGGTCACGGCGACATCGTGGCGGGACTCCAGGCCGCGCTGGCCACGGTCGCCGCGCTGGAGCACCGGGCGGAGACCGGCCGCGGGCAGCACATCGATCTGTCCCAACTGGAGGCGATCGCCGCCCACATGGGGACGAGTCTGCTCACGGCGGCGCGGTCGCTGGCCGGGAACACACATCCGCGCTGGAGCCCCCAGGGGGTGTACCGGTGCCTCGGCGCCGACCGCTGGCTGGCGGTCAGCGTCCGCTCGGACGAGGAGTGGACGTCGCTCTGCCGGGTCCTCGAACGCCCGGACCTGGCCGAGCGGTTGCCCACGGCGGACGACCGCAGGCGCGAGAGCGACCTGGTCGACGACGCACTCGGGGCATGGGCGCGCACCCTGTCCGCCGATCTGGCGGCGGAACTCCTGCAGGCGGCGGGGATTCCCGCGGGGGCGGTGCAGGACGGTCGTGAACTGGTGGAGCACGACCCGCAGTTGCGGGCGCGCGGCTTCTACGTCCGCGCGGAGCATCCGGTCGCGGGCGCGTTCCTGCACGAGGGGGTGCCGATCCGTCTCACCGGCACCCCGGGTTCGGTCCGCGGGCCGGCGCCCGTGCTGGGCGCCGACACCGACGCGGTGCTGCGCGAGGTGGCGGGCCTTTCCCCGGAGCGGCTGGGTGAGCTGCGCGAGGCGGGCGTGCTGCGATGACCGGGACGACCGTGCCGGAGCTGGTCGAGGAAGCGGCCGTGAGGTTCGGTGACCGGGTCTTCCTGCGGGTGGGCGACACCACGCGGACATACGCCCAGAGCCGGGCGGCGGCCGCCTCCATGGCCGCCGCCCTCGCGGCCCGCGGCTGCCGGCCGGGCGACCGCGTCGCGGCGCTGCTGTCCAACCGGATCGAACTCGTCGATCTGGTCCTCGGGTGTGCCTGGCTCGGCGCGGTCGTGGTGCCGCTGAACACCGCCCTGCGGGGTGGTTCGCTTCGTCAGGTGCTGGACACGGCCCGGCCCCGCTTCCTGTACGCCGAGGCCGAGTCGGCGGCGCTCGCGGCGGCCGCCGGGTACCGGGGGCCGGTGTGGGTGGCGGGCGACGCGGACGCACCGCGCCCCGGAACCGGCGCCGGCCCGGCACCGGCCCGGGTCCGGCCGCGGGACACCGCCGCGATCCTGTTCACCTCCGGCACCACAGGACGCCCGCGCGGAGTGCGGTGCCCGCAGGCCCAGTTCGTCTGGTGGGGCCGCAACACCGCGTCCGCCCTGCGCCTGACGCCCGACGACGTGCTGTTCACCTGCCTCCCGATGTTCCACACCAACGCCCTCAACACCCTGGCGCAGGCGATGACGGTGGGCGCGAGCTGTGTCGTCGGCACCCGCTTCTCCGCCTCGCGGCACTGGGCCCAGGCGTCCGAGTGCGGCGCCACGGTGGTCTATCTGCTCGGCGCCATGGTGCCCATGCTGCTGGCGCAGTCTCCCGGCCCGCAGGACCGGGATCACCGGGCCACACGCAGTCTCGCTCCGGCCACTCCGGGCGCGCTGTGGGAGCCCTTCCGCGAGCGGTTCGGCGTGACCCTCGTCGACGGGTTCGGCTCCACGGAGACGAACCTGGTCATCGGCACGACACCCGAGGAGGGCCGGCCGGGCCGCATGGGGACCGTGCGGCCGGGCTTCGGCGCGTGCGTGGTCGACGAGGCGCTCGCCCCCGTCCCGGACGGGACGCCCGGCGAACTCCTCGTGCGCAGCCACCGGCCGTACGCGTTCTCGACGGGCTATCTGGGCGATCCCGAGCCGGCCCCGGACTCCTGGCGCCGCACCGGCGACCGGGTGATCCGCGAGCCCGGCGGCTGGTTCCGCTTCGTCGACCGGATCAAGGACGTGATCCGGCGCCGCGGCGAGAACATCTCGTCCTGCCAGGTGGAGGCCGCGGTCCGTTCCCATCCGGCGGTCCTGGAGGCCGCCGCGTTCCCGGTGGCCTCGGAGCTGGCCGAGGACGAGGTGATGGTCGCGGTGGTCGTCCGGCCCGGCCGGGTGCTCGACCCGGCCGACCTCACCCGGCACTGCGCGCTCGAACTCCCCGCGTTCGCCGTTCCCCGGTACGTGGAGACGGTCCCGGCGCTGCCCCTCACCGAGACGGGCAAGGTCCGCAAGGGGGTGCTGCGGGACCGCGGGGTCACGCCCGCCACGTGGGACGCCTCGGGCCGACGGGCCGGGTAGGCGCACTCCTGCGCGCACGGTGACGGTTCGGGCCGGGTGGGCCCGAGTCGCGCAACTCCTAGGCTGAGCGGCATGGTCGACGCATGCTTCGCACATCCCCGGCTCGCCGCGGTCTACGATCCCCTCGACCCCGACCGCGGTGATCTCGACGCCTACCTCCGGATGACGGAGGAGTTCGGGGCACGTCGGGTCCTGGACATCGGCTGCGGGACCGGGGTGTTCGCCCTCCTGCTGGCCGACCGCGGGATCGAGGTCGTCGGCGTCGACCCCGCCGAGGCGTCGGTCGACGTCGCACGGGCCAAGCGGGGCGCCGAGCGAGTGCGCTGGATCCGCGGTGACGCGACGGCGCTTCCGGCGCTGCGGGTCGACCTGGCGACGATGACGGCGAACGTCGCCCAGGCCATCGTCGATCCGCCCCTGTGGGAGAGGACTCTGCGCGGAGCGCACGAAGCGCTGCGGCCGGGCGGGCATCTGGTCTTCGAGACCCGGGATCCGGCCCGGCGCGCCTGGGAGGAGTGGAACCGCGAGAGCACGTACCGGGTGACGGAGATCCCGGGGGCCGGCGCCGTCGAGCACTGGGTCGACCTGACCGGGGTGAACGGACCGCTGGTGACGTTCCGTTCGACCTATGTGTTCGCGGCGGACGGACAGACGCTGACGTCGGACTCCACGTTGCGCTTCCGTGCACGGCACGAGGTCGAGACGGATCTGGTCGCGAACGGCTACGTGCTGGAGGACATCCGCGACGCGCCGGACCGGCCGGGCCGCGAGTTCGTCTTCGTCGCACGACGCCCGTGACCCGGTCTCACGCCCCGGGGCTCAGTTCGTCTCCTGCGCGGTCGGGTGACTGGACGACAGCACTCTGGTCGCGTTGGCCTCCGCCTCGCGTTCGAAGCGGTCGGACGGGTCCGAGATGCTGAGTCCCGAGCCGTTGTCGGTGCCGGCCACGGGTCCCCGGCGCTGCTGGATCACATGTGTCAGCTCATGGGCGAGGGTGTGCCGGTCGCCGCCGCCGTCGCCGATGACGATGTGGCTGCCGGAGGTGTAGGCACGGGCGCCGACCTCGGCGGCCGACGCACGGGCCGCGCTGTCGTCGTGGATGCGGACATCGGCGAAGTCGGCGCCGAGCCGGGACTCCATGTCGGTGCGGGTCGTGCTGTCCAGGGGCCGGCCGGGGGCGCGCAGCACACCGTGCACGGCGGAGCGCTGCACGGCGGGCTGCGCGTCCTGGTCGTGACCGCAGCCGGCTCCGTGCCGGTGCTCCTCCTCGGCGCGTTGCAGGCCGGTCCGGCGCAGCATCTGCACGACGGCGGCGTTGCCCGCGGAGCTCTGCAACGCGAGGACTTCCCGCGGCGACGACGCACCTGACCACTGCGGCGCGGCAGGCGTCCTCTTCGCGGCGGCCGGGGACCGGCCCGGATCCTTCTCGTCGCCACTCTTGCCATGGCCTTGTGTGCGCACCGAGAGCCCTTCCCGTGATCAGCGACTGGACTCCCTGCATACAGGGTCGCCGGGGGGCGGGGCGAGGTCCGTGAGTGCAGTGAGGGGTGGCCGATCGGGCAGTCCCGGACAAGGCCGGCCCCCCTCCACCCGAGCCGGCCGCGGGGTCAGCCGCCGTCGGCTTCCCGCGCCACACCTTCGAGTCGGCTCCGGTACCGCTCCCACCAGGCCCGATCGCCCACCGCCAGATTGTCCTTCGCCTTCAGATACCCGGCCCCGCCGTCGATGAGCTCGCGCAGGATGTCGGCGTGGCCGGCGTGCCGTTGGGTGTCGGTGATCACTCGGACGAGGATGTGGTGGAGGGTCACCTCCCGTCTCTCCGGCGGCCACCACGGGACCTGCCCGATCCCCTCGAGCGGCAGTGTCCCGATCGTCGTGTTCGAGTGCTCCCACGCCTGCCGGTACAGCCCCACGATCTCCTCGCGCGACTCCTCCGCGGTGGCCCACATGTCCGCGTTGGGTTCCGCATCCTGTGTGTACCACCAGGACGGCGGATCCTCGGTGAAGAAGGGCCGGCCGAAGGTGTCGCCGAAATACCCCAGCTCCACGCCGGCGACATGTTTGACCAGCCCCAGCAGATTGGTTCCGGTGGGGGTCAGCGGGCGGCGCACGTCGTACTCGGACAGCCCTTCGAGCTTCCACAGCAGGACGTCACGCCCTTCCTGCAGATAACGGATGAGGTCTGCCTTGGGGTCCGGTTGACTCATGCCGTCGAGTCTTCCAGGCGCCACCGACAATCGGACTTTTCTGGACGAAGCGCCCCTCTCGCGGGTGGTGCGCCGGTGTCAGACGTCCAGGTCCTCGGGGCGCGGGATCTCGGTGGGGTCGAGGGACAGGCACTCCTTGGCCATGGTGGCGAACGCGTCGACGAGGATCTCGGCCCGGCCGGCCTCGACGCCGTCGAGCACGGTCCGTACGCAGACGGCCGGATCGTTCTTGGGCATCTCAAGGCCCGCGATCATGTCCGTGTCCGTCGGGCCCAGGATGACACCGGTGACCAGCGTGTTCTGGGCGGCGAGTTCGAGCCGGACGCAGTTGGTGAGGCTCCAGGCCGCGGCCTTGGCCGCGTTGTACGCGCCGGCGTGCTCGCCGCCGACCCAGGCCGCCACCGACAGCATGTTGACGAGCGCCCCTCCCCCGCCCGCCTTCAGGACCGGCGCGAAGGCGCGGACCATGTTCAGCAGGCCGAAGTAGTTGGTCTCCATCTCCCGCCGGATTCCGTCCATGTCGCCGGTCACGAGATCCGTGAAGGTCGCGATGCCGGCGTTGTTGACCACCAGCGTCACATCGCCGGCCGCCGCGGCCGCGGCGGCGACGGACTTCGGGTCGCTGATGTCCAGGGCGAGCACCTCGGCCCCCGGCACATCGACGCTCTCGGGACGGCGCGCCGTGGCGTACACCTTGGCCGCGCCCCTCTCCAGCAGCTGAGTGGCGAAGTGTCGGCCCAGGCCCCTCCCGGCACCGGTGACGAGGACGACGGAGTCGGCGATCTTCATGTCGATAAGCCTTTGCGTGTACGGAAACCTCGGCGCCCGGAACGGAACGCCGACGACCGTTACGCTAGAACCTCACGCCAACGTCAACTTCAAGTCCGTGTGACGGACGACTCTCGGGAGGCCGGGTGCGGATCGGGGAGCTCGCCGCGCGAGCCGGGGTCAGCACCCGGGCCCTGCGCTACTACGAGGAACAGGATCTTCTCACCTCGACCCGCACCTCCGGCGGACAGCGCCTTTACGGCGACTCGGACGTCGACCGGGTCCGGCTCATCCAGCAGCTCTACGCCGCCGGGCTGCGCAGCGGGACCGTCCGCGACGTCCTGCGCCTCTACATGGGCAAGGACGAGGGCGGCGCGGACCCGGCCGCCCTGCTCTCCGCGGAACGGGCCCGGATCGACCGGCAGATCGCCGACCTGCTGGCGGTCCGGGCCCGCCTCGACCAGATCATGGCCGGTGACCCCACCTGCCGTTACGCACCGCCCCGCACGGACTGACCGGGACCCCGCCGGAACCGCAGCGTCACCAGTTCGAACGGGCGCAGCCGCAGCGAGAGCCGGTTGCCGTCGGCCAGAGGGGCCGGGGCATCCGCGAGGGGCCGTTCCAGCAGGTCGGTCACGGTGACGTCGGCGACCTCGAAGCCCGCGGTGAGGGTGGCGCGGGTGCGGCCGCCGTGGGCCTCGTGGCAGCGGACCACGACGTCCCCGCTGCCGTCGTCGGCGAGTTTGACGGCCGTGACCACCACCGCGTCCCGGTCGACGGTGACCAGCGGGGCGACCTCCGGGCCGCCGACGACCGTACGGACGGGCAGGTTGACGCGCCAGCCCTCGCGCACCGCGTCGCCGATCGTCGCGCCCGGCACCAGGGCGTGCCGGAACCGGTGGACGCCCTGGTCGGTCTCGGGGTCGGGGAAGCGCGGGGCGCGCAGGAGAGAGACCCGGAGGGTGGTGGTCGTGCCGCCATCGCCGCCGGCCTCGTCACGGACCGTGCGGGTCACGTCGTGGCCGTACGTCGAGTCGTTGACGACCGCGACGCCCCAGCCCGGTTCCTCGAAGTGGACGAACCGGTGGTTGCAGGCCTCGAAACGGGCCGCCTCCCAGCTGGTGTTGGTGTGCGTCGGCCGGTGGAAGTGCCCGAACTGGGTCTCCGACGCGTACCGTTCGGCGTGCACGTCGAGGGGGAAGGCGAGCTTGAGGAACTTCTCCGTCTCGTGCCAGTCGACCTCCGTGTCGATGACCAGCCGCCGCTCCCCCGGCGGCAGCGACAGCACCTGAACGGCCCGCGACGCACCGAAGGACCGCACGATCCGCACCGACGCGCCGTCCTCGCCCGCGGTGACCTCGTCGGCGTCGGTCAGGTCGGTGACGGTGTTGCGGTAGAACTCGTCGACGTCCCAGGCGTCCCACATGTTGGGGAAGTCGGGATGGAGTTGGAGGAGGTTCGCGGTGCGGCCGGGGGCGACGGTCTCCCGGTCGGCCGGGATGTCGTAGGCCGACACGACGAGCCCGCGGGCGTCGACCTCGACGCGCAGCAGGCCGTTGTCCAGGACGTGTCCGCCGTCCGGGCGGGGCGTGCGGGTCGTACGTCCCTGACCGGCGAGAACGCCGGCGCCGCCCGCCGGGACACCCCCCTGTGCGTGCGGGGCGGCGTTGAACACGAGCGGGGCGGCGCCCTCGCCGGCCAGGGAGCGCTGGGCCGCCTCGACGACCGCGGTCAGTTCCCCGGCCAGGCGCGCATAGGTGGCGCGGGCCTCGCGGTGCACCCAGGCGATGGAGGAGCCGGGCAGGATGTCATGGAACTGGTGGAGCAGGACCGTCTTCCAGATGCGGTCCAACTCCTCGTAGGGGTAGGGGAATCCGGTGCGCACGGCGGCAGTCGCGGCCCACAGTTCGGCCTCCCGCAGGAGGTGTTCGCTGCGACGGTTGCCCTGTTTGGTGCCGGCCTGACTGGTGAGGGTCGCGCGATGCAGTTCGAGGTACAACTCGCCCACCCAGACCGGGGGTTCGGGGTGCTCGGCGGTGGCCTTCGCGAAGAAGTCCGCCGGCGTCTCCCAGGTCACGGTCGCGGAGCCCTCGAGGTCGCGGAGCCGGGCCGCCTTCGCGACCATCTCGCGAGTCGTGCCGCCCCCGCCGTCACCCCAGCCGGTGGGGGCGAGGGAGTGGCGGGCGACACCCTTGTCCTTGAAGTTGCGTGCCGCGTGGGCGATCTCGCCGCCCTTCATGGAGCAGTTGTAGGTGTCGACCGGCGGGAAGTGGGTGAAGATCCGGGTGCCGTCGATGCCCTCCCAACGGAAGGTGTGGTGGGGGAACTTGTTCGTCTGCGACCAGGAGATCTTCTGCGTCAGCAGGTACTTGGAGCCCGCCGCCCTGATGATCTGCGGCAGGCCCGCGGCGAAACCGAAGGTGTCGGGCAGCCACGCCTCGTCGTTCTCGATGCCGAACTCGTCGAGGAAGAACCGTTTACCGTGCACGAACTGACGGGCCATCGCCTCCGAGCCCGGCATGTTGGTGTCCGACTCCACCCACATGCCGCCCGCCGGTACGAACCGGCCGTCGGCCACCGCCTTCTTCACCCGCGCCCACACCTCGGGCCGGTGTTCCTTCACCCACGCCCACTGCTGGGCCTGGGACATGGCGAAGACGAAGTCGGGCTCGTCGTCGAGGAGGGCGGTCATGTTGGCGGTCGTACGGGCGACCTTGCGGACGGTCTCGCGCAGCGGCCACAGCCACGCCGAGTCGATGTGGGCGTGGCCGACGGCGGAGATGCGGTGGGCGGAGGGCGCGGCGGGCACGGACAGCACACCGGCCAGGCGGGCACGGGCCTCGGCCGCCGTGCCGCCCACGTCCTGGAGATCCACGGCGTCGAGCGCACGCTCCACGGCCCGCAGGATCTCCCAGCGCCGCGCCGACTCCACGGGCAGCTCGGCCATGAGCTCGCCGAGCACCTCCAGGTCGAGCACGAGCTGCCACACCGTCTCGTCGAGGACGGCGAGGTCCATACGGGTGAGGGTGTACTGCGGTTCGCGGCCCGCGGTCTCCTTGTCGCCGAGCGGCGTGGGCAGGAAGGGGTGGTAGTCGAGGATCACCGGGTTGGAGGCGGCCTCGATGTGCAGGCGCACCTCCTCGCCGCCCACCACGGGCGCGCCGACCCGCACCCACTGGTTGCGCGGGTTGAGGCCCTTCACCGGAGTGCCGTCGGGCCGGTAGACCAGGCCCTCGCACTGGAAGCCGGGCATGTTCTCGTCGAAGCCGAGGTCGAGGAGCGCCTCGACGGTCCGGCCCGCCCACGCCTCGGGGACCGTCCCGGTGACGCGGAACCAGCTGGTCCCCCAGGGAGCACCCCACCGGGCGCCCACCTCGATCGGCTCGGGTTCCGCCGCGAGTCCCTCGGCGACCGGCACCGGTTCGCCGGGCGCGTGCCACACCGCCACGTCCAGCGGTACGGACTCGGGGTACACGGCGGGACGGATGCGCTCGTCGAGGACACGCTTGAGGCGGGCTTCGACCAGGGTGCGGTCGTCATGCATGCGGGGTGCTCCAAGGGGGGTGGGAGGGTTTACCAGGTGTGGGTCACGGTGGCGGGGTCCGACGCTGTGTAGAGCTCCCCTACGGCGCGCAGTTCGAACCGTGCCGTCTGCTCGCCCTGCTCGGGCACGAGGCCGCCGGCGAAACAGGCCCGCTGGCAGGTGCCGCCGAGGAAGCGCCGGGTGCCGTCGGGCAGGACGCGGTGCAGGGTGTGGTGGCGCACTCCGCCCGAGGAGGCGTCCCAGGCGAGGCGCAGGTCGCCGCCGGCGGCCGCGGTGATGCGCAGCCCGGAGGGTGCGGCGGGCGGGACCGGCTCGTCGTCGCGGACGGCGATCGAGCCGAGCCGCCAGCTCACCGGCCCGTCGGTCGCGGTGAGGCGGACGCCGAGCGCGTGGACGGTCCCGGTCAGTCCGGTGAGCCGTACGGTCGAGGTCCGCCAGCCATCGCCCGTCTCCACCGGCAGGTAGGTGTACGGCGGCGTCGACCCCGGGGTGTCCGGCTCGGCGGTGGCGACGGCCAGCTCGACGGTCACCGCCCCCGCGTCGGTCCGGTGGGTCAGTTCGACCACCGTGCCGTCGGTGAGCGGGAGCCGGGTCGCGTAGAGGTCCAGGACCGCCGGCTCGTCCAGCGCTCCCGTCACCAGCACGCTGCTGCCGCCGTGCCAGGCGTCCGCGAAGTCGAAGGCGACGGTCGGCCGCGTCCCGTCGGTGTGTACCGCCCACTGCCGGGAGGGCAGCCGGTCCTGCAGTCCGAGGTGGTTCCACGGGGTGTCGGAGGTGACCGCGCCGTCCTCGTACCAGCGCAGTCCGTGCCCCGTGTTGAAGACGCTCGCGAACGGCACCGCCGTCACCGTGGACCGGTCCGCGACCGACACGGCGGGCGCCCGCCAGGGGTCCGTGCCGTCCGGCCGGGACGGGTCGAGCGAGCGGCCGGTCCAGAACCGGTCGTCGGCCGCGTGGAAGTCACCGGGTGCCCTGCCGCCGGAGGGGAGGTGGTTTCGGGTCCACTCGGGCCGGTAGAAGCCCAGTGACGCGATGTGCGCCTTGTTCGTGGGCACGATCGCGTCCCAGTTCACGGACCGGTTGGAGCCGCTCGCCTCCACGTCGACACCCGCCCACAACTCGTAGCGGCTGCGGCCGAGTTGCTCGGCCAGCGTGCCGGAGGAAGCGAGGGTGCTCGCGGACCAGCGGAAGTCCACGAACATGTCGTCGGCGGTCTGGAAGAACGCCTGGTTCTGGGTGTCGAGCGCGCCCTGCCAGCTGACCGTGCCGTTCACGGTCATCGCGTCGTACCAGGTCACCCGCTGGCCGTGCGCCGCGGAGAGCGACTTCAGCTCGGTGAGGAAGCCGAGCATGTCGGTGCCCAGCGCGGTGTTGCCGCCGCTGGTCTCGGCGTTGACGAACCAGCCGTCGAAGCCGTACGCGGCGGCGACCGCGACGAGCTGCGCGGCGAGCGGGTAGTGCCCGGTCGTGTCCTTCTGGACCAGGTCACGGGTCCACTGGAGCTGGCCGCCGTAGGCGACGGGCGGCAGGAAGATGTTGCCGAGGACGGGCACACCGTGCCGGTGGGCCGCGTCGACGATCGGCGCGTTCGGGGCGAGGATCAGGCCCTCGCCGGCCGAACCGCCCCAGAACACCAGCTCGTCGACGTAGGCCCAGTGGGTGAAGGCGTAGTAGTCGGCGGTGGCGGATCCCTGGGAGGGGTTGAGCGAGGTGGGCCCGAAGGAGACCAGGGACTGGACGCGGGCCTGCCCCGAGCGGGCGGTGGCGTTCGGCGGTGTCGGGGTGAAGCGGGGCGCGAGCGGCACGGACGCCGCGTTGAAGGCGAGGTCGGTGTCGTCGGCCGCGGTCCAGCTCTTCAGGCTGCGCCAGGTGATGCCGGTGCCGGGGGTGCCCGAGGGCAGGGAGTCCGGGTACCAGTAGGCGGCGTACGGCGGGGCCGCGGTGGCGGCCTTCGCCGTGGTCGCGGGCAGGACGGCGGCCGCGCCGGCCGCGGCGGCGGCGAGCAGGACAGTGCGTCTGGTGGGGTTCACGAGCGGGTGCCTCCTTGGAGTACCTCTTCGGAAGTGACGACTTGGGTGATGCCGCGCGCGCCGAGGTGATCCTTGTCGTCGGCGTGCGTGTCGAGGACGGTCGTGGGGCGGGCCCCGTCGGCGGTCAGCCGGAAGAACGCGTCGTAGACGGTGCCGCCGGGCGCGCAGACCGAGCGGACGGACGGTTCGGCGGGGACCACCAGCGCCGTGGTCCGGGCGGCGGGCGCGGACCAGGTCTCACCGGCCGCGCGCGCCAGTACGCGGGCGGTGTCCTTCGCCTTTCGCTGGTTGGTCAACAGGCCCAGCGTGTATTCCAGTTCGGGGAAGTCCGCAAGCCGGCGGGACACGTCGTGGGAGCACCACCAGGTGACGCCCCACAGGTCGGGGCAGTCCAGGACGTTGCGTACGGTCGCCTCGGTGAAGGCGGCGGCGTGCTCGGCCGGGACGAGGGGCGCGGGCGCGCCGACCTCCTGGAGCCAGACGGGCCGGTGCGGGTCCCGCGCCCAGGCCTTGCTCAGCTCCACGAGGTAGGCGGCGTGGTGCTCGGCCGGGACGGAGGCGTGCCCGTGCCGCTGGGCGGTGCCGTTGAAGACCCAGGAGTGCACGGCCGTGACGGCGCCGCGCCGTGCGGCCTGGGCCGGGAGGAACGGCATGTCGTCCTGGTACCAGGTCGCGTCGTACTCGGCGTGCAGATGCAGCCGGCCGGGAGCGCCCTCCTCGCAGGCGGCGAGCATGCGCTCCAGCCAGGTGTCGATCTCGTCGGCGGAGGCCCGGTCGGGGTCGGGATGCGGGCCGGCGGAAAACTGGTTGACCTCGTTGCCGAGGGTCATGCCGAGGAAGTTGGGCCGGCCCGCGAGGGCGGCGGCGAGGGTGCGCAGATAGGCGGCCTGGGCGTCGAGGACCTCAGGGTCGGTGAAGAGGTTGCGCCGGTGCCAGGTGCGGGTCCAGGCGGGCAGGAAGTCGAAGCTGCTCAAGTGCCCTTGCAGACCGTCCACGTTGACGTCGAGTCCGCGTTCGGCGGCCGCGTCGACGAGCCGCACCAGCTGTTCCACCGCCCGGGGGCGGATCATCGCCCGGTCGGGCTGGAAGTACGGCCACAGCGGGAAGACCCGGATGTGGTCCAGGCCCAGCGCGGCGATGGAGTCGAGGTCCTCGCGTACCGAGTCCAGGTCGAAGTCCAGCCAGTGATGGAACCACCCTTCGCTCGGGGTGTAGTTGACGCCGAAGCGCACGGCAGGAGGCATCCAGTGTCCTTGTGAGCGGGGGGAGACGGCGTTCAGCCCTTGACGGCGCCCTCGCCGACCCCGCGGAAGAAGTACCGCTGGAGGCAGGCGAAGAGGGCGATGAGCGGTGCCACGGCGATGACGGTCCCTGCGGCCACGAGCCGTTCGTCGTTGGCGAAGGTGCCGTGCAGGTAGTTGAGTCCGATGGTGAGGGTGAACTTCGACGGGTCGCTGAGCACGATGAGCGGCCACAGGAAGTCGTCCCAGGCGCCCATGAAGGCGAAGATCGCGACGACGGCCACGGTGCCCTTCACCGAGGGCAGCGCGATCCGCAGGAACCGCTGCCACACGTCGGCCCCGTCGACGTAGGCCGCCTCCTCGATCTCGTAGGGCAGGTTGAGGAAGGCGTTGCGCATCAGCAGGACGTTCATGGCGGCGATGCTGCCCGGCAGGACCACTCCTATGAGGGTGTTGTTGAGGCCGAGCTCCCGCATGGTCGTGAACTGGGCGATGATGATGCCCTCGACCGGCACGAGCATCGCCAGGATGAAGACGAGCGTGGCGGCCCGGCGGCCCCGGTAGCGCAGCCGGGCGAGCGCGTAGCCGGCCAGGGCCGAACCGGCGCAGTTGGTCACGACGTTGGCGGTGGCCACCTTCAGCGAGTTGAGGGCGTAGTCCCACACCGGGATGGTGTCGGCGACCCGCCGGTAGTTGTGCAGCGTGGGGTCGCCCGGCAGGAAGCTCGGCGGGGAACTGTAGATGTCCTCCGTCGGACCCTTGAGCGAGGTGGACAGCTGCCACAGGAACGGGCCGACGGTCAGGGCGAGGACGGCGAGCAACAGTACGTACCGCAGGGCGAGTTCGCCGACCCGGATGCGGCGGCCGTGCTCGTCGGCGATCCGGGGCGCACGGGCGGCGACCGGCCGCCGCTCGGGCCGCGTCTTCTCCAGGACGCTCATGTCCGCACCTCCTTGCGGTCGGCGCGCAGTACGAGCAGCATCAGCACGACGGTCACGGCGAAGACGACGACCGAGAGGGCGGAGGCGTAGCCGACGCGGCCGGTGAGGCCGGTGCCGGTGCGCTGGACGAGCATCACGAGCGTGGTGTCCTCGCCTGCCGGGCCGCCGCTGGGCCCCGCCATCAGGTACACCTCGGAGAACACCTTGAACGCGGCGACCGAGGACAGCGCCGCGACCAGGACCATGGTGGAGCGGACGGCGGGCACGGTGACGGTCAGGAAGCGGCGTACCGCGCCCGCACCGTCCACCGCCGCGGCCTCGTGCAGTTCGCGCGGCACGCCGGCGAGCGCCGCCAGGTAGATGATCATGTAGTAGCCGAGGCCCTTCCACACCGTGACCGCCATGGCGCTCAGCAGCAGCAGCCACTGGTCGCTGAGGAAGCCGACGCGGCCGGCACCGACCGTCTCGAGCAGCGAGTTGACCAGACCGCGTTCGTCGAGCAGCCACACCCAGATCAGTCCGACCACGACGATCGAGGCGACGACCGGCGTGTAGAACGCGGCCCTGAAGAAGGTGATGCCGGGGATGTTCTTCCGCACGAGCAGCGCGAGCAGCAGCGGCAGCACCACGAGGGCGGGGACGACTCCGAGGACGTACAGGGTGCTGTTGCGCAGACCGATCCAGAACATGTCGTCGTGGAGCATCTCGCGGAAGTTGGCGAGACCGACGAACTCGCCCGGGATCAGCGTGCGGCGGTCGGTGAAGGAGTTCGTCAGGGTGGAGAAGAACGGGTAGAGCACGAACACGCCGGCGATCAGCAGTCCTGGGGCGGCGAACAGCCAAGGGCTGGAGGGCAGTTGGCGGCGCACGCGCGAGACGGTGGCCATCGTTCAGCCCTGCTGCTTCAGCAGCGTGTCGCACTCCTTGACAGCGTTGTCGAGAGCTTCCTTCGGGCTCTCCTTGCCCTGGAGCGCCTTGGCGACCTCGTTGCGCAGCGCGGTCTTCATCTGCTCGCTGAACAGCACCGGCGTGTAGTTGACGGCGTTCCGCAGGGACTTGGCGGCGGCGATCCGCACCCGCGTCTCGTCGGTGCCGTCCTCCTCGGTGAAGTACGGGTCGTCCAGCGAACCGGCGGTGCTGGGGAAGATGGCGACCTGCTTCGCGAACGACATCTGGTGCTCGGCGTCGGTGACGTAGTGGGCGAAGGCGACCGCGGCGGGCTTCTTCTTGCTCCGGGCGTTCACCATCAGGCCCATCACGTACATGTTGACGTGGCCGGTGCTGGTGATCTGGTCGGTGATGCCGATGTTCTTGTAGAGGTTCGGCGCCTGCTTCTTGAAGTTGCCGAGGTCCAGGGCGCTGCCGGGGTTCATGGCGACGGCCCCGGTGAGGAACTTCTTGCCGGAGGACTCGGGGGTGGCGGTCAGCGCCTGCGGGTCGAGGGCCTTGGCGTCGTACAACTCCTTGTACTTGGTGAGGAGTCCGACGCCCTTCGGGTCGTTGAAGCTGAATCCGGTGCCCGCCTCGTTCATGAGGGGGACGCCGTAGCGGCCGAAGTCCTCGATGGTGGGCACGTTGGCGAGGGTGGCCACCTTCCCGTCACTCTTCTGCGCCAGCTCCAGTGCGTCGGCGAAGAGTTCGTCGTACGTCTTCGGCGGCTGCTCGGGGTCGAGTCCCGCCTCCTCGAAGAGGGACTTGTTGTAGAAGAGCGGGCCGGTGTTGAGGTACCAGGGGAAGGCGTACGTGCCCGTCGTGCCGGGGACCTGCTGGCTCGCCCAGGCCCCTTGCAGGTACTCCTTCTCGTACTTCCCGGCGGCCTTGTCCAGGTCGAGGGCGAGGCCGGCCTTGGCGAGGGGGGCGACCAGGTCGGGCGAGACGTTGACCACGTCGGGCAGGGTGCCGCCGGCCGCGTCCGCGCTGATCTTGTCGGCGTAGCCCTCGGCCGGCTGGTCGATCCACTTCACGTCGGTGCCGGGGTACTCCTTCTCGAAGTCGGCGATCAGGCCCTCGAAGTAGGACTTGAAGTTGGCGCGCAGGTTCCAGGTCTGGAAGGTGATGTCGCCCTCGATCCTGCCCGAGGCGTCGGCCGAGCCTCCGTCGTCGCCGCCGGAGCCGCATGCGCTCAGCGGCAGGAGGACACAGACGGCGGCGGCGGCGAGGACTCTGCGGGAAATACGCACGGTGAAACGGCCTCCCTTGCGGTGGAGTTGACCGACGACGCAGACCCTGCACGGCCGTTGACCGGCCCGTCAATGGCGCATGCGGAGCTAATTTCATTAGTTGCTTATGCGCATTAGGCCTGTTGAGCTGAAGCGCATTAGTGCATACTGGCCGGGAATTTCGGCGGGAATGGGGAAACGCCTTGTCGGGTAAGCGGTCACCGGCGCGCCGGCCCACCATGCAGGACATCGCGCAGCGCGCCGGTGTCTCACAGAGCGCCGTCTCGTTCGCCCTGAACGGGCGTCCTGGGGTCTCGGAGGTCACCCGGGAGCGGGTGCGCCGGGTCGCGGAGGAGCTGGGCTGGCGGCCCAGCACGGCGGCCCGGGCGCTGTCCGGGGAGGGCGCGGCCACGGTCGGCCTGGTGCTGGCCCGTCCTGCGCACACGCTCGGCGTGGACTCGTTCTTCCTCCAGCTCGTCTCCGGGATCCAGGAGGTGCTGGCGGAGCGTCACCTCGGTCTGCTGTTCCAGATCGGGCGGGACGTGGGCGACGAGTGCGCGGTGTACCGGCGCTGGTGGGCCGAGCACCGAGTGGACGGCGTACTCGTCGTCGACCCGTGCACCGACGACCCGCGGCCCGCTCTCCTCGACGAACTCGGCCTGCCCGCAGTGGTGATCGGCGGGGCGCCCGACGAGCGCCATCCGGGGCTGTCGTCGGTGTGGGCCGACGACGCGGGGGCCATGGCGTCGGTGGTGGACGAGCTGTACGCGCTCGGCCACCGCCGGATCGTGCACATCGCGGGCCTGCCGGACCTCGCCCACACCCAGCGCCGGATCCGCACCCTGCGCGCGGAGGCGGAGCGGCGGGGGCTGACGGAGGTGCGGTCGGTGCCGACGGACTACTCGGACGCGGCGGGCGCGGCGGTCACCCGCGCGGTTCTGAACGGCCCGGCTCCCCCGACCGCGCTCATCTACGACAACGACGTGATGGCCGTGGCCGGCGTCGCGACCGCGGCCGAACTGGGCTTCGCCGTACCGGCGGACGTGTCGGTGGTGTCCTGGGAGGACTCGGCGCTGTGCCGCATGGTCAAGCCCTGGCTGTCCGCGCTGTCCCGGGACAGTGTGGAGTTCGGGCGGACCGCGGCGCGGGAGCTGGTCGCCCTGCTCGACGGCGGGCCCGCGGGGACGGTGCGGGTGCCGGTGCCGGGGCTGATCGTGCGGGGCAGCACCGGGGCGATGCGGGAGGCGGCGAGGACACCGGAGTAGCCGGGTTCGTCGCCGGGCTCCCGCACAGCTCGTCGGGTCAGGCCTCCGCCGGAGGCAGCGTCGACCGGAAGGTCCAGTGCCCCGAACCGACCGCGTACACCGTCTCGATGGCCGTGGACCGGATCGGGCGCGCCCCCTCCGGCGCCGTCGCGCGGCCGTCCGCGGCCGGGACATGGATCTCCGCCCGGCTGCCCGCGGGCACGTCGACCGTGAGCCGGAACCGGTCGGCCGTGCGCGCCCAGTCGGTGCGGGCGAGGCCGTAGGGGGTGCGGTACGAGCCCGATGCCGAGGTCAGGTCGCCCTCGACGGCCGGATCTACGAGGAGTTCGGCGTAGCCCACGGAGTCGGGGGTCTGGGCGAGGCCGGCGACGCGGCCGGTGAACCAGGAGTCGATGGCGCCGAGCATGAAGTGGTTCTGCGACTGCCCGGGGCCGCCGTCCCAGGACTCGCCGAGCGTGGTGTTGCCGGCGAGGACCTGGTAGCCGTAGCCGGGGCTGGTCGTCCGGGTGGCGATGCGGTACACGATGTCGTCACGGCCTGCCGCGGACAGGACGCGGAACGCGGCGGGGAGGGAGATCTCGCCGAGCAGCAGATGGTCTCCGGCCGCCTCGACCGCGCCGGTGAAGTGGGCCAGCAGGCGGTCCTTCTCCCCCGCCGGGTAGGCGCCCATGTCGAGGGCGAGGGCCTCCGCCCCTTGGCCGCCGCCCCCGAAGGTGCCGGTCACCGGGTCGTAGTACTTCGCGGCCAGGGCGCGGGCCGCGGTGTCCGCCTCGGCCCGGTAGTCCGCGGCCGCGGTGGCGTCACCGAGGACGTCGGCGATCCGGGCGAGGGCGTCGACGACCCGCCGGTAGCCGTAGGTGCCGGCCACCGCGCGCGGGAAGGTGCGGTCCGGGGTGAACCAGTCGCCCAGGCCGTAGTCGAGGATGCCGTCCGCGACCTGGGTCCGCAGGAAGGCCGCGTACCGCCGCATGCGCGGGTAGTAGGTGCGCAGCGTGTCCAGGTCGCCGTAGGTGGTGTAGAGCTGCCAGGGCACCAGGACGAAGGCGCCGCCCCAGTTGGCGTCGTTGCGGTAGGCGCCGGGGAGGTTCGTGTACTCGGGCACGGTGCTCGGGACGAGCCCTTCGGCGGTCTGCGCGTCGGCCATGTCCCGGACGATCTTGCGCAGCTGGGCCTGCATGTCGAAGTTGGCCGCGAGGGCGGGGAAGACCAACTGGTCCTGTTCGAGCCAGCCCAGTTTCTCCCGGCTCGGGCAGTCGGTGAGGACGCTCATCATGTTGCCCTCGATCGCCCGCCGGATCAGCCCGTGGATGCCGTTGATCAGCGGGTCGGAGCTGGTGAAGTCGCCGGCCGAGGCGTTGTCGGTGCGCAGGACCCGGCCCCGCACGGAGACTTCGGCGCCCTCGGGCACGCCCTTCAACTCCAGGTAGCGGAAGCCGTGGTAGCTGAATCTCGGGTGCCAGGTGGCCGTGCGGGCGTCGCGGGTGGTGTAGCTGTCCCACAGGGGTGCGCCGACGTTGCTGATGGACTGGAAGGCGTGGCCGTCCTTGAGGCTCTCCGCCGGGAAGACGCGGATCTCCGTCCCGGCGGGTGCCCGTACGGTGAGCTCCGGCCAGCCCGCGATGTTGCGGCCGAGGTCGAAGACGCGGCTGCCGTCGGCCCCGTCGACCTCCTGGCCGGTGAGGGTCTCCACGACCCGGATCGGTTCGGTCTCACGGGCGCTGAGCGCGGCGGGCGCGGCGGCGGTGCCGGGGGCCGCGACGGTGACCGCGCGGTCCCAGGAGCGGCGGTCGCCGCGGGGCTCGTCCCAGTGCGGGATCTCGCGGCGGGCGTCGTAGTCCTCGCCGCCGTACCAGTTGCTGGAGGTGGTGGGGCCGAGTGTGGTGCGCCAGTCCCGGCCGCTGCCGACGACGCGGACGCTGCCGTCGGCGAGAGTGACCTCGAGCTGGGCGATGAGCTTGGGATCGCTGATGTCGCCGTACAGCTTTCGGTAGCGGTCGGCGGTGCTGACGACGTTGGACATGCCGTTGCCCAGGGCCACGCCGAGGGTGTTGGCGCCGGCTCGCAGGCGGTCGGTGACGTCGTACGTGGCGTACTGGACGCGTTCGCGGTAGTCGGTGTTGGCGGGTTCCAGCACGGCGTCGCCGACGGGCTCGCCGTTGAGGGTGGCCTCGTAGACGCCGAGTCCGGCGATGTGGAGGCGGGCGCTGCGGATGCCGCGCGGGAGCGTGAAGTCGTCGGCGAGCAGGGGCAGTCCGGCGGGGAGGTAGGGCTTCGGCGGGCGTTGGCCGGTGACCTGGGCGAGTGGGGTGTACGGGCCGGTCGGGGTGTCGGCCGCGGACAGGGCGTAGTCGACGGGGAAGTCGGGGACCCGGCCGTCCTCGGTGAGGACGTCGGCGCGCGGGTAGAGGGCGACCTGGTCGAAGGTCCTCGCCGCCTTGAGGTCCAGGGTGAGCGTGACCGGGGCGGCCGAGGTGTCGGCCGAGGTGTGCGGTGCGCTGGAGTAGCCGGCGGCGGTCTGCAGGGCGCTGTTGGGCAGGCCGTCCACGGCGAGGGCGGGTTCGTAGGTCTTGCGGACGGTGGTGGTCTCGGAGGCGGTGACCGCGGCGCCCCTGGCCAGTCCGGCGGCCGACGTCACGGAGTCACGCAGGTCGATCTCGCCGAGTTGTACGCGCCAGGTGCGGGTGTCGACGTTCTCCTTGAGCGGCAGACCGAGGCGGGTGACGTCGAGCCGCACGTAACGGGCGTTCGTACGCGGCAGGTCGACGACGACCGGCTCCAACTCGCGTTCGCTCAGTCGCCAGTCGGGATGGGTGATCCACTGGGCGCTCCAGTCGGCGGCCCTGGTCAGGCCCGTCTCGAAGACCGCCGGATCGCTCCAGCCGGAGTCCCGGTGGGCCCCGGACCAGAGCCGGACGCGCCAGTACACGCGGGTGCGGGAGCCGAGCTCCCGGCCCGCGTACGTCGTCTCCGGCACGGCGGAGGCGACCTTCCCGGAGTCCCAGAGGTCGGGCCGGCCCGAACGCAGGCGCTCGGGTGAGGTGGCCGCCTGGACGCGGTAGGCGCTCTGCAGGGCGTCGCGGGTGCGGGCGGTGGTCTGCCAGCCGAGCTCGGGGGTGGTGTCGTCGATGCCGAGCGCCTCGTCGAGGTGCTGGGTGCGCAGATGGACGGGGAGCAGGCCGCCGCCGGTCAGCGGGGCGGCCTGGACGGTGCCGGACACCGCGGTGAGGAACGCGGTCACCGCGGCGGGCAGGAGGAGGGAGAGGCGGGATCCGAATCCGGACATCCTGGTCCTTCGTGAACGGGGTGATCGGCTCGTCAGACGCGGTCCAGTACGGCGGTGACGCGGCGCTGGAAGCGCAGGGTGACCGGGCCGAGCAGGCCGGAGGGAAGCGGCTTGTTGCGTTCGTTGGAGAGGGTGTTGGAGACGCGCACGGCCAGCTCGTTGCGGCCGGGGACGAGGAGTCCGGTGACGTCGGTGACGAACGGCGCCCACAGCAGCGGGCCGAGTTCCTCGCCGTTGACGGTCACCCCGGCCACGTCCCGGACGTCCCCGAGGTCGAGCAGGACCCGCCGGCCGTCGAGCAGAGCGGGGGCCACGTCGAGCCGGGTCGTGAAGGTGCCGGTGCCGGAGAAGAGCGGGGCGTGCGCGGTCCAGCTGCCGAGCGGGCCGGTGACCGGGGTGTCCCCGTCGCGGTCCAGGGAAAGCGTCCAGTCGCCGGTGACGGGAAATGGGGTGAGCGGGTCGTCGACGCGGACCGTGCCCCGGTAGGTCCGGCCGCCGTCCGTACCGGTGAGCCGGTGGGTCCCCGGGGTGTCCGCCAGGGCCGTGGCGCGCAGAACGGCACCACGGCGTTCGACGGAGAGCACGTCGAGCGTGGCGTCCGTCAGGTGCGGCCGGGGGTCGGCGGCCCGGCGGACGACCACGATCCGGGTCTCGTAGGGCGCGAACGCGAGCGGCACCCGCAGGCCCCGTCTGTCGGCGCGGTACACGGGCGCCGGTGCCGTCTCGCCGGTCGCCGGGTCCCACAGCTCGGGGACGCCCTCGGCGGGCAGGACCGCCGTGGTCGACACCTCCGTGGCGCTCTCGTTGTTGAACAGGAAGGCGATGTCCTCGCCCCGGGTGACGCGCAGGGCGCGGACGGTCTCCCGGGCCGGCTCGAGGACGGCGGCCGCGACCCCGGCGTCGTGCGCGGCGGCGCCCAGGGCCGTGACGTCGGCGACCCGCACCGCCTGTCCCCGCCCGAGGGCCCGGCGGCCGGGGACGCCGTCGCCGAACACGTCGGTCAGGGCGCGGGCGAGGGAGCGGTCGTCGCCGTCGGCCTCGTCGGCGGGCGGCGCGCCCACCGCGACGACGGTCCCGCCGGCCCGTACGAAGGCGCCGAGGGCGCGGACAGCCGCCGCGGCCAGGGTCGGGGTGACCGGCAGCACGACCAGGTCGTAGGCCGCGGCGCCCACGACGAGCCGGCCGGACCGCACCCGGGCGTGGGCCAGCAGTTCGGGGTCGTTCGTCAGGGCTCCCTCGTGCAGCAGGTCGAAGTCGACCTGGGCGCGTTCCAGCGCGTAGGCGGCGTCGGCGAGCGCTCCGTCGACCTCGCCCTGCCGGTCGGTGGCGGTCCACTGCTCGGCGGCCCGCTGGGGCTGGAGGAGCGCCGTGCGGGCGGCGGACGTGCCGCGGCCGGCCTCCATGACCCGGCCGATCCACTCGGCGAGCGGGCGCATGGACCACCACCAGGGCGCGCGGGGGCCGAACGGCGGCGGGAAGTAGACGACGGCCTCGTCCGTCCACAGCGCGTGCAGGACGGTCAGGTTCACGCCGCGCGCGGCCTGCGCCCCGACGGTCGCGTGCACGAAGCCGGGCGTGACCTGCCAGCCCATGTTGCCGAACATCTCCAACAGGGCGCGTTCGCGGCCCATCTGATGGGCCGTGGAGACGGGGTTGCGGGGAATCGTGGTCGGTTGTCCGGGCACGTACTCGGCGGTGATGATGTCGCCGCCGGGCACCTGCGCCCACTGGTTGACCTTGTGCAGGTCGCCGGTGCTGGGGATCCGTTTGGCGGGCGCGGTCTCGTCGTAGAGCGGGTTGGTGATCAGCGCGACGCCCCGCTGTTCGCACCAGCGGGCCTGGGCCCGGATGTAGCGGGCGAACCGGTTGGACACGGCCTGCCAGTAGCGTCCGCGGGCGATACGGCCGCCGCGGCCGAGGTCGTCGAAGGCGGCGGCGTAGGCCGTTCCGGGCCCGGTGCCGACCGCGCGCAGCGCCTCCTCCAGCGTGGGCGACCAGGGCAGCCGCTTGAAGTGGGCGTCGGCGGAGGCGAAGAACGGCTCGTCGTCCCAGAAGCCGGGGACGACGGTGCCGAAGTAGCGCCGGAACCGTCGGTGGTACTCGCCGGGGACGATGTCGAGGAAGAGCCGTACGGGCTCGTCGTCGAGCAGGTCGATGTAACTGCGGCTGTAGCCCTGGGAGTCGTCGGCCAGTGGGACGCCACCGAACAGGTCGATCTGCCAGCGGCCCTGCGGTACCTGCCAGTTGCCGTCCGACGTGAGCCGTGCGGTCAGGTCGACGAGGTCCGAGGCGTCGGCGGAGCCGGCCGGGCGCGCCGCGGCGGCGACGGCCCGGACGCCGAGGGACGTCCGGTCGGGGAAGTCGCCCGCGGCGGCCGGGGCGTCGAACGTCGTCGTGTACAGGGTGGTGCCGTCCGCGGCGGTGACGGCGAGGCTGTCCCACAGGCCGCGTTCGTCGCCCACCGCACGCACTCCGACGCCCCCGGAGGGGTACCGGTCGTCGGCGACGGTTCCCTTGTCACGCCCGTCGAGGGTGACCGACAGGGTGGTGCCGCGGACGGTCACGGCGACGGTGTGGAACTTCGTCTTGTTGAAGCCGTCGGTGCGGCTGCTGCGCAGCAGGACGACGGGGTCGGCGTCGCGGGCCAGCCGCTGCACGGTGACCACGCCGGTCTGGTCGAAGGCGACGGCGTAGCCGTCCAGGGCATCCGCGGAGGCGCGGACCAGGAGCCCGGCGGCGGTGTGGTCGGCCTTGCCGCTCGCGGTGACGGTCAGGTCGCCCCACCCCTGTCCCCCTCGCAGCACGGTCGCGCCGCCGAGGACCGCGGCGTCGGCGACCAGATGTCCGCCCTCCACTCCGACGCCGGTGCTGTGGCGCAGGTCGACCCGTGCCGGGCCGTCCACCACGGTGGTGGAGCGCCACAGCGCCTTGAGGCGGTGCTCGGGACGGGGCGGGTAGGTGCGGGAGCCGACCGTGCCGCCCTTGACGATGTACTCGCCGGCGCGTCCGCTCGGGAAGTGGTCGTCGTTGAACAGCCAGACCCGCATGCCGGTGCGCTCCGCGGTGCTCAGCACATGCCCGACGATCTCGAACCATTCCTCGGAGAAGAAGACGGGCCGCATCGCGTCGTTGTCGAAGGAGAAGAGGATCACCTCGTACATGCCCTTGGCCCGCAGGTCGGCGAGCTGCCGGTCGACGAGTTCCGGGGTGACGGGGCCGTTCCAGTACCAGTAGACGGTGGGGCGGCTGTCCTTGGGCGGGTCGGTGAAGCGGTGTGCGGTGTAGGCGGCGGGGGCGGTGTCCCGGGGCGCGGCGGAGGCTGCGGGCAGGGCGAGGCCGAGGCCGGGCAGACCGGCGGCGACGGCCGATCCGGCGCTCGCCGCGGCGACGAATCCGCGTCTGGACAGCGGGCTCGGGGAGGCGGTGCCTGGAGTGCGTTCGGGCATGCGGGAGCTCCTGCGGAGTTCGAGGAGGGCGGGGGTCGGGGCCGGGTGCTCAGCCGGCTGCCAGGCGGGCCACTTCGGAGGCGGTCAGCGCCCGGTTGTGCACCCGGAGGTCGCGCAGCGCGCCGTGCAGGTACGGGTGGGTGCTGTTCTGGGAGCGTCCGAGGTAGGTGCGGGTGGTCGCGCCGAGCAGCAACGGGCCCGCCACCATGGCCGGGTTGCGGCCCGCCTCGGTGCCGTCGAGGTAGAGCACGCCCGTGCCGCCGCCCAGGGTGAGGGCCACATGAGTCCAACGGCCCACGGGCAGCGGCCCGCCGGCGTCGAGGAAGTCCTCCCGTTCCATACCGGCGATCTTCAGCGCGGCCCGGGCACGTCCGGCGCCGGTGGTCGCGGCGAGGAAGAGGTAGGTGTCCTTGTGGTAGCCGAAGTCGAAGACGCGGGCCGAGGAGATGAGGGTGTCGATCCGGACCCGGACGCTGACGGTCAGCTCGTCCAGCGCGCTCAACACCCCTGCGGGAAGGGCGACATGGCCGCCACGGCCGTCCAGCGACACGGCCGGTCCCGTGCCGTCGTCCGCCCAGGCGGCGCCCGCGGCCAGCGTCGCGGGCGCGAAGTTCCCGGTACGGTCGGCGGCGAGGGAGCCGGCCGCCTCGTCCAACGGATAGCGGGCGACGTCCCGTTCACGGGAGCGGCGCGGGGTCACCGCCCAGTAGACGTTGTAGCGCTGGTGGTGCACCTCGTGGAACGGCCGCAGTTCGACGCTGCGGCCGTCCGCGAGCGCGGTGAACCGCGTGGGCGTGCCGGGGACGCGGCGCAGCGACTGCGGGCGGATCGTCGGCGGTACGGCGAGCGCCGTGTCGCCGTACTGTCCGGCCAGCACCAGAGGACCGTACGACAGCGTTGTCATGCAGGGGTTGTCCGGCGCCGGGGTCCACACGGGCCGGCGCGGCAGGACCAGTTCGACCGTGTCGCCGGTGCGCCAGGTCCGCTCCAGCGTGGCGTACGTGCCCGGGCGCGGAGTTGCGTTCACGGGGCGGCCGTTGACCTTCAGGGAGGCGGGTCGTCCGGCGCCGTCCGCCCAGGCGGGGATCCGGATGCGCAGCGTGAAACGTCCCCGGCCGCGGGTGACGGTGAGCCGGGTACCGCCCTCGGCCGGATAGCCGGTCTCCTGACGGATCGTCACTCCCGCGTGCCTCCAGCGCACTTCGGAGGGAATGAACAGGTTCACCCAGAGGGCGGGCGGGTCGGTGTCGCGGGTGCGGAAGTACACCGTGTCGGCGAACTTGGTGTGGGTCTCGAGGCCGGTGCCGTGGTCGCAGGAGAAGTTGTCGTAGTCGCCGCTGTAACTGCCGGGCGCGGAGCCCAGACCGCCCTTGGGTTCCCGGCGCGAGCCCGCCCACAGGCCGGTGTAGTAGGTGACGAACCCGTGGGCGGAGTCGGGGTCCTGCTCGCCCAGCATCTGGTTGTAGAGCGTCCACTCGTAGTGGTCCATGCAGTCGGTGCGGCCGGGCCGGTGCAGGAACAGGTGACGCCCCAGCTTCAGCATGTTGTAGCTGTTGCAGTTCTCGCAGGTGACCTCGGAGAGTCTGCTGACGATCTCCCCGGGCGGTCCGAAGAGTTCGGCGTTGGAGTTGCCGCCGATGGCGTACGAGTGGTGGCGTACGACGGTGGTCCAGAAGGTGTCGGCGATGTCGAGGTAGCGCGCGTCCCCCGTGGCCTCGAAGGACGGCACGGCCCCGACGACCTTGGCGATCTCGGTGTTGGCGTGCCGCCCGGCGAGTTCGTCGCGGCCCGCGGCGAGCGGGGCGTACAGGTCTTCGTGGTCGAAGCGGAGGGCGGTGCGCAGATGCGCAGGGTCGCCGGTCTCCTGGTACAGCCGGGTCAGTACGTCGTTCATGCCGCCGAACTCCACCTTGAGCACATCCTGCATGCGCTCGTGGGACAGCGGCGCGGTGCGGGCGTCGGCCCACGCGGCCATCTCCCGCAGGACGTCCAGGGCTTCACGGTTCCCGCTCAGGCGGTACTGGTCCAGCAGACCGGCCATGATCTTGTGGAGGGTGTAGTAAGGCGCCCAGGGCCTGCCGCCCGCCTCCAGCTGGTCGAAGACGGACTCGGGGAAGGCGGAGAGGTAGCCGCGGGTGAAGCCGGCGGCCGGGGCGGCTCGTTGGCACTCGGCGAGCGCGGCGACCAGGGCGCGGCCCTTGTCGGCGTAGGCGGGGTCACCGGTGTTCGCGTGCGCCTGGGCCAGGGCGCTGAGCAGGTGGCCCGTGGTGTGACCGCGTAACTGCACGTCGGGCGCTTCCCAGCCGCCGCAGGGCTCCGCCGTGGACGGCAGGCCCATGGTCCGGCGGAAGGTGTGCAGCAGCCGGTCGGCGTCGACGTAGAGCAGATAGGCGCAGGTGCGCCGCATGTTGGCGAGGAAGGGGCTGTCGAGGAGACGGACCTCGGAGAGGTCGAAGGGCACGAGGGCGGGGCGGGCGGCGGGCGTGTCCGCGGCAGGCCGGGAGGCGGGGGCGGCGGGGGCGGCCACGGCCGGTACGACCGGGGTGACGGCTGCCGCCGCGGTGGCGGCCGTGGCGGTGAACAGGATCCGGCGGCGGGACGGGCCGACGGCTTCGCGGGGTGCGGGCAACGCGGGGGACTCCCTTCGGCGGGGCACGAGTACGGTACGCGGGATTGAATCGTTTTATCGCGCAGCCGCAGACGCTATGTTCGGCCCCGGCGTGCGTCAAGGCTCCTCACAGGGATTGCCCGACCCCACAGAAGACCGAGTCCGATTGAATCGTTCAATCGCCTGGAAGAGCCCCGGCTCGTTCGGACGCGGCCGGGATGGTCCCCGAGCCGCCCGTCGTGACCAGGGCCCGGACCCGGTCGAGATCCTCCACGACCGGCCGTTCCGGTCACAGCTGGACGGCCGCCGACCGGGCAGGCACGGCCGGTCCGCGCCGCCGCGCCGCGCGGGGAAAGACCGACCGCCGCGGCGGCCACCGTGCCGGGACTCCCGGCACGACGCCGGCAAGAGGCGCTCAGGTGCGGTCACATGAGCGGCCGGCCAGGTCCCAGCTGTCAGTCTCCGAAGTCGGCTGCGCAGATGACTGGAGTCGGGTGCACTGAGCACGGCCTCCACTCGCGGGCCGTCGGCCCCTGGCGGCTGCTCAGTCGGGTGGGACGGCTGGGTCGATAATCCGATACCCCACGCCGGGTGTGGTGGCGATGACCGGGGGGTCGCCGAGTTTGCGGCGCAGGCGGCTGATGGTCACCGTGACGGTGTTGGTGAACGGGTCGGCGTGTTCGTCCCAGACCTGTTCGAGGAGGTCCTCCGTGCTGAGGAAGGCGGGGCTCGCGTTCAGGAGGGCTTCGAGTACCGCGAATTCCTTGACGGAGAGGTCGAGTTGGTGGCCGTCGCGGCTGGTGGTGCGACGCATCGGGTCGAGTTCGATGCCCGCCGTGCTCAGGGTGCGGGACCGGGCGGCGGGGCGGCGGCGGGCCAGGGCGCGGATGCGCAGGACGAGTTCGGGAAAGTGGAAGGGCTTGGCGAGGTAGTCGTCGGCACCCAGGGTCAGGCCGCTGACGCGGTCGCCGGGTGAGTCGGCGGCGGTCAGCATCAGGACCATCACGCGGCCCTCCCGCTCGGTGATCATCTGACAGAGGGTATCGCCGTGGATGCCTGGCAGGTCGCGGTCGAGCACGACGACGTCGTACGTGTTGACGTCCAGCTTGGCCGCGGCGTCGAGCCCGTCGTGGGCCACGTCCACGGCCATGCCCTGGTCGCGCAGCCCCTCGGCGATGACTTCGGCGAGGGGGCGGGCGTCCTCGACCACCAGAACTCTCAACGCGCCACGCCCGTCTCTGTGCCGGGGGCTTCCGCCGTCGCCCTGCCGTCCGTACGGGGGAGGGTGATGGTGACGCGCAGGCCACCGTCGGGGCGGGCCCGCAGGTCCAGGGTGCCGTGGTGGGCCTGGGTGATGGCCGCGACGATGGAGAGGCCGAGGCCGCTGCCCTGGCCGGTGCCGGTCCGGTCGGCGCCAAGGCGGCGGAAGGGCTGCGCGAGGTCCGCCACCCGCCGCTGGTCGAGGACCGGTCCGCTGGACTCGACAACGAGGGACACTGCGCCTCCGTCGTCTCCTTCAGCCCGTACCGCGACAGTGATCCAGCCCCCGGGGTCGTTGTGCGTGATCGCGTTGTCGACCACGTTGTCGGCCACGCGGCGCAGCAGCGTCTGGCTGCCCCACAGCCACGCGGAGTCGTCGATCCGGTTTTCGCGCACGGTCAGGCCCTTGGCCGCGATGTCCTTTGCCCGTCCGGTCAGGGCGGTCAGCGCGAGTTGGCCGAGGGCGAGGCGCGCCCGGTCGGTGAACTCACCGTGGTGGGTGCGAGCCAGGACGAGGAAGCTCTCCAGCAGCCGGTCCACCTGGTCGAGTTCGGCGCGCATCCGGGCGGCCAGCGTGGCCGTGGTCTCGGGTACCGGGCCCGGTTTGGCGAGGGCCACGTCCAGGGAGGCCCGCATCGTGGTGAGTGGGGTGCGCAGCTCGTGGGAGGCATTGGCGACGAAGAGGCGCTGGGCGTCGAAGGAGTCCTCCAGGCGGCCGAGGAGGTCGTCGATGGTGTCGGCGAGGTCCTTCATCTCGTCGCCGGGGCCGCCGATGGCCAGGCGTTCGTGCAGGCTGTCGGCGGTGATCCGGCGGGTGGCCGCTGTCATCACGCGCAGCGGGCGCAGCACCCGGCCGGCGACGAACCAGCCGAGGCCGACCGAGATCACCGCCATGACTCCGAGGGCGATGGCGGAGCCGATCAGGATCTGCTGGGACTGGGTGGTGTGCGCCTGGGCCAGCTGCTGCTCCAGCTCGTCGATGCGGCCCTGGGCCAGTGCCGCCGTGGCGGGCTGACCGGTGCCGCCATCGGGGGCGGTCTGGCTGTCCCTCGATCCTCCGGATGCCACCACGGCCGCGATGGCGAGCAGCGCCGTTCCCGACAGCAGGAACAGAGTCACGTACAAGGCGGTGAAGCGGGTGCGGGCAGTGCCACGGCGCAGGCTGAGCCGGGTAGTCAGGCCCGCGAGCCGTCCGGGCGGACCCCATTCCATCCGCATGCTCCCCTCTCGCCATCGCACCAGGACACGTACCAGGACAGGCTAAGCCGAGGCGCCTAACAGCGAGATGACAGCGGCCGTTCGGCCCCTGTAACCCGCTCCGTCACAGGGTGGGGCCATGAACAATGAGAGTGCGAAGGCGACGATCGCGGTCATCGGTCTGCGTAAACGCTTCGGGCCACAGCTGGCTCTGGACGGGATGACGTTCACCGTGCGGCCCGGACGGGTGACCGGCTTCGTCGGCCCGAACGGCGCGGGCAAGTCCACCACCATGCGCGTGATCCTGGGCCTTGACGCGGCTGAGGAGGGAAAGGCCCTGGTCGACGGGGTGCCGTACCGCACCCTGCGTCGCCCGCTTCGGCATCTGGGGGCACTGCTCGACGCCTCCGCGCTGCAGCCGAGCCGGACCGCCCGTAACCACCTGCTGTGGCTGGCCCACTCACAGGGCGTGCCGGCCCGGCGGGTGGACGAGGTCATCGAACAGGTCGGCCTGGGCACGGCGGCCCGGCGCAAGGCCGGCGGTTTCTCGCTGGGCATGCGCCAGCGCCTGGGGATCGCGGCGGCGCTGCTCGGTGACCCGCCGGTGGTCATGCTGGACGAGCCGTTCAACGGCCTCGACCCCGACGGCATCGTGTGGATGCGCGGCTTCCTGGCGGAGCTGGCCCGGCAGGACCGCGCTGTCCTGGTCTCCAGTCACCTGATGAGTGAACTCGAAGACACCGCGGACCATCTCGTGGTGATCGGTCGCGGCCGGGTCGTCGCGGACACCAGCGTGTCCGAGCTGCTCGCCGAGGCGTCCGGCGGCCGGGTCACCCTGCGTACCTCCGCGCCTGCGCGGGCCGCCCAGGTCCTGCACGGCGCGGGCGCCACCGTTCTCGCCACCGGCTCCGACACCCTCGGCGTCACGGGCCTGCCCGACGAGGAGATCGTGGCCCTGCTCGCCCGCAACGGGGTGCCGTTCTCCCAGGTGTCCGCGCACCGGGCGACGCTCGAAGAGGCGTACATGGAGCTCACCCGGGACGCGGTGGAGTACCGGGGCATCCCCGCCGGGGAGGCCACGCGATGACCGCCACCCTCACCCCTCGCCCCCCGGCCACGAGGCGCGCTGAGCGGGGCGGGTTCCTCAGGACGCTGCACGCCGAGTGGACGAAGTTCCGTACGGTACGCGGCTGGGTCCTCGCCATGGCGGGGGCGCTCCTGGTGACGATCGTGGTCGGCCTGCTCGGCACGGCCGCCCCCGCCCCCGGCGGTCGCGGCGCCGACTCCGCCTCGTACCCGAAGGGCCCCGGCGGCGAGGCCGTCAACGACAGCTTCTACTTCGTCCACAAGACGCTCACCGGCGACGGCACCCTCACCGTTCCCCTGCGGTCGCTGACCGGTGTGGCCGACACCGGGACCGGCAAAACGGCCCAGAGCACCCAGCCCTGGGCGAAAGCCGGGATCATCGTGAAGGAAAGCCTCACCCAGGGATCCCCGTACGCGGCGGTCATGGCCACCGGCGGCCACGGCGTGCGCATGCAGTACGACTACACGCACGACACGGCGGGCCCTTCCGGCAATGTCTCCCAGGAGTCCCCGCGCTGGCTGCGCCTGGTCCGTTCCGGTGACAGTCTCACCGGGTTCAACTCCACCGACGGCTCCCACTGGACCAAGGTCGGCCATGCGAAGCTGCCTGGGCTTGCGCGCACCGTGCAGGCCGGGCTCTTCGCGACGTCACCGGAGGCGAAGCAGGACACCGCGGCGGGCACGGGCTTCAGCCCCGCCGTGGCCACCGGCACCTTCGGCCGCCCCGCCCTCACCGGCGACTGGTCCCAGAGCGCGTGGCGCGGCACACAGGTGGGCGGCGACGCGGGCACCTCCGGCAGTTACACGAACACCACCAAGGGCGGTTTCACCCAGACCGACGGCGGCGGGTTCACCGTGACCGGGGCCGGTGACATCGCACCGGTCGTCGGCGGGCCCGTCATGGGCGTCGGCTTCTCCATCGAGAACTTCCTCGTCGGCACCTTCGCCGGGCTGATCGTGGTGATCGCCGTGGGCACGGTGTTCATCACCGGCGAGTACCGGCGCGGTCTGCTGCGTACGACCATGGCGGCAACTCCCCTGCGGGGCCGGGTGCTTGGTGCCAAGGCTCTGGTGGTCGGGGGCATCGCGTTCGCCGTCGGCCTGGTGGCCGCCGCGATCACCGTTCCCATCGGGGAACGCAGCGCGCGCGGCAGGGGCTTCCATGTCTTCCCCATCACGTCGGCGACCGAAGTGCGCGTCATGGTCGGCACCGGCCTGCTCTGCGCGGCCGCCGCCGTGCTCGCTCTCGGCGTCGGTGCCCTGCTACGGCGCAGCGGCACGGCGGTCGCCCTGGTCATCGCGTCGATCGTGCTGCCCTTCCTGCTTGCCACCTCCGGTGTACTGCCTCCGGGCGTCTCGGAGTGGCTGCTGCGGGTGACCCCGGCTGCGGGCTTCGCCATCCAGCAGACCCTGCCGCAGTACGCGCAGGTGCTCAGCGTGTACGAGCCGGCCACCGGCTACTACCCGCTGGCGCCATGGGCCGGCCTCGCCGTGCTGTGCGGATACGCCGCGCTCGCCTTCGGTCTGGCTGTGGTGCGCCTGCGCGGGAGGGACGTATGAGTGTCCTGAGCGGTGCACGACTCACGAGCACGGCGGACGGCGCGTGGCGAGGGGACTTCGGCCGCGCCCTGCGCGCGGAGTGGACGAAGCTGCGCACCGCAGGGGAAATGGGCAGGTTGCTCCTGCTCGCCATCGCGCTGACCGTGGCCGTCGGCTGCGGCACCGCCAAGGCCGTGAAATGCCCGGACGCGGGGTGCGGCCAGGACGCCGTCAAGCTCGCCCTGACCGGCGTCACCGTCGGGCAGGCGGTCATCGCCGTCCTCGCGGTGCTGGCCGTCAGCGGCGAGTACGGCACCGGGATGATCCGCACCACGCTCACGGCGGTGCCAAACCGGCTCACCGTCCTCACCGCCAAGGCGACGGTCCTCACCACGGTCGTCCTGGCCTCCGGGACGGCCGCCGTCCTGGCCTCCCTCCTTGCCTGCCGCTACATCCTGCCCGGCAACGGATTCACCGAGGCCCACGGCTACGCCCCGCTGTCCCTGGCCGACGGCCCGACCCTGCGCGCGGCCGTGGGCTCGGTCCTCTACCTCGCCCTGATCGCCCTGCTCGGCCTCGGCGTGGCGACGGCGGTCCGGGAGGCGGCGACCGCCATCGGGATCGTGCTCGGGCTGCTCTACCTCTTCCCGGTCGTCACCCAGGTGGTCAACGACCCGGAGTGGCAGCGCCACCTCCAGCAGATGTCGCCCATGACCGCCGGACTCGCGGTCCAAGCCACCGTCCATCTGCACGAGCTGCCCATCGGCCCATGGGCCGGCCTGGGCGTGCTCGCGGCGTGGGCCGCGGCCGCGATGCTGGCCGGCAGCCTGCTGCTGCACAGGCGCGACGCGTAGCCGAATCGAGCCGACCGCGAGCGCGGTGGCTTCGGGCCTGACGACTCTGGGAACGGACCGATAACAGCTATGCGACGGCCACCCCGGCTCCCTGCACCGCTACCCCTTCAGGTAGCGGTGCAGGGAGGTCTTGGGGATGCCGGTCTTGACGCTGATCTCCCCATAGCTGGCGCCTTGGCCTTGGAGCAGACGCGCGTACTCGATCTTGTCGGCTGGGTGGGCCACGGGCCGGCCGATGCGGCGGCCTGCCGCTTCGGCCACGGCGCGGGCGTGGGCGGCCCGCTCCGCGGTGAAGGTCCGCTCCATCTCGGCGAACAGGGCCAGTAGCAGGAAGGCGATGCGGCCCATGCCCTCGTTGGCGGTGTTGATCGGCAGCGGGTCGGCCAGTGAACGCACCCCGATCTGCTTCTCGTTCAGATCGTGGACGAGGTTGAGGACTTCGCGCAGGTTGCGGCCGAGCCGGTCCAGGGTGTGCACCACGACGGTGTCCCCGGGGCGGGCGTAGGCGAGCAGGTCGGCCAGGCCGGGGCGCTCGACGGTGGCACCGCTCCTCTTGTCCACGTAGGAAACGCTTCTTGTGGAACGACTTACGGAACGACTGCCGGGGTGATCTGCCCAGGACGCGTCTCTTCTGACGGAGCATCGGGAGTCCTGTTCCACTTCCAAGGATGTGGAACACGGTCAGATGAGGTCGTGGCGGCCCAGTTCACGGGCGCTGGGCAGGAAGCCGGCCGGGATGCCTTCCCCACAAAGGGATGAGCGTTCCTGCTCGAAGGCGGCAAGGGTGCGGCATCCGCCGGTGAGCATGCCCAGGAGCTGCCGGGCGCTGACCGGATCGCTGCGGGCCTGGGTGAGTGCCTCCTCCCATGCGGCCATGGCGTCCTGCCATGCGTTGCGGAACGGAGAGGGCTCGTCGCCGTCGTACACGTAGTCGTGGAGTGGGGCCTGGAGTGCGGAGGCGAGACGCCCGCGGGCGGTGATCAAGCCGTCGGCGGCAAGCTGGAGCGCGGTGGCGGCGGCGTCCAGCATCGCCTCCCGAACCTCGTCTCCCATGTGTTCGTAGGGGCGCCAGACGTTCAGGCCCGCGCGGTCCGCGTGCCCGCTTTCCTGCCAGACCTGGTGCAACACGTCTTTGCCGTGAGCGTTTTGCGTGCTCGCGGCGAGGCTGACCTCGTCGAGGAGAGCGCGCAGCAGGCGGAACGGGGTCCCTCCAGGGGCTCGGGGCGGATGTCCCTGCCCAGGACCACCGTGGCCCTCACCTCGGAGGCGTCCCGGAGACGGCAGCGGTGCTCGGCACAGCTGGACACGAGAGCCAGGCGCCACAACAGGTCTGTGCCTCGCTCCGGATCGGCGGCGCACAGTGGGCAGGCCCGCCAAGCGGCGGGGTAGCCCAGCAGCCACGGCCCCGCCCATCCCTGCTTGTAGCGCAGGACGTGGTGGGTGCCGACGCCGCGCGCGAACAGAACGGAGTTGTCCCGTACGTACGTGTCGAAGACCGTCTGCGTGTCCTGGAGGGGCACGGGAAGCATGTCGAAGAGCCAGGGCACCCAGCCGCCCAGCGTCATCGAACGAAGCTGGACAAGGGGCACGCCGGTCCGCTCGGCCAGTGCGGTGAGCATCTCCGTCAGCGGGTCGACGTCGAGGTCGGCCGGGACCGCCAGGTCGACGAGGCCGAGGTTGTGCTTGAGCAGGTCGGTCACCGGCATCTCGTACAGCTGGGCCAGTCTGTTCAGCCACGACGAGAGGGCTTCCAGCGGGGCGGGCTGGGGGTGCAGCGGCCAGCGCCGGGCGGCGCTCACGTCAGCTCGCGCTCGAACAGCCGGCGCCGTTCACTGGGCCCGGCATAGGGCGCGAGCAGCAGGGTCTGCTGGTTGATGGCTTCCTCACCGGACTCGATCGCCGCCACCGCAGCGTCGGTGAGGAGGAGTGCCAGCTCGCCGATAGTGCCTTCGCTGCGGGTGAGCAGGTAGCCGGTCATCTCTATGGTCTCGATCGGCGAGGGCCTGCGCAGCGGGAACGAGGCGGCGAAACCGGCCAGCAGCGAGCGGGCGTCCTCGTCCGCCTCCCAGCGCGGCAGGGTGAGCGGAGCGAACCGGTTCTCCAGCTGGTCGTCGGCGCGGATGGCGAGGTAGGCGTCCTGGATGCCGACGCCGACCAGCGGGATACGCAGCTCGTTGCCCAGGTAGCGCAGCAGGTTCAAGAACTCGCGGCGGCTGTCGCCGCGCCCGCCGAGCACGTTGTGCAGTTCGTCGACCACCAGCATGCGCACCCCTGCCGCCCGCAGCAGCCGCAGCGTCAACTGCTCCAGGTCGGCGAGCCGGTAGCGGGCACGCAGCGGGGAGCCGAGGGCGGCCAGCAGCGCCGTGTAGAAGCGGACCACCGTGGGCTCGGACGGCATCTGCACCACCAGAACCGGGGTCTCCTCGTGGTCGGGGTGTGTCACGGCAGGGTGGGAGCGGCGGAACTTCTCCACGATCATCGATTTGCCGTTGTTGGTCGGTCCGATCAGCAGCAGATTCGGCATCCGCAGCCGTGAGGGCCAGGACAACAGCGTCTCCAAGCGCTCCAGGGCCGCGCTTGCGCGCGGGTAGCCGATCCACCGGTCGGATCGCACGTACCGAAGCCGCTCCTCGTTGGGCAGCCGTGCGATCTGCTGCGCGGCCCAGTGCAGGTGCGACAGGTCGAGCCGCCCATTCTCGCTCACCACTGCTCGATCACCTCGAACGGCTGGGCCATGCTTTCCTCGGCCGACCCGGTCTGCCCAGCGGGCGGCTTGGGCGGCGCGGCCGCACGCCGGGCCCGGGGCGGTGCCTGTGCGCGGCGCTGGCGGTCGCGGCGGGCCTTGCGGGTGTCGGCCGCCGCGGCATCGGTGATCTCGCGCATCTGCGCCACCATGGCGAACAGCGCGTTCTCGTCGATCTCGGCGCGGCCCAGCTCGCGCAACCGAGCGACGGCGGCCTTCTGCTCCCACGCGCTGATCGGCGGCCGGGACAGCGTCCGGTAGCCGACTTCCACGTAGGCATCCCCGTCCGGGTCCAGAACCCAGATACGACTGATGTCGCGCGGATCACGTCGCAGAACGAACCGGTCCAGGCGTTCGCGGCGAGCGATCCACGGCTTGAGTGCGTCGCTGTAGTACTGCACGCGGTCGATCACGAACCCCGACCGTGACAAGGCCCGGCGCACCACAGGCAGGAAGTCCACCAGGAACGCGGTCTCGTTGGTCACGGTCACCGGCGGAGCCGTGGCGGCCATCTCTGCCCAGATGCCGGCCGGGGTACGGCCGAGCGTCTCGTGGACCTGACCGTGGTAGCAGCACGCCGCCAGAGTCAGTGCCTGTTTCTGAACCCCCGGACTCGGGCGCTCGGTAATCTGGAAGCAGGCGGATCCTGGGCCAAGTTCACCGCGGTGAACTTGAGAACGATCAAGCCATGGGGCTCCTCGGTGAGCTCCGGGTAGCACTGCCGATGAGCACCGCCACGGCGTTCGCCGCTTCTTGCGCTCGCATCCCTCGCTACCTCAAAGTAATAGCTTGATTACGATGCGTTATGAGAGGATTCGCGCGCGTCGGCAGCGAGCCGGCCAGTGAGGAGACGCCATGTCCGAGACCACGCCCAACTCAAAGGGCCCTGTCCAGCGTCAGATGACACCGGAGATGGCCGCAAGTCTCGGCCTAACGCCTACACCCTCAGACACAGCGCCCTCGGAACCCGCGCTCATCCCGGCATCCGAGGTCAAGCCTGAAGAAATCGGCACGTTGGCGCTTGAGTACCGGGACGGTCGGCCCGTGATCGTCGTTAGCCGCGGGAAGTACATGCCGGCGGCCATCAAGGTCGTCGACACCTCCGAAAATACTGTCGCGTCGTACAGCGCACGGCGGAGCCTCTACTCGGCCCACCCCATGGTCGAAGGCTACGACCTCGTTAACGTGTACAACAGGCTCAACCCGGACAACAAGATCTGAGAACCCGCACCGGGGGTCGCCTTCCTAAGTGCCTCTTTCTGAACCGGGCGCTCGGTAATCTGGAAGCAGGCGGATCCTGGGCCAAGTTCACCGCGGTGAACTTGAGAACGATCAAGCCGTGGGGCTCCTCGGTGAGCTCCGGGTAGCACTGCTGATGAGCACCGCCACGGCGTTCGCCGCTTCTTGCGCTCGCGTCACGCCAGCACCAGCAGTTTCCGTTCGGGGAACGGTCACTGTGACCGTTCCCCGAACGCTTTCCCAAAGCTCTCATTTCAGACTGACGCCCCTTGACCTGCTGATAAAGGGTTCAGAAACAGGCACTTACACCCCGACCAACAGCTCCTGGCTCAACCGGATCGAGGCCCAGTTCACCGCCCTGCGCTATTTCGCCCTCGACGGCACCGACCATCCCAGCCACACGGCCCAGGGCAGCATGATCCGCCGCTACATCATCTGGCGGAACAAGAACGCCGCCGACAAGCGCCTCAAAGCCCTCGTGAGCAGAGCGAACGCCGCCTGACCCGCTACGGCAGACGGCATCACCACAGGTGCAGGAAGTCCCGCACGTCGTCATAGCCGTCGAGGGCGCGGTCGTCCACGTCCGTCGGCTCTACCTCAGCTCGCGCCGCCAGCGACTCCGCCAGGGCCAGGGCTCCATCGCTGAGACGGCCGAAGCGTCGAGCGGTGTGTCCCAGGCACAGGCCGGCCAGCCCCAGCAGCGGACTCCCCGGCACAGCCCGCGTCCCGACCTGCACGCACCAGAACTCGACGAAGTCCGCGTCGTCGTCGTTCAACGCGGTCCCGACCAGAACTCCCGCCGCCTCACCCTCTGCGGAGCGGTCACGAAGAGCCCGCTCCAACGTCTCAACCACCACCGCGTGAGGCAGCGCAGGAGGGTTCTCGAAGCTCAGATGGGAATGCACCCCGCGAGACTACGCGGCATGCATTCAAGAGGTGCCTGCCGCCGCCCCACCCCCGTCGCGACGCCCGGCACGCACTCTTGCGTCTCCGATCGCACAGCGTCTCGAACCAGCTCCGCAGGTCGTCCATCGTGGGGTCGCCGATCGACTTTTCGGGCTCCCGGGGGCACATCCGGGAGGCGACGACGGGCGCGGAACTCAGGCGTCGATGCGGCTGTCATCCTCCGAGCGAGGCGGCAGGCGATCGGCGGTGTGTTCAACCGCCTTGCCCTTGCGTCGGCGGCGAGCACGCCGGACGAGCCAACCTCCACCCGTCACGAGTCCCGTAGCGACGAGAGACCCAATCGTCTCGCTCAGCGCACCCTGGCCGATGACGCCCCAGGGAAGCGTGGACACCCACATGACTACCGTCCTTCTGATCGACAACGCGTACTGATTCAGGGTGCGTTGGTGTAGGGCGGCTCGGACGCGGGCGGACGATGAGCAGTATCGTCGGACAGTATCGGACGGAATCAGACAAGGATGGGCGGGAGAACAAGTCGTGCCGGCGCTGAAGCGACCAGAGCTGCCCGAGGGGCCGAAGAAGCAGCTGAACGCTGCACTTCACGACCTGCACTTTCGAGCGGGACTACCGTCAGTGCGAACTCTTGTCGACCGAATAGGCGGCGATGCCGTAGCAGGCAGGAGTCGCATCCACGACGCCTTCACTGGTCAGCGCGTGGCCGACTGGGGGCTCATCCAGGTCTTGGTAGAAGCCTTGGCACGGACAATCCCCGGGGCGGATTCGAATACCGAGGAGCGCCGCCTTCACAAGCTTTGGATGGCTGCGTCCGGGGAGGTCGACACAAACGGAAGCGGCCCGGTCACCTTGAAGGCATCGGCGCCTGCCGAAGGGAACCACGGACCGGGTCGCCCTCTCCTGGCCATGCGACTGGAGTGGGCGCATCCGGGCCTCATGGATCTGGGTACCCGCCGACGCATCCGAGGCATCCTGCGCACGGCACTGGACGATATCGGGCAACCTAACCAGGGGAGACATCGGGAAGATAGCAGCGCAGGCGCGATCATAACCCTGGAGTGTCGGCACGAGCGCCCCGGCTTGACAGTGGCCACGTTCTTGGCTGCGGTCGATGATGACGTGAGGCAACTCATCCCGCGGGATCCGTGGGCTGCCCCGGTCAGGCTGAGATTTTTGGCGCACTTCGATGCAGCTGTAACGGCTGCCCAGGTCATGGCTGACCTCAACGCCTACTGGGCGACACCCGAGTTGGATGAACACTGGCAGGAGACCAACGGACGTAAGACACGCTTCGGACCCCGCGTCGCAGCCATAGTCCACGGAATCGACCTCATGGCTAGCGAAGACTTTACTGGGAAGTGGCAGGAATTCTCGCTGGCCACGGAAGGCGGCCAGGGCTCAGGTGGGTTCTGGCTCCGCACGCAGCGCCCAGCGTCAAACGGCGACCCCTGGAGCACTCCCTCCGACGACTAGTACCGCATCAGGCACTGTTGTCGACAGGGCGAACGTTGCCTGATGCGGCACTAGTTGTTCTGTCCCGGGAGGTTGTGGACGGGTGAGGCAGATCTCGGCTGAGGGATCTTGAAATAGGTGAGGGCCTTCTGGCCTGGTGTGGATTGCGAC
>NZ_JBEOWF010000038.1:0-109955 GCF_040295925.1 Streptomyces sp. NPDC002588
GCCCGAAGGGCAGGCCTGGCGGCGTCTGGTGCGTGCGATCGCAAGGCGGAGGGTCGCCCCGATACTGGATGTATCGGGGCGCGCCCGACAACGCGGCGAGCGTGCGTGCCAGACGCCGCCAGGCAGGCGGGACTTTCGAAACACGCCCTAGGCCCGCGAGGGTCGGCACGGGTGCGTACGGGGCGTGGCCGGAGTCGTACGGCGGACGGGGCGCGCCGGGCGTACGGTCGTAGACATGCGCATTGTCATCGCTGGTGGTCATGGTCAGATCGCGCTGCGGCTGGAGCGGCTGCTCGCCGCGCGCGGGGACGAGGTAGCGGGGATCATCCGCAGGTCCGAACAGGCGGGCGACCTGCTGGCGGCCGGTGCCGAACCGGTCGTCCTGGACCTGGAGTCGGCGTCGGTCGAGGCCGTGGCCGAGCGGCTGCGGGGCGCGGACGCGGCGGTGTTCGCGGCGGGCGCGGGCCCGGGCAGCGGCGTCACCCGCAAGGACACGGTGGACAAGGGCGCGGCCGTGCTGTTCGCGGACGCGGCGGTCCGGGCGGGCGTCCGGCGCTTCCTGATCGTGTCGTCGATGGGCGCTGACCCCCGCCACGAGGGCGACGAGGTCTTCGACGTCTACCTGCGCGCCAAGGGCGAGGCGGACGCCCACGTCCAAGGTCTGGACTCCCTCGACTGGACGGTCCTGCGCCCCGGCGCGCTCACTGACGACCCCGGCACCGGCCTGGTCCGCCTCGAGGCCCACACGGGCCGCGGCGCGGTCACACGCGACGACGTGGCCGCCGTCCTCGCGGAACTCCTGGACACCCCGGCGACGTCCGGCCTCACGCTGGAGCTGATCGGCGGTTCGACGCCGGCACCGGTGGCGGTGAAGTCGGTGGCGGGGAACTGAGGCCCCCTCAGTCCCCTTCAAGCACTCGGCCGCTGCTCAGAAGAGCGGCAGCTGCCCGGGAAAGTCCGGCAGGACATACCCGTCCAAGGACGGCTGCGCCGCCCCCAGTTGAGCCATCCTGCGGGAACCGGCGCAGGAGACGAGCGCGGCGCTCTCCCGCGCCCCCGGCGGGTCGTGCCGCGCGAACCGTCCCGCGACGAGGGCGATCTCGCGACGGCATTCCGGGCAGGTTCTGCGACGGCTGGACACGCTGGACATGAGGTCAGTGTGCCCCAGTGAGCCACGCGGGTACCGGGTCGCGGCACACGCCCCGCTCGCCGCGCGGAACCCCCGTCCTCTCCTTAGCATCCGTACATATGGCACATACCGTCGAGGAACTCGTACAGATGCAGCGGCTGGCCGACGAGGCCCACGCGAGGGTCGAGCAGCTACGGGACGCGTACGGCCCTCCTACGGCCACGCCCTGGTCGGAGACCCAGACCGACACCTACGAGACCGCCTGGCGGGCCTGGCGCGACCTCGCCCGCGACGTCCAGGCCGCGGTGACCGAGCACGCCAAGGCGGAGGGCAGACCGCGCAACGACGTGGAGGAGGAGGTGAAGCGCACGGCAACGACCTTCGACGCCTGACCCCCGCATCCCGGCAACAGCACCCCCGGACACACCAAAGGGCCCGTGACCTGCTTTTCTCACAGGTCACGGGCCCTTTGTCCCGTGTGGCGGCGCCAGGATTCGAACCTGGGAAGGCTGAGCCGGCAGATTTACAGTCTGCTCCCTTTGGCCGCTCGGGCACACCGCCGGGTTTGCTGCCTTTCGAACCGCTTTTCGGCGGTGCTCCCTGGCAACGACGTAAACAATACCCGATGGGGAGGGGTGCTTCGCCACCCGATTGATCTGCGCCGGGGGGACCGCGGGTGGCTAGGCTTGGGCGGATGCGGCCCGGGATCACGCCGGGTTCGGCGGCCGCCCCACGTACGCCGATACGCACGTCACACGCACCCCGATACAAGGAGCCACAGGACATGGCCGACTCCAGTTTCGACATCGTCTCGAAGGTCGAGCGGCAGGAGGTCGACAACGCCCTCAACCAGGCCGCCAAGGAGATCTCGCAGCGCTACGACTTCAAGGGCGTGGGTGCCTCGATCTCGTGGTCCGGTGAGAAGATCCTCATGGAGGCGAACTCCGAGGACCGGGTGAACGCCGTCCTCGACGTCTTCCAGTCGAAGCTGATCAAGCGCGGGATCTCGCTGAAGGCGCTGGACGCGGGCGAGCCCCAGCTCTCCGGCAAGGAGTACAAGCTCTTCGCGGAGATCAAGGAGGGCATCTCCCAGGACAACGCGAAGAAGGTCGCGAAGCTCATCCGCGACGAGGGCCCCAAGGGCGTGAAGGCCCAGGTGCAGGGCGACGAACTGCGTGTCAGCTCCAAGAGCCGCGACGACCTGCAGGCCGTCATCGCCCTGCTGAAGGGTCAGGACTTCGACTTCGCGCTGCAGTTCGTGAACTACCGGTAGGCCCGCCGACCGACGTCTTGCCGGTGGCCGATCCGCCGGACGCGCGCCCCCGGTGACGAGGAGGGGTGGGCACCACGGGGTGCCGACCCCTCTCCCCTGCCACGCCTGCCGGCCCCCGCTTCAGCGCGAACTCAGTCCCGCGAGTTGCCGAACAACAGGCGGTAGATGATCAGGAGCACGAGCGATCCGCCGATCGCCGCCGCCCAGGTGGCGCCGTCGTAGAAGTCCTTGCTGATGGGGTGGTCCAGCCAGCGGGCCGATATCCAGCCGCCGACGAACGCGCCCGCGATGCCGATGAGGGTCGTACCGATGAAGCCGCCGGGGTCTCGGCCCGGCAGCAGGACCTTGGCGATGACTCCGGCCAACAGTCCCAGGATGATCCAGCTGATGATGCCCATGTCCTGAACCTGCCCTTCCGTGCTGTGCCCGCACTGTCCGGGCACTGTGATCCCGCTCGCTCCGGACGGGCCGCTCTTCCCCACGCCCTCCTCCCCCGAGTCCTGCGTCGCACGCGGGTTGGGAACGTGTTGTTCTGGACGACGTCACGACTGCACCCGGTGGTTCCGTCGATCAGTAGGGTGCGGCACATGACACAGTCCGGATCCCCCGCCGAGCTGCGGCGGACGCTCGGCGTCGGCGATGCCGTGGTCATCGGGCTCGGCTCGATGATCGGGGCGGGCGTCTTCGCCGCCCTCGCTCCCGCCGCGCACGCCGCGGGCTCCGGGCTGCTGATCGGCCTCGCGCTCGCCGCGCTGGTCGCCTATTGCAACGCCATGTCGTCCGCACGTCTCGCCGCCCGCTATCCGGCCTCGGGCGGCACCTACGTGTACGGGCGCGAACGGCTGGGAGCGTTCTGGGGCTACCTGGCCGGCTGGTCGTTCGTGGTCGGGAAGACGGCCTCCTGTGCGGCGATGGCGTTGACGGTCGGGGCGTACGTCTGGCCGGAACAGGCGCACGCGGTGGCGGTCGCGGCTGTGGTGGCGCTCACCGCCGTGAACTACGGCGGCATCCAGAAGTCGGCCTGGCTGACCCGGGTGATCGTGGCGGTGGTTCTGGCGATCCTCGCTTCCGTGGTCGTGGTGTGCCTGGGCTCCGGGGTGTCCGACGCCGGGCGGCTGGGTGACGGGGCCTCCGGCGGCGCGGGTGGTGTGCTGCAGGCCGCCGGTCTGCTGTTCTTCGCCTTCGCGGGGTACGCGCGCATCGCGACCCTCGGCGAGGAGGTGCGGGATCCGGCGCGCACCATCCCGCGCGCGATCCCGCTGGCGCTGGGCGTCACGCTGGCCGTGTACGCGTGTGTGGCGGTGGCTGTCCTTTCCGTGCTGGGGGCGGGTGCTCTCGGGCGGGCGACGGCTCCGCTGGCCGAAGCGGTGCGGGCGGCGGGGGTGCCGGGGCTGGTGCCGGTGGTCCGGGCGGGGGCCGCCGTGGCCGCGTTGGGGTCGCTGCTCGCCCTGGTGCTGGGCGTCTCACGCACCACGCTGGCCATGGCACGCGACGGCCACCTGCCCGGCGCCCTGGCGGCCGTGCACCCGCGCTACCGGGTGCCCCATCGGGCCGAACTGGCAGTGGGGGCGGTGGTGGCGGTACTGGCCGCCACGGTGGACGTACGGGGCGCGATCGGCTTCTCCTCCTTCGGTGTGCTGGCGTACTACGCGGTGGCCAACGCCTCGGCCTGGACCCTCGACTCCTCCCTCCGGGCGCGGGCGGTCCCGGCGGTGGGTCTCCTGGGCTGTGTGACCCTGGCGTTCGCCCTGCCGCGGGCGTCGGTGGCGGCGGGGGCGGCCGTCCTCGCTCTGGGCGCGGTCGCGTACGGGGTACGGCGGTGGGCGACGCGGGCACGCTGACGGGTGTGGTGAGCGGCGCCGGCAGACGCCGTGATCAGCGAGTGCGCGGCGGGCTCGGGAGCGTACGGCGGCGCGGGGACACGGCAGCGGCCCCGTACGGTGGCTCGGGGCCGAGGCGGCTCGGAGCTACGGCGTCGTCGTCCCGGCGGCCGCGCCGCGTATCCGGAACTCCCGCCTTCGGGCTCCCGGTGCCTGCTCTTTCTCGGTCATGCGTCCATGATGCCGCCCGCCACCGACATACGGACCGGCCTGTGGACAACCGGCCGATTGTGGAAAACCATCCGCGTGCGGATCTCGCAGGTCGGACCGGCATGCCGTCAGCGTGCCGCGAACGGCTGGTCTCGTGGACATGATTTCGCCGCCCGACGGGAACAGCACGACCGGAGCCAGGTTGAAGTCCCCGATACCGAAGGGGATCGTCTCCGTGCGTTCCCGATCACGCCACAACGGCGCTCCGGTTCTGCCTGAACGCGTGACCTGCTGATACTGGTGGTAGCAGGACAGTACCGGCGGACCACCTGGAAGGTGTCGATCATGAAGCTGCTCAACCTGCTGCTGAACATCATCTGGCTCGTCTTCTGCGGGATCTGGATGGCGATCGGCTACGTGATCGCCGCGCTGATCTGCTTCATCCTGATCGTCACCATCCCCTTCGGCATCGCGTCCCTGCGCATCGCCGGATTCGTCCTCTGGCCGTTCGGCCGCACCACTGTGGATCGGCCGGATGCCGGGGCCGGGTCGTTCATCGGGAACGTGATCTGGGTGATCTTCGCGGGTTGGTGGCTCGCTCTTGCCCACCTTGTCACGAGCATCCCGCTGTTCCTGTCGATCATCGGCATCCCGTTCGGGTGGGCCAACCTGAAACTGATCCCCATCTCGCTCATGCCGTTGGGGCGTGAGGTCGTCGCCACGGACCAGGGATTCGCCGGTCGTTAGCGGAGCCGGCCCGACCGCGATGCCGAATGCGGAGGACCGATCCCGAGGGGAATGCCGGAAGGCCGATGCCCGTGGTGCCGAGCCGCGGGCCCGCGAGGATGTGGCCGAGGAACGGTCAGAAGCCGCTCAGGAAGAGTCAGATGGCGTTCAGGGTGGTCTTCACTGGTGACGACCTGCCATTTTCTCGAGCCGGGCGATTCGTTCCGCCATCGGCGGGTGGGTCGAGAACACCTTGGAGAGCCCCTGGCCCGGGCGGAAGGGGTTCGCGATCATCATGTGGCTTGCGGTCTCGATGCGGGGCTCGGGGGGCAGCGGGAGCTGCTTGGTGCCCGCCTCCAGTTTTCGCAGGGCCCCGGCGAGGGCGAGGGGGTCGCCGGTGAGCTGGGCTCCGGACGCGTCCGCCTCGTACTCCCGGGAGCGGCTGATGGCGAGCTGGATGAGGCTGGCCGCGAGCGGGCCCAGGATCATGATGAGGAGCAGGCCCAGGAGGCCGGGGCCGTCGTCGTCGTCGGAGCGGCCGATCGGGATCAGCCAGGCGAAGTTGACCAGAAACATGATCACGGAGGCGAGGGCGCCGGCCACCGACGAGATGAGGATGTCGCGGTTGTAGACGTGGCTGAGTTCGTGGCCGATGACGCCGCGCAGTTCACGCTCGTCGAGTATGCGCAGGATCCCTTCCGTGCAGCACACGGCGGCGTTGCGAGGGTTGCGGCCGGTGGCGAAGGCGTTGGGGGCCTCGGTCGGGGAGATGTACAGGCGGGGCATGGGCTGGCGGGCCTGGGTGGAGAGTTCGCGGACCATCCGGTACAGCGCGGGTGCCTCGAACTCGCTGACGGGGCGGGCGCGCATCGCGCGTAGCGCGAGCTTGTCGCTGTTCCAGTACGCGTACGCGTTCGTCCCGAGCGCGATCAGCACTGCGACGACGAGGCCCGCGCGGCCGAAGAAGCTGCCGATGACGATGATGAGTGCGGACAGTCCCCCGAGGAGTACTGCGGTCCTGAGCCCGTTGTGCCGGCGGTGCACGGTACGCCCTCCAAGTCGTGCGGCGGGGAACCCTCTGCTTGCGGATCTTGCCTGTCTCCGGTGCCACCGGTGCCGTGATGTCACGTCCAGTGCACCCTCCCGTACAGGTCAACGCCAGGCGGGAGGCACTAGTTCCCTTGTGCACGCGGGCACGGGTATGGGCCGCCCGGGTGAGGGCGGGGACGTACGCGCGTATGTGGTGTCGGCGAAGGGTTCAGAAGAGGCCGGTGTCGGTGAAGCGCAGGACCAGTTGTGGGGCTCCGGAGAGGGCGATGCCGAGGGCCGCGGTGAGGGTGATCGCGGCCGTGAGGGGGGCGGGCACGCGGTGCTTGACAGTTTCGCCCTCGGGGGCGCGGAAGAGCAGGGCCGTCCACTGGAGGTAGTAGTAGAGGGCGATCACGACGTTGACGGCCATGACGACGGCGAGCCAGCCGAGGCCCGCGTCGACGGCCGCCGAGAAGACGGTGACCTTGGCGAAGAGGCCGATGATGCCCGGCGGGAGCCCGGCAAGGCAGAGCAGGAAGAAGGCCAGGAGGAGCGCGGAGAGCGGGTTCCTGGCGTACAGGCCCCGGTAGTCCGTGAGGCGGTTCTCCGCGCTCGTACGGCCCACGAGGGCGGCCACCGCGAAGGCTCCGAGGTTCACGGCGGCGTACATGAGGGCGTACGCGACCGTGGAGCCGATGGCGCGCTCGGCGTCGTCGGTGTACGCGGCGGCGGCGATCGGTACGAGGAGGTAGCCGGCCTGGCCGACCGAGGACCAGGCGAGCAGGCGTACGGCGCTGTACGCGCGCGTGGACTGCTGGCGGAGGGCGCCGAGATTGCCGACGGTCATGGTGAGGGCGGCGAGCACAGCCAGGGCGGGGCCCCAGACGTCGGCGTAGGAGGGGAACCCGATGACGGTGACGAGGATGAGGCCGGAGAAGCCGACCGCCTTGCCGACGACCGACAGGTAGGCGGCGATGGGGAGGGGGGCTCCGACGTAGGTGTCGGGGACCCAGAAGTGGAAGGGGACGGCAGCCGTCTTGAAGGCGAAGCCGACCAGGGTGAGGACGACTCCGGTCCGGGCGAGGGTGTGCAGTTGGCCGTCGACGTGCTGGATGCGGTCGGCGACCTGGGTGAGGTAGAGGGTGCCGGTCGTGGCGTAGACGAAGCTGATGCCCATCAGGCTGACGGCGGTCGCGGTGACCGACGACAGGAAGAACTTCAGGGCCGCCTCGGAGGACCTGCTGTCGCCGTGCCGGATGCCGACGAGGGCGAACGCGGGCAGGGAGGCGACCTCCAGGGCGACGACGAGGGTGGCGAGGTCCCGTGAGGCGGGCAGCAGGGCGGCCCCGGCGGCGGAGGACAGCAGCAGGAACCAGAACTCCCCTGCGGGGAGTCGTCCGCGCGCGTCCTTCAGGCCGGTCACCGACAGGAGGGCGGCCAGCAGGGCACCGCCCAGGACGAGGAACTGGATGACGAGGGTGAAGCGGTCGGCCGTGTAGCTGCAGGCGCTCGGCCCGCCGGTCAGGCAGAAGGTGGAGCGGTCGCCGTCCAGGAGGGGCAGCAGCAGGGCCGTGCAGGCGGCGAGGCCGGCGACCGAGAGCCACCCGAGGAGGGACTTGCGGTCGTCCGGTACGAACAGGTCCGCGACCAGGACGACCAGGGCGACGACCGCCGCCACGGTGGGCGGGGCGATCGCGAGCCAGTCGACGGACTGGACCAGGGACTCGGCCAGGGGCTGGGCCGGGGAGCTCATCGGGTGCCTCCTGCGAGGAGCTGCTGCACGGCCGGGTCGGTCAGGCCGAGGAGGGCCTTGGGCCACAGGCCTGCGACGACGGTGAGGGCGACGAGCGGGGTCCAGGCCGCGAACTCGTAGGTATGGACGTCGGCGAGCTTGGGCGCGTCCTGCGGGAGTGCGCCCATGCAGACGCGGCGGACCACGACGAGCAGGTAGGCGGCGGTGAGCAGGGTGCCGAAGGCGGCGATCGCCGTGAAGGTGAGGAAGGCGGGGCGGCTGAGGTCGGCGGCGGGGTCGAACGCGCCGAACATCGCGAGCATTTCGCCCCAGAACCCGGCGAGGCCCGGCAGACCGAGGGAGGCTACGGCCGCGAAGGCGAGCAGTCCGCCGAGGCGGGGGGCCTTGCCGTACAGCGCGGCTCCGGTCTGTTCGGCGAGGGCGTCGAGGTCGGTCGTTCCCGTGCGGTCCTTCAGCGCGCCGACCAGGAAGAAGAGGAGGCCGGTGATGAGGCCGTGGGCGATGTTGGCGAACAGGGCGCCGTTCACTCCGGCCGGGGTGGTGGAGGCGATGCCGAGCAGGACGAAGCCCATGTGGCCGACGGAGGAATAGGCGATGAGGCGTTTGAGGTCACCCTTCGCGCCCTGCTTGGCGAGGGCCAGACAGGCCAGGGATCCGTAGATGATCCCGACGACGGCGAAGGCGGCGAGGTAGGGCGCGAAGGTGTGGAATCCGTCGGGCGCGATCGGGAGAAGAATCCGGACGAACCCGTACGTACCCATCTTCAGCAGGACGCCCGCCAGGAGGACCGAGCCGACGGTCGGGGCTGCGGTGTGGGCATCGGGCAGCCAGCTGTGCAGGGGCCACATCGGGGTCTTGACGGCGAGTCCGATCCCGATCGCCAGAACGGCGATGACCTGCACGGACGTGCTCAGCGACCGGCCGTTGTCAGTGGCGAGTGCGACCATGTCGAACGTGCCCGCCTTGATTCCGATCAGGAGCAGGCCGAGCAGCATGACCACGGATCCGAGCAGGGTGAAGAGGATGAACTTCCAGGCCGCCCGGGTCCGGCCCTCGCCGCCCCAGCGGGCGATGAGGAAGTACATCGGGATCAGGACCGTCTCGAAGGCGAGGAAGAACAGCAGCAGGTCGAGGACGGCGAAGGTGGCGAGCGTCCCGGACTCGAGGACGAGCACGAGCGCGACGAAGGCCTTCGGGGTCGGGCCCGCGGGCGGCTTGAAGTAGGAGTACAGCGCGCAGAGGAAGGTCAGCAGCGCGGTCAGCACCACAAGAGGGAGGGAGATGCCGTCGATGCCGAGGTGGATGCGCACGTCGAGTGCGGGGATCCAGCTGATGTCCGTGCCGGCCTGCATCTTCGACGGATGGTCGTGGTCGAAGCCGAGCGCGAGGACGATCGCGGCGATGAGGACCACGCCGGTGACCGTGACGCCGTGCCGCAGGACGGCCTGGTCGGGTGACTTCCCCTTCAGTCCGGGCGGGGCGGGCAGAAGCGCGGCGGCGGCGCCGAGGAGCGGGCCGACGACGATCAACGCCAGAAGAAGCTGCATCACGGACTCGTTGATATCGATCACGCCTGCTCACGCTCCCGAGGCGACGAGAAGGGCGGCGACCGCCAGGACGACGGTGCCGGCGAGCAGCGCGCTCACATAGGTCTGGACGTTGCCGGTCTGGGCACGCCGTACGGCGGTACCGAGCCAGCGGGGCAGGGTGCCCGCGCCGCGTACGTAGGTGTCGACGACCTCGCGGTCGAGGAACCGCACGAGGCTCGCGGCGCCCTGCACGGGGCGGACGAACAGCGCCTGGTAGACGGCGTCGAGGTGGAAGCCGACTGCCGCGTGGCGGTGCAACGGGCCGAGCAGGAGCCGCCCCGGGTCCGCCGGGTCGGGAGCGGAGGCCACGTCTCCGTAGGCGGGCGCGTGCGTCGCGATGGCCTCGGCCTCGACCTGGGCCGCGTCGCCCTCGGGGTGGGCGGCGACCGCACCGATCGGGACGCGCGCGGCGAGGGCGGTGAGGTGGCGCCAGGCGGCATAGGTGACGAGCGCGCCGGCCAGGGCCACGCCCGTGCCGATCACGGACGTGGTGAGGGCCGGGGCGAGGTCGGCGCCGTCGAACCAGTCGGGGAGCGTGCGGTAGGCGAACGCGCCGAGGGCGAGGGACGGCACCGCGAGGACCCACAGCACGACGGTCATGGTCAGGGGCTGGCGGCCGTGGTCGGCGGCTTCGGTACCCCGGCCGTAGAAGGCCAGCAGCCACAGCCGGGTCGCGTAGGCGGCGGTGAGGAGGGCGGTGAGCAGCCCGGCGACGAGGACGAGCCAGCCGGCCGCGCCGGGTGCGTGCGCGGTGTGACCGGTGGTGACGTGTTCGGCGGCGCCGAGGACGGACTCCTTGGAGAAGAAGCCGCTGAACGGCGGGATCGCGGCGAGCGCGAGGAGCGCCACGGTCATCGTCCAGTAGGCGTCGGGGATGCGGTCGCGCAGGTGACTCATGCGGGACATGGCCGCGAGCGAGTTGGTGCCGGCGGCATGGATGACCACACCCGCGGCGAGGAACAGCAGGGCTTTGAAGGCGCCGTGCGACAGGAGGTGGAAGACGGCGGCCGAGCGGTCGCCGACAGCGAGCGCACCGGTCATGTAGCCGAGTTGGCCGATGGTCGAGTAGGCGAGGACGCGCTTGATGTCGTCCTGGGCGAGCGCGGCGAGACCCGAGCCGACCATCGTGACCGCCGCCATCACGGCGAGGACGACCATCGCGGCCGCGGAGGCCTCGAAGACCGGGAGGAGACGGGCGATGAAGTAGACACCGGCGGCGACCATCGTCGCGGCATGGATCAGCGCGGAGACAGGGGTGGGGCCCGCCATCGCGTCGGGAAGCCAGGTGTGCAGCGGGAACTGCGCCGACTTGCCGGCCACACCCGCCAGGAGCAGCAGGGCGATGAGCGTCGGGTGGTCGAGACCGCCGTGTGTGACGGTGGCGAGGACCTTCGTGATGCGGAAGGAACCGGCCTGCGTGCCGAGGGCGAACAGGCCGATGAGGAAGGGGACGTCACCGAGCTTGGTGACGAGGAAGGCCTTGATGGAGGCGGCGCGGGCCTCCGGGGTCTCCCAGTAGTGGCCGACGAGGAAGTAGGAGCAGATGCCCATGACTTCCCAGCCGACCAGCAGCACGATCAGGTCGCCGGAGTAGACGACCAGGAACATCGCGGACGTGAACAGGGAGACGAGCGCCGCGTACGACGGGTAGCGCGGGTCCTCGCGGAGGTAGCTGGTCGAGTAGATCTGCACACAGGTGGCGACGGTGCCGACGACGACGGCGACCAGGGCGGCGAACCCGTCGATGTACAGGGCGAGTTCGATCGGGACCGAGCCGGTGGGGGTGAGTTCGGTGACGGCGTTGACGGCCGCGTCGCCGCCCTGGCGTACGGCGACGAGGACGGCCAGGACCAGGGAGGTGAGCGTCGGCAGGACGGCGAGGGGGCGGACGAATCCGGGGGCGGTGCGACCGAGGAGCAGTCCGGTGATCGCGCCCAGGAAGGGAAGGAGGGGGACGAGGACGGCGAGGGTGGTCGTGGTCACGCGGTGGCCTCAGCCTTCTCGGCGCCCGGCTCGGTCTCGGGGGTGTCGGTGTCGTTGCCCTCGGAAGTGCCGTGGCCCTCGGAAGTGCCGTGGCCCTCGGCGGTGTCGCGGAGCTTGTCGATGTCCGAGGTGCCGCGGTTTCGGTACACGGCGAGCACGATCGCCAGGCCTATGCCGATCTCGGCGGCGGCGATCGCGATGGTGAACAGGGTCAGTGCCTGACCGGAGTGCAGGGTGTCCTCGGCGGCCCTGCTGAGCCAGACGTCGAAGGCGACAAGGTTGAGGTTGACGGCATTGAGCATCAGCTCGACGGACATCAGGACGAGGATCGCGTTGCGGCGGGCGAGGACGCCGTACAGACCGGTGCAGAAGAGGAGGGCGGCGAGGACGGCGGGATAGGCGAGGTGCATCAGCGGGCGCCTTCCTGCTCGGACGGGCCGTCCGGAGCTTCCGGAGCGTCGGAGGCCGATGAGGACCTGCCGGAACTCTCCGCGGATTTTTCGGAACTCTCTGTGATGGATCGGGAACTCTTGGTGACGGTTCGGGAGTTCACAGGGGGAGAGCTCGACTCCGCCCCCGCCTTGCGGGACAGGACGATCGCGCCGACCAGAGCCGCGAGGAGGAGGACGGAGAGGGCCTCGAAGGGGAGGACCCAGTTCTGGAAGAGGCTCGCTCCGGTGACCTCGGTGGAGCCGGCGGCGGGCCCGTCCAGGTCGATCCAGGTGGTGCGGAAGGCGTCGACGACCACCCAGACCAGAGCGGCGGCCGATGCGACGGCGACCGTGAGAGCGGCCCAGCGGTTGCCCGAGTCGGCGTCGGGCGAGCGGCCGATGGGGGCCTTGGTGAGCATCAGACCGAAGAGAAGGAGGACGACCACGGAACCGACATAGATGAGGACCTGCACCCAGGCGATGAACTCGGCGGTGAGCAGGAGGTATTCGACGGCGAGGCCGCCGAGGGCGACCACCAGCCACAGGGCGGCGTGTACCAGCTGCCGGGTGGTGACGGTGACCAGGGCGGCGCCGAAGGTGGCCAGACCGACGAGGACGAAGGCGATCTCGACTCCGGTCGGGGAGAGGAAACCGTGCGGCGCTTCGGCGAGGGTCACGACTCTCCTTCCTGCCGGCCGGCGGTCCCGGTCTGCCCCGTGGACTCGGTGGAGTCGGTCGACCCCGTGGACTCGGTGGGCTCCGTGGGGTCGGGTGCGGCCTGGGCGGCGGCGAGTTTCTCCGCCGTCTTGCGGGCGGCGGCGATCTCCTTCGGCTCCTCCGCCGCCGGGTCGAGGGCGGGCGGGGCCGGGACGGTCCACATCCACTCGCGGAGCTTGTCGCGCTCGTGGGTGAGCTCGCGGATGTCGGTCTCGGCGTACTCGAACTCCGGGGACCAGAAAAGGGCGTCGAAAGGACAGACCTCGATACAGATGCCGCAGTACATGCACAGCGAGAAGTCGATGGCGAAGCGGTCGAGGACGTTGCGGCTGCGCTCACGACCGCCCGGGGCGGCGGGCGGGACCGTCTCCTTGTGGGAGTCGATGTAGATGCACCAGTCGGGGCACTCGCGGGCGCACAGCATGCAGACCGTGCAGTTCTCCTCGAACAGGCCGATCACGCCCCGGGTGCGGGGCGGAAGCTCCGGCTGGGCGTCCGGGTACTGCTCGGTGACGGACTTCCGCGTCATCGTGCGGAGGGTGACGGCCAGGCCCTTGGCCAGACCGGAGCCGGGAATGCGGGGCCGGGTGGGTGGGAGAGACGCAGCCATGGTTACTGGATCACCACCTTCACGACGCCGGTGAGGGCGATCTGAGCGAGGGAGAGGGGAACGAGAAGGGTCCAGGACAGCTTCTGGAGCTGGTCCTCGCGCAGACGCGGATAGGTGACGCGCAGCCAGATGACGACGAAGGCGAGGACGGCCGTCTTCAGCAGGGTCCAGACCCAGCCGAGGCCGTCGGCGCCCCAGGGGCCGTGCCAGCCGCCCAGGAAGAGGACGGTGGTCAGGCCGCACAGGACGACGATTCCGGCGTACTCGGCGAGGAGGAAGAGAGCGAAACGCAGACCGGTGTACTCGGTGTAGGCACCGAAGATGATCTCCGAGTCGGCGACGGGCATGTCGAAGGGCGGGCGCTGGAGTTCGGCGAGACCGGCGACGAAGAAGACGATCGCGCCGACGATCTGCCAGGGCAGCCACCACCACTCGAAGGCGTCGACGATGCCGGGCAGTGAGACCGTTCCGGCCGCCATCGCCACCGAGGCGGCGGTGAGCAGCATCGGGAGTTCGTAGGCGAGGAGCTGGGCGGCGGTGCGCAGACCGCCGAGGAGGGAGAACTTGTTGGCGCTGGCCCATCCGGCCATGAGGGAGCCGAGCACACCGACGCCCATCACGGCGAGGACGAAGAAGACACCCGCGTCCAGGACCTGGCCGACGGCGCCCTCGCCGGGGCCGATCGGGATGGCGAGCAGGACGAGAAGGTACGGAAGGAGGGCTACGGCCGGTGCGAGCTGGAAGATACGGCGGTCGGCACCCGCCGGGACCACGTCCTCCTTCTGCGCGAACTTCACACCGTCGGCGATCAGTTGGGCCCAGCCGTGGAAGCCGCCGGCGTACATCGGGCCGAGTCGGCCCTGCATGTGGGCCATCACCTTGTGCTCGGTCTGACCGACGATCAGAGGGAAGGTGAGGAAGACGACGAAGACGAGCAGGAGTCGCAGGGCGACGTCGAGTGCGTCGTTCACTGCGGGCCTCCTGGCGGGGTTTCAGGGGTGGGGGGTTCGGTGGCGTCGGTGGAGGAGGAAGGGCCGCCGGTGGAACTGTCGCCGGTCGGCGACGGGTCCTCGTCCGTGTCCGACTCAGGGGCCGACCGCTCCGGAACCGGCTTCTCCGGAGTCGGCTGCTCCGGAGTCGGCTGCTGAGGAGCCGCAGCCTGTGGGTCGGACGGTGCCGAGTCCGGCTGCGGCTCGTCGAAGGCCGGGCGGGCGTGGTGCCACGGGGCGTCGGAACTGCGGGGAGCCGTCATGGGGCGGCCGGGGGTGCCGGGGGTCGGGCTCGGGGGCTGCGGGCGTTGCGATGCCGAGCCCTGGGAGGCGCTGCGGGAACGGCGCGGACCGGCGGAGGGGGTGCGGCTGGTCGCCGGAGGCGTCTCAGCGGCGGCTGCTGTGTCGCCGGGTGCCTCTGAGGCTCCTGCGGAACCCGGTGCCGTTGAGGCACCCGTGGGGCCCGTGTCGGTGGGGCTCGTGGTGTCTGTGGTGGGCTCGGTTGCCTCGGCTCGTTGTGATGCCGAGCCTCCGCCGGCGCCCCTCGCCCGGCGTGGGCCGGACGGCGACGACGTCCCTGCGGAAGGCGTCGAGGGCGAAGGGGGCGACGAGGCCGCCGGGGTCTCCGGTGCGGTCTGGCTGGCCGAGCCCTCTGCCGCCGTGCGGGCGCGGCGGGCCGGGCGGTCGCCGGCCGCTGCGCGGGGCGGGCGGTCTCCGGCGGCGCGGGCCGCCGCCGCGCCGCGGGCCGGGCGGGCCGGGGCGGGTGGGAGCTGGCCCTTGAGGGGGCCCCATTCGTTCGGGTCGGGGACGCCGGGGGGCAGCATCTGGCGGCGCCTGGGGCCTCCGTGCTCGGATTCTCCCGGTTCCTTGGCTCCGGGCCAGGCCTTGGCGACGCGGGCCGCGAGGACGAAGTCCTTGCGGAGGGGGTGGCCTTCGAAGGTCTCGGGGAGCAGGAGGTGGTCCAGAGAAGGGTGGCCCTCAAAGGTGACGCCGAACATTTCGTGGGTCTCGCGTTCGTGCCAGGCGGCTCCCGCGTAGACGTCGACTGCGGAGGCGAGCGTCGGGGCCTCGTGCGGGACCGTCGTGCGCAGGAGGAGCCGGCGAACGGGAGTGAGGGCCACGACGTGCGCCGTGACGTGGAAGCCCGCGGCCGGTTCGTCGACCGCGCTCAGCCAGTCGAAATAGGTGCAGGAGAGTTCGTCGCGGGCGACGCGGAGGGCGGTGAGCCAGGACGCCGGGGGGACGTCGACGGTCAGGACCTCGTACGACTCCTCGGCCGTGGCGTCCGGGCCGAAGAGTTCCCCGGCCGGGGCGGGCAGCCAGCCGACGTGGGTCATCGCGGGCCCTCCGGGGCGGTCGGCGGCTTCACCAGGCCGCTCTGCAGGGCGGCGGCCGACGGGCGGGAGGTGCCGTAGCGCTCGCTGAGGGACTCGCGGGCGATCTTCTCCTGGAGTTTGAGGATGCCTTGGAGGAGCGCCTCGGGGCGGGGCGGGCAGCCGGGGACGTAGACGTCGACGGGGATGATCTGGTCGACGCCCTTGGTCACGGAGTAGGAGTCCCAGTAGGGGCCGCCGCAGTTGCTGCAGGCGCCGAAGGAGATGACGTACTTCGGCTCGGGCATCTGCTCGTAGAGGCGCTTCACGGCAGGGGCCATCTTGTCCGTGACGGTGCCCGAGACCACCATCAGGTCGGCCTGGCGGGGGCCCGGCGCGAAGGGGATGACGCCGAGGCGGATGAAGTCGTGGCGGGCCATCGACGCGGCGATGAACTCGATCGCGCAGCAGGCGAGGCCGAAGTTGAAGACCCAGAGCGAGTAGCGGCGGCCCCAGTTGAGGACGACCTTCATCGGCTCGGGCGCGAGGCGGGCGAGGGCCCCCAGGCGCCCCGGCTCGGGGAGCGGCACCGGCTGGGTGGAAGGAGGCGGGGTCACGTCCATGTCAGGACGCCCTTCTTGTATGCGTACAGCAGCCCGACGGCGAGGAAGCCGAGGAAGATGAACATCTCCACGAGGGTCGTCGCGCCGTAGCCGGGGGCGGCGAAGACCGTCGCCCAGGGGAACAGGAAGATCGAGTCGACGGCGAAGATGACGTAGAGGAAGGAGTAGACGTAGTAGCGGACCTGGGTGTGGGCCCAGCCCTCGCCGACGGGGTCGACGCCGCACTCGTACGTCAGGAGCTTCTCCGGCGTCGGCACCACCGGGCGCAGCAGACGTCCGGCGCCGAAGGCGACGGCGACGAAGAGCACGCCGACGACGGCGAGCAGTCCGACGACCGAATAGGACCGGAAGTAGTCCGCCGCGATCTCGACGGTCGGTTCCCGCACGTCCGTCCCCTCGCTCCCTGACCTCAGTCTCTTCGGCATCTTCGGTCACTCGGGCCGCTCGACGCCTCTTCGACGATCTGTACGCACGGAGTCTAGGCCCTGATAAAGGGACGGTAAGCAGCCCGTCATACCTAGGACCGCGGGTGGGGGGCTTTCCCCCGTCGGCGGGCGGTGCGAACCTCATGGCGCGGTGGCGCTCGGCGCGGCAGGCTAGCCCGTGTGACCACTTCCCATCAGCCCTACCACCATCAGCCCGAGGACCGCCACCGGTCCACCGACCACCCGCGATCCGACGACCACCGGCGGTCCACCGACCATCCGCGATCCGACGACCACCGGCGGTCCGACGACGCCGTTCTGCCGCCGGTCCGGCCCGCTCTCGACGCACAGACGTGGAAGGAGATCGCGTATCTCCTGGCGAACCTCCCGATGTCGCTGTTCGGCTTCATGTATGTGATGACGGTGATGGTCACCGGCGCCTCGCTGACCCTCACGGTGGTCGGGCTGCCCCTGCTGGCCCTCGGGCTGGCGGGCGCGCGGCTCTCGGGCCGGTTCGAGCGGGCTCGGGCGCGGCTGCTGCTGGGGCTGCGGATCGAGGAGCCCAGCCCGTTGCCGATGCGCCGGGCGGGCGGGCCGCTCGCCCGGATGTGGCTGGCGTTGAAGGACCCGGTGGCCTGGCGCACGGTGCTCTACGACTTCATGCGGCTTCCGTGGGGGATCGCCACCTTCACCGTCGTCCTGCCTTCGCTGTTCCTGCTGTGGCCGGTGCTGCCGTATGTGGCGCGGGTGCTGACCAACGCGGACCGGGCGATGGTGCGGGCGCTGCTGTCGCCTTCCGACGAGCTCGAGCGGCGGATCGCGGAGCTGGAGTCGGACCGGGGGGTGGTCGTGGACACGGCGGCGGCGGATCTGCGGCGGATCGAGCGGGACCTGCACGACGGGGCGCAGGCACGGCTGGTCAATCTGGCGATGGGGCTGGGGCTGGCGAAGGAGAAGCTCCTGGACGGGCAGGCCGACGACGCCGTCGCGGCGATGGTGGAGGAGGCGCACGGCGAGGTGAAGCTGGCGCTTCAGGAGCTGCGGGATCTGGCGCGGGGGATCCATCCGGCCGTCCTCACCGACCGTGGGCTGGACGCGGCGCTGTCGTCGGTGGCCTCGCGGTGCACCGTGCCGGTGAAGGTGACGGCGGATCTGGAGTCCAGGCCGGCGGCGGCCATCGAGGGCATCGCCTACTTCACGGTGTCCGAGCTGCTGCAGAACGTCAGCAAGCACAGTGGGGCCCGGTCGGCGTCGGTGGATGTGTGGCGGGCGCAGAACCGGCTGCTCGTCCAGGTGTGGGACGACGGCCGGGGCGGAGCGCGGGTCGACGCGGGGACGGGGATGCGGGGGCTGGCGGAGCGGCTGGACGCGGTCGACGGGCTGTTCGTCGTGGAGTCTCCCGAGGGGGGTCCCACGACGGTGACGGCGGAGTTGCCCTGGCGGGAGCGGAGTGGCGACCAGCGGTGACGGCCGGCCGGACAGAGGTCGGAGGAAGGCCGGGGTAGGGAAAACCCCCCTTTCAAGAGGCCGACGGGCCGCATGTTCCGTCGGCGGGGCGCCGAGGAGGGTGGAGGTAGGGCAGAACAGCTGCGCGATGAGCGGGGCGTGTGGAGACGAGTAGAACGGACGGCGCCGATGGCCACGCAGTACGGGCGGTACGACCAGTACGGGCTGCATGACGAGCGGTACGACGAGCGGTACGACGAGTACGGGCACGAGGGGCGACCGCGTCGTCGGCTGCCGACCGTGCTGCGGGAGCCGGTCAGCGGGCGTCACTGGCGTGAGCTCGCCTATGTGCTGCTCGGTTTTCCGCTCAGTGTCGTGTTCTTCGTGTTCACGGTGTCCATGCTGTCGGTGGGGGCGGGTCTGCTGGTGACCTTCCTCGGGATCCCGGTGCTGGCGGCGGGGCTGGCGGCGTGCCGGGGCTTCGGGACGCTGGAGCGGGAGCGGGCGCGGGGGCTGCTGGGGCTGGAGGTGGCTCGCCCGGAGCCGTTGCGGGTGCGGGGGAAGGACGGCCGTCCGGGCGGCGTGGCGGCGTGGATGGGCGCCGTGCTGAAGAGCGGGGCGTCGTGGCGGCACGTGCTGTTCGTGCTGGTGCAGTTCCCGTGGGCGGTGTTCTCGTTCTGCGTCACCGTCACGCTGTTCTCGTTCGGCTGGACGCTGCTGACGTATCCGCTGTGGTTCTGGCTGTTCCCGATGTACGGCGGTCAGGGCGGACTGCAGTGGTACGGCGACGAGCAGCACCGGGTGTATCTGGACAACCCCTTCGAGATCACCGTCACGGCGTTGGTGGGGCTGCTCGTCACGGTGGCCATGCCGTGGATCGTGCGGGCGCTGACCACGGTGGACCGGTTGCTGGTGCATGGGCTGCTCGGGCCGTCGCGGCTGGTGTCGCGGGTGGTGGAGCTGGAGTCGGACCGGGGGGTGGTCGTGGACACGGCGGCGGCGGATCTGCGGCGGATCGAGCGGGATCTGCACGACGGGGCGCAGGCACGGCTGGTGGCGCTGGCGATGGATCTGGGGCTGGCGAAGGAGAAGCTGCGGGAGGATCCGCGGACGGCGGCGCGGATGGTGGACGAGGCGCACGGTGAGGTGAAGACGGCGTTGCAGGAGCTGCGGGATCTGGCGCGGGGGATCCATCCGGCCGTCCTCACCGACCGTGGGCTGGACGCGGCGCTGTCGTCGGTGGCCTCGCGGTGCACCGTGCCGGTGCGGGTGGAGGTCGACCTGGCGTCGCGGCCGGTGGCGGCGATCGAGGGCATCGCCTATTTCACGGTGTCCGAGCTGCTGCAGAACGTCAGCAAGCACAGTGGGGCCCGGTCGGCGTCGGTCGATGTGTGGCGGGTGGAGAACCGGTTGATGTTGCAGGTGGTGGATGACGGGGTCGGGGGCGCGGATGCCGCCGCGGGGTCGGGGTTGGCGGGGCTGGCGGGGCTGGCGGAGCGGTTGGACGCGGTGGACGGGATTCTGGTGGTGGACTCGCCGGCGGGCGGGCCGACTCGGATCACCGCGGAGTTGCCCTGGCGGGGTTGAGCGGCTGCGGGCGGCGCGTGGACGCGTCGCGCTCCGGGGCGGTGCGGGGCGGGTTCTCCTTCGCCCCCGCCGCCCCTTTCCCCTCCCCGGCAGGCCCGCCGTCCGGGAGATGTGCCCCTCCCCTCCCCATTCCTCCCGCCCACCTGCGTCGACTTCCCGTCGTCTTCCCTCCCGCGTGCTCGTTTGCCGGGCGAGGACGGGGTCGTTGCTGGGATGCTTGGGGTGTTGACCGGGTGGGTGGACGGCTGGGGGGCCGGGAGCGTGGAGGACAGGGTGCGGGTGGTCATCGCCGAGGATTCGGTGCTGTTGCGGGAGGGGCTGACCCGGTTGCTCACGGACCGGGGGCACGAGGTCGTGGCGGGGGTGGGGGACGCCGACGCGCTCGTCAAGACGATCACCGAGCTCGATGAGGAGGGGGCGCTGCCGGACGTCGTCGTCGCCGATGTGCGGATGCCGCCCACGCACACGGACGAGGGGGTGCGGGCCGCCGTGCTGCTGCGCAAGACGCATCCGGGGCTCGGGGTGCTGGTGTTGTCGCAGTACGTGGAGGAGAGGTACGCCACCGAACTTTTGGCCGGTTCGAGTCACGGGGTGGGGTATCTGCTCAAGGACCGGGTGGCCGAGGTGCGGGAGTTCGTGGATGCCGTGGTGCGGGTGGCGTCCGGGGGTACCGCGCTCGATCCGGAGGTCGTGGCGCAGTTGCTCGGGCGCAGCCGCAAGCAGGACGTGCTCGCCGGGCTTACCCCGCGCGAGAGGGAGGTGCTGGGGCTGATGGCCGAGGGGCGGACGAACTCGGCGATCGCCAAGCAGCTGGTGGTGAGCGACGGGGCCGTGGAGAAGCACGTCAGCAATATTTTTCTGAAGCTCGGACTGTCGCCGAGTGACGGGGATCACCGTCGCGTTCTTGCGGTGCTCACCTATCTCAATTCATGACGGAGTGGCACTCTCGTGATCCGGTTCGTGAAGTGGTTCACGAACCGGTTCGGTCAGGTGGTCGCCCGCTCGGTGCGTCTGCCGGGGCGACGGCCGTGGGCGGGAAATCATGGGCGGGAAGTGCGGGAACAGCAGGAATGCCAGAAAAGCAGGACTGGCAGGAATGGCAGGACGGGTGCCGGGCCGTCTCGGGGGCAGTCAACCGTCGCAGTGACGATGCCGGTCGCTGCGATCGTCCTACGAAAGGCCGAGGGAAGGTGACCCTTACAGACGTAGGGTTGATCCAGGAGGGCCTTCGGGAAGGCCCCTCCGGGACAGCCACCTCGAGGGAGGTCCAGTTCAGTGACCAGTCGGGTCAGCAGCGCAACGGGAGAGACCGGGCCGGCAGAGCAGGCCGACGGGACCGTCGTGGGAGAGCAGCGCCAATCCGGCGCGGCGGCGAAGGACGTACGCCGTCTCGACCGGGTGATCATCAGGTTCGCGGGGGACTCGGGTGACGGCATGCAGCTCACCGGTGACCGTTTCACCTCGGAGACTGCGTCGTTCGGCAACGACCTGTCCACTCTGCCGAACTTCCCCGCCGAGATCCGCGCACCCGCCGGGACCCTGCCCGGCGTCTCCTCGTTCCAGCTGCACTTCGCCGACCACGACATCCTCACGCCGGGTGACGCGCCCAACGTGCTGGTCGCGATGAACCCGGCCGCGCTGAAGGCGAACATCGGTGACGTCCCGCGCGGCGCGGAGATCATCGTCAACACGGACGAGTTCACCAAGCGGGCGATGCAGAAGGTGGGGTATGCGGCCTCGCCGCTGGAGGACGGCTCCCTCGACGGTTACCAGCTCCACCCGGTCCCCCTGACCACCCTGACCGTCGAGGCACTCAAGGAATTCGACCTCACCCGCAAGGAGGCCGAGCGCAGCAAGAACATGTTCGCGCTCGGCCTTCTGTCATGGATGTACCACCGGCCCACCGAGGGCACGGAGAAGTTCCTCCGGGCGAAGTTCGCGAAGAAACCGGAGATCGCCGAGGCGAACCTCGCCGCTTTCCGCGCGGGCTGGAACTTCGGCGAGACGACGGAGGACTTCGCCGTCTCCTACGAGGTCGCCCCGGCCGCACAGGCGTTCCCGACGGGGACCTACCGCAACATCTCCGGGAACCTGGCCCTGGCCTACGGCCTGATCAGCGCCTCCCGGCAGGCCGATCTGCCGCTGTTCCTGGGCTCGTACCCCATCACCCCGGCCTCCGACATCCTCCACGAACTCAGCCGGCACAAGAACTTCGGCGTGCGCACCTTCCAGGCCGAGGACGAGATCGCCGGCATCGGCGCGGCGCTGGGAGCGGCTTTCGGGGGGTCGCTGGCCGTCACCACCACGTCCGGTCCGGGTGTGGCGCTGAAGTCGGAGACCATCGGGCTCGCCGTCTCGCTGGAGCTGCCGCTGCTGGTGGTGGACATCCAGCGCGGCGGGCCCTCCACCGGGCTGCCGACCAAGACCGAGCAGGCCGACCTGCTCCAGGCCATGTACGGGCGCAACGGCGAGGCCCCCGTCCCGATCGTCGCCCCGCGCACGCCCGCCGACTGTTTCGACGCGGCCCTGGAGGCCGCGCGGATCGCCCTCACCTACCGCACCCCGGTGATGCTGCTCTCCGACGGCTACCTCGCCAACGGCTCCGAACCCTGGCGGATCCCGGAGCTGGACGAGCTGCCGGATCTGCGGGTGCGGTTCGCGCAGGGGCCGAACCACACCCTGGCGGACGGCACCGAGGTCTTCTGGCCCTACAAACGCGACCCGCAGACCCTCGCCAGACCGTGGGCGATTCCGGGCACGCCGGGGCTGGAGCACCGCATCGGCGGCATCGAGAAGGAGGACGGGACGGGGAACATCTCGTACGCGCCCGCCAACCACGACTTCATGGTCCGCACCCGCCAGGCCAAGATCGACGGCATCGACGTCCCCGATCTGGAGGTGGACGACCCGGACCGGGCGAGGACCCTGGTGCTGGGCTGGGGGTCCACCTATGGGCCCATCACCGCGGCGGTACGGCGGCTGCGGACGGCCGGCGAGCCGATCGCGCAGGCCCACCTGCGTCACCTCAACCCCTTCCCGCGCAATCTCGGCACCGTGTTGAAGGCCTACGACAAGGTCGTCATCCCCGAGATGAACCTGGGGCAGCTCGCCACCCTCGTACGGGCGAAGTACCTGGTCGACGCCCACTCCTACAACCAGGTCAACGGTATGCCGTTCAAGGCGGAGCAGCTCGCCGCGGCGCTGAAGGAGGCCATCGATGACTGACATCTCCAACGGTCTGCTCCAGCTGGTGCCCAAGGCCGAGGCCAGGCAGTCCATGAAGGACTTCAAGTCGGACCAGGAGGTGCGCTGGTGCCCGGGCTGCGGTGACTACGCGATCCTGGCCGCCGTGCAGGGCTTCATGCCGGAACTCGGTCTGGCGAAGGAGAACATCGTCTTCGTCTCCGGCATCGGCTGCTCCTCGCGCTTCCCGTACTACATGAACACCTACGGCATGCACTCCATCCACGGACGTGCCCCCGCCATCGCCACCGGGCTGGCGGCGAGCAGACGGGACCTCTCCGTGTGGGTGGTCACGGGTGACGGCGACGCCCTGTCCATCGGCGGGAACCATCTGATCCACGCCCTGCGCCGCAACGTCAACCTCAAGATCCTCCTCTTCAACAACCGCATCTACGGCCTCACGAAGGGCCAGTACTCCCCGACCTCCGAGGTCGGCAAGATCACCAAGTCGACGCCGATGGGGTCCCTGGACGCGCCGTTCAACCCCGTCTCGCTGGCGCTCGGCGCGGAGGCGAGTTTCGTCGCCCGTACCGTCGACTCCGACCGCAGACATCTGACGGAGGTGCTCCGTCAGGCCGCCGCCCACCCCGGCACCGCGCTGGTCGAGATCTACCAGAACTGCAACATCTTCAACGACGGCGCCTTCGATGCGCTCAAGGACCGGGCGTCGGCCGAGGAGGCGGTGATCCGGCTGGAGCACGGGCAGCCGATCCGCTTCGGCACGGACGGCGAGAAGGGCGTGGTGCGGGACGCGGCCACCGGGGACCTGAGGGTCGTGGCGGTGACGCCGGAGAACGAGGCGGCGGTCCTGGTCCACGACGCGCACTCCTCCTCCCCGACGACCGCCTTCGCCCTCTCCCGGCTCGCCGACCCCGACACCCTGCACAACACTCCCATCGGTGTCTTCCGCTCCGTCGAACGGCCCGTGTACGACACCCAGCTCGCCGAACAGCTCGACACGGCCGTCGAACAGCACGGCAAGGGCGATCTGGCCGCCCTGCTGGCCGGCGGCGACACCTGGACGGTCGTCGGGTAACGGCGACATCGTCGGTGAACGACAAGCAGTCCTCTGTGCGGCGAGGCCCCGGACACGCGATCCCGGGGCCTCGCCGTCGTTTTCGCGGATGCCGGTCTCGCGGGCGGAAGGGTGCACTCCCAGGATACTTACCTCGACACCAGTAACTTACTTCAAAGTGGGTACTTTCCTTGAGTTAGCGCTATCCCTAGGGTTAGCGGCAGACCCGCAACCCCCACGAGGAGTTCCTGAACCATGAGCATCGTCGTCACCGGAGCCACCGGACATCTCGGCCGCCACGTCGTGGAGCAACTGCTGGAGAAGGTCCCCGCGGACCGGATCACGGCCGTCGTACGCGACGAGGCCAAGGCCGCCGACTTCGCGGCCCGCGGAGTGAAGCTCGCGATCGCCGACTACAACTCCCCCGAGACCTTCGACGGCCTGTTCGCGGCCGGCGACAAGGTGCTGCTGATCTCGGGCAACGAGTTCGACAAGGGCCGTCCGGCCCAGCACCAGGTCGTCATAGACGCCGCGAAGGCGGCGGGCGTCGCGCTGCTGGCGTACACCAGCGCGCCGGGCACGCTGACCGCCGCGCTGGCCGACGACCACCGGACCACCGAGCAGGCGCTGACCACCTCGGGCGTGCCGTACACCCTGCTGCGCAACGGCTGGTACCACGAGAACTACACCGAGAACCTCGCCCCGGTCCTCGAGCACAACGCCGTCGTCGCGGCCGCCGGGGCAGGCCGGGTCTCCTCCGCCTCCCGCGCCGACTACGCGGCCGCCGCGGTCGCCGTACTGACCGGCGAGGGCCACGAGAACAAGACGTACGAGCTGGGCGGCGACGTGGCGTGGAGCTTCGCCGAGTACGCGGCCGAGCTGAGCAAGCAGACCGGCAAGGAGATCGCCTACAACTCGGTGCCCGTGGAGGTGCTCACCGGCATCCTGACCGGCGCGGGGCTGCCCGAGCCGCTGGCCGCGATCATCGCCGGCGTCGACGCGTCGATCGAGAAGGACGAGCTGGTGGTCTCCAGCGGCGACCTGTCCCGGCTGGCGGGCCGCCCGACCACGCCGATCGCTGAGGCGATCACGGTGGCGCTCAAGGGCTGACCCCGTCCCCAAGGGCACCCTCGAGTCTCCGTCCCGGAACCTCGCGTCCCCTCACCCCCGCCCTGTCATGACCGTATGCCGATACGTGCATGACAGGCGGGGGCGGTCGGCGTTACCTTCATGCACGCGTGTGTGAAGGCGCGTGAAACCTGAGAGGGAGGGGCGCCCGTGGCCGGGTCGTCGAGGAGTGAGGGCCGGACAGGCCTGCTGAACGGCTTCGCGGCGTACGGCATGTGGGGGCTGGTCCCCCTGTACTGGCCGCTGCTCAAGCCGGCCGCGGCCGGGGAGATCCTCGCCCACCGCATGGTGTGGTCCCTCGTCTTCGTGGCCGCCGCGCTGGTCGTCGTACGGCGCTGGGCCTGGGCCGGGGAGTTGCTGCGGCAGCCGCGCAGGCTCGCCCTGGTGACGGTCGCCGCCGCCGTCATCACCGTGAACTGGGGCATCTACATCTGGGCCGTGAACTCGGGGCACGTGGTGGAGGCCTCGCTCGGGTACTTCATCAACCCCCTCGTCACCATCGCGATGGGCGTGCTGCTCCTGAAGGAGCGGCTGCGGCCCGCGCAGTGGGCGGCGGTCGGCATCGGGTTCGCGGCGGTTCTCGTCCTGACGGTCGGGTACGGCCGGCCGCCGTGGATCTCCCTCTGCCTCGCCTTCTCCTTCGCCACCTACGGCCTGGTGAAGAAGAAGGTCAACCTCGGCGGGGTCGAGTCGCTGGCCGCCGAGACGGCGATCCAGTTCCTGCCCGCGCTGGGCTATCTGCTGTGGCTGTCGGCGCACGGCGGCTCCACGTTCACGGATGAGGGCACCGGGCACGCGGCCCTGCTCGCCTCGACCGGCATCGTCACCGCGCTGCCCCTGGTGTGCTTCGGGGCGGCGGCGATCCGGGTGCCGCTGTCCACCCTGGGGCTGCTGCAGTACCTGGCGCCGGTGTTCCAGTTCCTGCTCGGGGTCGTCTACTTCGGTGAGGACATGCCGGCCGAGCGGTGGGCCGGGTTCGGGCTGGTGTGGCTTGCGCTGGTGCTGCTGACGGGGGACGCGTGGCGCTCCGCACGCCGTCCGAAGGGGGCGGTCGAGGTACCGCGCGCTTCTCAGCTGGGGTCCGCCGCGGTGGACGTCTGACCGGGGCTCTGTCAACAGACGGGCCGACGGTGCCCGGCTCCGCCCGAATGTCACCGACGGCTGGTTGAGTGGGGCGTATGACACAGACCCCCGCCCCCTCACCCTCCCCCGTCCACTGGAAGCTCGTGATCGACGCCGCCGATCCGCATGCGCAGGCCGACTTCTGGGCCGGTGCGCTGCATTACACGGTGGAGGACAACAGCGGGCTCGTCGAACGGCTGCTGGCGGCCGGCGCGCTGCCGGGAGCGGCGACCGTGGAGTTCCACGGCCGGGCCGCCTTCCGGGACCTGATCGCCGTACGGCATCCGCAGGACCCGTACGACCCGGAGAGCGGGACCGGGCTCGGACGGCGGCTGCTCTTCCAGCGGGTGCCGGAGGCGAAGACCGTCAAGAACCGGCTCCATCTCGATCTGCACCCCGGGGCGGGGCTGCGGGCCGCGGAGGTCGAGCGGCTGACGGTGCTGGGGGCGAAGGTCCTGAGGGAGGTGCAGGAGCCGTCCGGGGCGTGGGTGGTGATGACGGACCCCGAGGGGAACGAGTTCTGCGTCCACTAGGGGCAGGGCGAAAAGAGGCCCGGTGACCGGCAGGTGAAACCCGCGTCCGACAGACGCGTCACGTGCCCGGCAGATGCGCCCCTCTCCGGCAGATGGGTCCCATCCCCCGGCAGATCCGGCCCCCGTCCGGTAGCCGAATCCCGTGTCCGGTTGACGCTCTTGACGCGCGGTCAGGGGCGAGTTCACCATCCTGGGACCCCATTCGCTGTGGGACCGCTGTGATCCGGCGGTTCCCGAGACTTCGGAGCCCCCCACATGAAGCTCCCCGTTTCCCGGCGTGCGGCCGGTGCCTGCGCCGCACTGTTGTCATGCTCCTGACTGGAGGATCGATAGCGGGCGCGGCGCCCGCACCCGTGGCCGCCGCGCCCGACATCCCCCTGGCGAACGTCAAGGCCCATCTGACGCAGTTGCAGTCCATCGCCACCGCCAACAGCGGCAACCGCGCCCACGGACGGAGCGGCTACAAAGCCTCGCTCGACTACGTGAAGGCCAAACTGGACGCCGCCGGATACACCACCACCATCCAGCAGTTCACCTCCTCCGGCAGCACCGGCTACAACCTGATCGCCGACTGGCCCGGCGGCAACACCGACGAGGTCGTCATGGCCGGGTCCCACCTGGACAGCGTCACGTCCGGCGCGGGCATCAACGACAACGGCTCGGGGTCCGCCGCCGTCCTGGAGACCGCGCTCGCCGTCGCCCGGGCCGGCTACCAGCCCACCGGCCATCTGCGGTTCGCCTGGTGGGGCGCCGAGGAACTCGGCCTGGTCGGGTCGCGGTACTACGTCAACAACCTCTCCTCGGCCAACCGCGCCCGCATCAGCGGCTATCTCAACCTCGACATGATCGGCTCGCCGAACCCCGGCTACTTCGTCTACGACGACGACCCCGCCATCGAGACCACCTTCAAGGGCTACTTCGCCGGCCTCGGCGTCCCGACGGAGATCGAGACCGAGGGCGACGGCCGCTCCGACCACGCCCCCTTCAAGAACGCGGGCGTTCCGGTCGGCGGGCTGTTCAGCGGTGCCGACTACGTCAAGACGGCGGCGCAGGCGGCCAAGTGGGGCGGTACGGCCGGACAGGCCTTCGACCGCTGCTACCACTCCTCCTGCGACACCACCGCCAACATCAACGACACCGCGCTGGACCGCAACGCGGACGCGCTGGCGTACGCGGTGTGGACGTTGTCCTCCTGACCGGAGAGGTCCTACCGGCCCGCGTCGCGGGCCCGTTCGGCCAGGCGGACCATGCGGGCACGGGCCGACTCAAGCTCCTCGACGTCGTCGGCGGCCGGTCCGTCCTCCGTCGCCAGCTCCGTCCACAGGCCGAGGAGTTCGGTCCCCAGGTTCAGGCCCTGCAACGGGTCGCGTACGGCACGCCAGGCCGACGCCGCGCTCTGGACGTTGCCGTACGCGGCCTCGCCGTCCCGGGCACGGCGGCAGATCCGGGCCAGGTCGAGCGAGACGTGGAAGGCGCGGAGCGGGTCCCCCGCCAGGTAGGCGATGTACGCGCTGAGTTCGCGCAGCCGGAGCACCTCGGGGTGCTCCGGTCCCAGCGTCGCGGAGGCCTCCAGCACGGTCTGCTCGGCGAGCCCCGCGGCTGCGTCGATCCGCCCGGCCCGCACGGCCTCGTTGATCCGCGCGACCGGCTCCCCGAGGAGGGCGGGGGCACCGCCCTCGCCGGGAAGGGTCCGGGGGTCGTCACCGAGCACCGCTTCCGCCACGGCGTCGAACCCCCGGGCCGGGGTGGGCTTGGGATCGGGATCGTGTTCGAGGTGTGAGGTGGGGTGCGCTGGGACGAGGGGCTTGGAGGCCGCGGGGGTCTGCCGGGTGGGCAGCGGCCTGGGGGCCTCGGGCTCGGGGGCAGAGGTGCGGGCCGATTCGGGGTCTGTCGCCGGGGCCGTCTCGTGGGTCGTCTCGGGGTCCGGGTGTCGGTTCATCGCCGGGGGCGGGCCGAAGACTCCCATGGGGGCCACGGCCGTGCCGGGGAGCGAGCCCGGCTCCTGGGCCGGTGCCGGCGGCTGCTCCGGTGGCGAGTCCTGCAGTTGCCGCAGGACATGGGTGGGCCTGTCGCTGTGGGGCTCCGGGGCCGACGCGTTCTGGGAGCGGTCCGGCTGCGGGGGCGGGGTGCGCAGGGGCTCGGCCGTGAAGTGGCTGGAGCCGTCCGGGTCGACACGCAGGGGAACGACGTAGCCGATGCGTTCGTCGTGGACCCTGGCGAGGACGGGATGTCCGGTGGCGAGGGCGATGCGATGGAGATGGCCGAGCACGGCGTGCTGGATCTCCGTACCGTCCGACACCGTGACCGGAACACCGCCTATGGTCGCCGGGCTGCCGCTCGCGCGGACATGGACGTCGAGCGGCAGGGCCACAGCGGCCGGGCGGCCGGCGCCCTTCTGTTCCCGCTGTTCGCGCTTCTTCTCGCGGCTGAGTCGAGACATCGGTTCCTCACTCGGATGCGTCGTCACGCTCCGGTCGTCCAGGTGCGCGTACGCGTACACGTACTGTTGAGTCTCTCCGTTCGCTCTCGGCAGCGCGTCACCAGGACGTCACAGCCTCGTTCCAGGACCCGTGTCCGGTTCCCCGAGGGCGGACTCGGAGAGGCTTCGGGCAGCGGACCAGGAGGAAGGGTACGGGGCATGCGGACGACGGAGGGGCGGCCGGGACCGGAGATCTGGATCCGCGGGCCGGTGCCCGTACCGGAGGCGGCGCACGCGCGGCTCCCGGAAGGGTACGGGGTGCCCGCCGTCGCCGCCCCCCGGCGCTTTTCCTGGATGGCCGCGCACGGCGGAGCCGGCGCCTCCACGCTCGCGGCGGTCTACGGCGGTCATGACTGCGGACGCAACTGGCCCGGCCCCGCCGATCCCCCGTCGGTCCTCCTCGTGGCGCGGACGCACGCGAGCGGTCTGGAGTCCGCGCTGCGGTTCCTGGAGGTGTTCCGGCGCGGGGAGGTACCGCAGGGGCTCGACCTGGACGCGGTGGTCCTGGTCGCCGACGCGCCGGGACGGCTGCCCCGCCCGCTGGTGCAGCGGATGCGGGCCGTGGAGGCGGTCGTGGACGTGTACCGCGTTCCGTGGGTGAACGAGTGGCGTCTCGGTGAGCTGGGCGGAGGGCCGCCGAGGGAGACGGAGGCGCTGGCCCGGCTCACCGGGGTGAGGCGCTGAGCGGGGAAGGGCACAGCGCCGGCCCCGGCGCCGATGCCGAACTCCCCTCGGCGGTGGAGATCCCCTCTGCCGTGGAGATCGCCTCGGGCGTGCGGGGTGGGCGGTTGCGGGCCGTTGACGTGGTCGGTGAGGCGCTGGAACGGATCGCGCGGATCGATCCCGTCCTGTGCGCCTTCGCCGAGGTGTGGGAGGCGGCGGCGGTCGAGCGGGCGCGTGAGGTGGACGTGCGGATCGGCGCGGGTGAACCGCTGCCGCTGGCGGGGGTGCCGATCGCGGTCAAGGGACGGCACGGGCTGCGGGCCGCGGGGCCGCTGCTCGCCGCGGGCTGTGTGCCCGTGGGGGCGACCGCCGTACCGGGGCCGGGTACGGCGTGGCAGACCTGGGGCCTCGGTGCCCATGGCCGCACCGTCAACCCCTGGCGGGCGGACCGTACGCCGGGCGGGTCCTCGGCCGGGTCCGCCGTGGCGGTGGCGGCGGGGCTGGTACCGCTGGCCACCGGCAGCGACGGCGCCGGCTCGGTACGGATCCCGGCGGCCTGGTGCGGGGTGACCGGTCTGAAGACGACGAACGGACGGCTGCCGTCCGCCGACCGCACGGGCCTCGCGGCACCCGGCGTGCTCGTACGGCACGCGGCGGACGCGGCGGCGTACTGGCGGGTGATGCGGGCGGGGGCGGGTGCGAGTGCGGAAAGGGAGGTGAAGGTGGGGGTGGCAGGGAGTGCGAGGGTCGTTCCTTCGGTGCCCGGTGCCGTCTTCTCGCCCGATCTCGGCTTCGCCTCGCCCGACCCCGAGCCCCTGGCCCTCGCCCGGGCCGCCGCCTCACGTCTCGCGGACGCCGGTGTCGTACGGCTGCTGCCCGACTCCGCTCCGGTGCGGCTGGAGGATCCGGCGCCGGCGTGGCTCGCTCTGCGCCGGCCGGTGACGGACGGCGGCCCGGCGGGTGGGGGCGAGCGCCCGGTCCCGTCGATCCGGAAGGTGAACGATCTGCGGCTGGCCGCGCTCTTCGCCCGGGCCGACCTGCTGCTGACGCCGACGACCCCGCACGCCGCGCACGGTCACGAAGGCCCGGGCGAGCGGTATTCGACCGCGCTCACCTGGGCGTTCAACCTGAGCGGGCATCCGGCGGCGAGCGTCCCGGCGGGGGTCGGCGCGGACGGGTGCCCGGTGGGGTTGCAGATCGTCGCGGCGCACGGACGGGAGGACCTGCTGCTGGCGGTGGCGCGGGCCGCCGAGGCGGCTGCCCTTCCGCGGATCGTCGGACGAGTCACGCGGTGATGTCCTTCGCCGTGAACCGCGCCCAGGCCGCCGAGCCGAACACCGCCACGTACAGGGCCTGCAGGCCGAGGTTCTTCACCAGGTCGTCCCAGTAGACGGGGTCGCGCACGAGGTCGGCGAAGGACAGCCAGTAGTGGGAGAACAGGTAGGGCTGGATCGCGTGCAGTTGGGGGATCTGGTCGAGGATCTGGACCGTGATCAGCAGGCCCACCGTGGTCGCCATCGCCGCGATGCCGCTGCCGGTCAGGGTGGAGACGAACAGGCCGAGCGCCGCGACGCCGGTCAGTGACGCGGCGACGACCAGGGCGATCAGCAGGGCCCTGCCCAGGCCGTCGGTGAAGCTGATCGTCGTACCGGAGATGGTGGTGAGGTCACCGAGCGGGAAGAGCAGGAACCCCACCGTCAGCGCCGAGAGGGCGACCACGAACGTGGCCACCAGACAGAAGGCCAGCACGGTCGCGTACTTGGTGAGCAGGAGGCGGGTGCGGCCGGCGGGGGCGACGAGGAGGTAGCGCAGGGTGCCGGCGTTCGCCTCGCCGGCGATCGCGTCACCCGCGACCACGCCGATCGCCATGGGCAGGAAGAACGGCAGCGTCGCGGCCAGCGCGGTGAAGACCAGGAACAGGCCGTTGTTGGTGACCTGGGCGATGAAGGCCGGCCCGCCGTCCCCTCCCGGGCCGCCGCCGGGGCCGGTGCGCGAACCGTCGCTCGTCTCGATCTTCACGGCGATGCCCACCAGGACGGGGACGGCCGCCAGGACGCCCAGCAGCGCGAGGGTGCGCCAGCGGCGGAAGGTGGTGAGCAGCTCGTTGCGGAGGAGGCCGAAGGACCACAAGGGGTTGGGTCTCGGCCGGCGGGCGGCTTCGGCCGTGACCGACCGGGTCGCCTCTGCCGGTGGCTGCGGGTCCGTCTCAGCCTGCGACATCGAAGCCCTCCCCCGTGAGTGCCATGAACGCGTCCTCCAGGGAGGCCCGTTCGACGGTGAGGCCCCGGACGCGGACCCCGGCCGTGACCAGCGCGGCGGTCACCTCCGCCAGGTCCCGGTCGGGGGGCTCGGCGGTGACCCTGTCCTCGGCGAGGGCGACGTCCGCCGCTCCCTGTTCCTTCAGTACCCGCGCCGCGTCGCCGGTGTCGGGCGTGGTCACGACCAGGCGACCGCGCGCACCGGCCGCGAGGTCCGCCACCGCACCCTGGGTGATCAGGCGGCCCTGGGCCATCACCGCGGCATGCGTGCACACCTGTTCGATCTCGTCGAGGAGGTGGGAGGAGAGGAAGACGGTGGTGCCGTCCGAGGCCAGCTCCCGCACCAGGGAGCGGATCTCCCGCATGCCCTGCGGGTCGAGGCCGTTGGTCGGCTCGTCGAGGACGAGGAGACGACGGGGCTGGAGGAGGGCGGCGGCGAGACCCAGTCGCTGTTTCATGCCGAGCGAGTACGCCTTCGCCTTCTTGCCGGCCGCGGCTCTCAGTCCCACCCGCTCCAGCGCCGCACCGACCCGGGTACGCCGGGTGCGCGGGTCGGCGGTCGGGTCGGCGGCGTCGTAGCGCAGGAGGTTGTCCCGGCCGGAGAGGAAGCCGTAGAGGGCGGGGCCCTCGATCAGGGCGCCGACCTGGGGAAGCACGGAGCGCGCGGCCCGGGGCATGGACTGCCCCAGGACGCGCGCGGTGCCGGACGTGGGCTCGATGAGCCCCATCAGCATGCGGATCGTGGTGGTCTTGCCGGAGCCGTTCGGACCGAGGAAGCCGAAGACGCTGCCCGCCGGGACGGTGAGGTCCAGGCGGTCCACGGCGAGCTGGCCGCCGCGGTAGCGCTTGGTGAGGGCCTGCGTGTGGATGACGGGTGCGTCCCCCGCGGAGGCGTCCCCCGCACGTGCCTCCCCCATGGGCGCGTCCCCCGCGGGGGCGTCCCTCGTGGGGCCGTCATCCATGGGCTCCTCCTCCGCGGTCCTCCGGCTTCGTACGGTACCGCTGCCTACTTGGCCGAGTCGGCGGCCTTCACGAGGGCGTCCTTGGTGACCGCGCCGACGTAGACCTTGCCGTCGTCCGTGACCAGGGCGTTGATCAGCCTGGTGGAGAAGACCGTGCCGGAGCCGAACTTGCCGGTCACCTTGTCGCCGAAGGAGCCGAGGAAGCCGCTCAGCGCGCCGCCGGCGTCGGAGCCGAGTTCGGAGCCCAGCTCCGAGTCCGAGGGGACGCCCTTGCCGCCGGTTTCGAGGACGGCGACGGAGGTCCAGCCCTTGCCGAGGACGTCGAAGCCGTCGGCGGCGTCGGTGCCTTCGATGCCATCGATGCCGTCGGTGCCGTCGGTGCTGCCGGATCCGTCCCCGAAGTGCTCGGGCGCGTCGGTGCCGTCCTTCGCGGTCTCCGGGTCCTCCTCGGTGACCTTGGCGCCCTTGGGCGGGGTGAAGTCGAACGTCGAGGCGGCCGGCTTGGCGAACGTCACCTGGGTGAAGCCCGCGTCGACGACGGCGGCGCCGCCGCTGGCCGGGGTCAGCGTGAACTTCAGGGGCAGACCGGTCTTGGCGTCCACGGCCACGCTGATCGCGCCGACCGTGGAACCGGACTGCTTCGGCTTGACCAGCAGCTTGTACGCGTCACGGCCCGCGACGTGCACGGTGCCGTCGACCGTGACGGAGGTCGTGTCGTCGACCGCCTTGAGGGCGTCCTCGGTGAGGTCCTTGGGCGTCGCGGGAGGTTCGCCGGCGCCGTCCGTGCTCTCGTCGGTGGTGGAGTGGTAGACCTCGTTGGAGGAGCTGTCGTAGCCCCAGACGTCCTTGCCGTTGTGGATGAGGCTGTATTCGGCGGCGTTCTCCAGGAGGGAGAGCTTCTGCCGGTCGGGGCCGTCGGCGGCGACGCGCAGGGTGTGCGTGCCGGAGGCGAGCTCGGTGAGCTTGGCAGAGGGGTCGGCGGACGAACCGTCACCACCCTTGCCCGCGGCCCCCGAGAGCAGGCCGCTCTCCAGGCCGCCGAGGTCGGGGAGGCCGAGGTCGGTGCTGATCTTCACCGTGCCGGACAGCTGCTGCACGTCCGAGGCGGCGATCTTGTCGAGGAGCTGCTGTGCGGTGATCTTCGGCAGGTCGGGGTCGCCGGAGTCGGCGAGCGCCGGAACCAGGCCGATCGTCGCGGCGGCGACGCCGATCACGGTGACCGGGACGACGTACCGCATAGCTTTGCGCCGCCCGACGCGCAGGTCGTCTGTCTCCCCGGCGGTCATGCTGTCGTCGGATACGTTCGGTGCCATGTGTGCCTTACCTCCGTCGTCGGCGGCGGCTGGTCATCTCCCGCTGAACGTCCCCACCCCGAGCCGCCATTCTCACCCGAATCGGTGAGGAGTGGTCTCTTTCCGTGCTTCCCATCTGACCAAAATGCCCGTCAGGAAACGTCAGCCCGAAGGGCCAACTCCGCATACACCTGCGGTATGACACGGGTGACACCGGCCGCGGCCGAACCCGTAGGGGTCCGGGGTGGCAGGGGTTGGGGTCGGAGGTCGGGGTGGATCAGCCTGCCCGGTGGACCACCGCGTCGCAGAGGCCCATCAGCGCCGACTTCGCGTCACACTCCGTCAGCGGCGCCAGCGCGGCGCGCGCCTCCTGGGCGTACCGCACCGTGTCCCGGCGGGCCTGTTCCAGCGCGGGGTGGGTGCGCAGCGCGGCGACCGCCTCCGCGAGCTTCGCGTCGTCGCTGAGGTCGGAGTCCAGCAGTTCGCACAGCGCGATGTCCTCGGGCAGCGACTGCTGCGCCGCCCGCTCACGGAGTCGCAGCACCGGAAGCGTGGGGACCCCCTCGCGCAGGTCGGTCCCGGGCGTCTTGCCCGACTCGTGGGAGTCGGAGGCGATGTCGAGGACGTCGTCCGCCAGCTGGAAGGCGACGCCGAGCCGCTCGCCGTACTGGGTGAGCACGTCCACCACCGTCTCGTCGGCGCCCGACATCATCGCGCCGAAACGGCAGGACACCGCCACCAGCGAGCCGGTCTTGCCGCCGAGGACGTCGAGGTAGTGGTCGACCGGGTCGCGGCCGTCGACCGGGCCCGCCGTCTCCAGGATCTGACCCGTGACCAGCCGCTCGAACGCCTCCGCCTGGACCCGCACCGCCTCCGGACCGAGGTCGGCGAGGATGTGCGAGGCGCGCGCGAAGAGGAAGTCGCCGGTGAGTACCGCGAGCGAGTTGCCCCAGCGGGCGTTCGCACTGGGCACCCCGCGCCGCACGGCCGCCTCGTCCATCACGTCGTCGTGGTAGAGGGTCGCCAGATGGGTGAGCTCCACGACGACCGCCGACGGCACGACCCCCGGCGCGTACGGGTCACCGAAGCGCGCCGCGAGCATCACGAGCAGCGGCCTGAACCGCTTCCCGCCGGCCCGCAGCAGGTGCTGGGCGGCCTCGGTGATGAACGGCACCTCACTCTTGGTGGCCTCGAGCAAGCCTTCCTCGACAGCCGCCAATCCGGCCTGGACATCGGCTTCCAGAGCCTGGTCCCGCACGCTCAGCCCGAACGGCTCGACGACGGTCACGAGGGGTCTCCTGTCTGCTGGTGTCTACTGGCGATTACGCGGTTTGTCGATAGGTCTCTGCGCTCACTCAAGTCAGCGTATCCGGTCACCTTTCGATCACCGCGAGCCCCCACGGTTACAGCCCGGGCGGTATCGGATCAACGGGCGCGTTTTCCTGATCGGCCCATACGAACAAAACACACCCTTTTAATTACTTCTTGCGACCATTGCCCGATTCACCCGTCTTGCGGAAGCCGGTGAGTTGGCTCACTTCCCACGCCTCACGGGTTCGACCTCGGCGCCACCCGAACCCCTACCCGATCCCTCGCCCCTCTCAAGCGAGTTGAAGGCTTTGCATCCACAAAGGATCAAGTACCCCATAGTTCACAGACCAAGGTCAATAGGGTTGATCTATGAATCTGCTACTTGTTCCGGACATGTGCTCTCGCATACGTTCCCGGCCTGTCCAGCGGAACGCCGAATCCTGCCGCCGCCCGGACACCCACCGAGAACGCCACGGCAGGAGCGGGGGAACCAGGTAAGTCGCCGTGCCGGACGTCTGACGACGTCCGGGGCGGCTCGGGGTGAAGTCGCGTCCTCACGGACGCGGCCGGGCAGCTCCCGCCCGAACCCGACAGCTCACCTCGCAGGCGACGGAGAGGAACTTCGCCATGCCTGCCATGCCTTCCATGTCCGCTGCCGGTCAGCCCGGCCGCACCCCCCGCCGCCTCGCCCGCACGCTCGCCGTCGCCGCCACCGGCGCCGCCGTGCTCGCCCTCCCGCTCATCGGCGCCACCACCGCCTCCGCCACGCCGGCGACCGCGGCGGCCACCACGACCGCCGGGTACGCCAACAACCTCGACGGCTGGATCCGCGAGTCCCTCGCGATCATGGCCCAGAAGGGGATTCCGGGCACCTACAACGGCATCTACCGCAATGTCATACGGGAGTCGTCCGGCAACCCGAACGCCATCAACCTGTGGGACTCGAACGCGGCCGCCGGCACCCCCTCCAAGGGCCTGCTCCAGGTCATCGACCCGACCTTCCGGGCCTACCACGTGGACGGCACGTCGTGGGACCCCTACGACCCGGTCGCGAACATCACCGCCGCCTGCAACTACGCGGCCGCCCGGTACGGCTCGATCGACAACGTCTTCGGCGCGTACTGACCGGCCCGGCTCAGGATCCGGACTCACGGACAGAGACGTTCGAGGACGACGGCCACGCCGTCGTCCTCGTTCGACGTCGTCACCTCGTCGGCCACCGCCTTCAGCTCCGGATGCGCGTTGGCCATCGCGACCCCGTGGGCGGCCCAGTCGAACATCGGGATGTCGTTGGGCATGTCCCCGAAGGCCATGGTGTCCTCGGGCCTGAGGCCCAGATGCTCGGCGGCCAGGGCCAGCCCCGTCGCCTTGGTGACCCCGCACGGCTGCAGCTCCACCGTGCCCGGCCCCGACATGGTGACCGTGGCCAGCGAACCGACCACCGCGCGGGCCGTCGACGCCAGCTCGTCGTCGGAGAGGGTGGGGTGACGCAACAGCACCTTGCTGATCGGCTCGCACCACAGGTCGTCGCGCCGCTCGACGCGCAGCGCGGGCAGCGTCGGATGCGGCATCCGGTAGCCGGGCTCGATGAGCGTCAGCCCGTCGACTCCGTCCTGGTCGACGGCCGCGTACAGCTGCCCGACCTCGGCCTCGATCTTGCCGAGGGCGGTCTCCGCGAGTTCCCGGTCCAGGGTGACCGACCACAGCAGACGGTCCGCGCCGGCGTCGTACAACTGCGCGCCCTGTCCGCACACCGCGAGCCCCCTGCTGTGCAGGCGGTCGAGCAGCGGCCGTACCCGTGGGGCCGGCCGGCCCGTCACCACGAGGTGGCGCGCACCGGCGTACGCCACCCGCGCGAGCGCGTCGAGCGACCGGTCGGAGAAGGTGTCGTCGCCGCGGAGCAGCGTTCCGTCCAGGTCGGTGGCGATGAGGGAGTACGGGACGGCGTACGGGGTGCGCTCGGCATATGCGGTGGGTGCGGCCATGATCAGAGAATACGGATCCCGCACCCGCCGGACTCGACGTGAACCGGACCAGGACGGAGTCCGGTCCTCTTCTGCCAACTCCCCTTCTTTTGTTGACCGATCGCTGTTGAACAGGGTTGACCAGAGGTTCGAGAAACAGTTTTCCGCCGCATCGCCGGGTGCAGACCGGTTGAAGGCCTCTGCACCGGTTGGCGACCATATGCTCCGCCGCCCACCGAACGCCCCGTTCGGCACGGGCCTGCGGCCTGCCGCGAACACCACGAAGAAGATCACGTCGTCGTTGACCGGTGGCATCTTCCGGTGACGGGCGGAAGCGGAGAACAGCGGCCGAACTGAGCCGCCCCGGCCTGTGCCGTGCCGCTCCGGCCAGGTCAGCCGTAACGTGTGCCGCGGTCCCCCGCGCCGTCGGCAGGGTCCAGGCGTGTGCCCGGCGAGCACGAGAGACCGCCCGCCCGAGCACACGACCGAGCACATGACCGAACGCGCGACCGAACGCATGCCCGGGCAGGTGGCCGAGCGCGGGACCGAGCAGATGACAGAACGCACGACCGAGCGTACGAAAGCGAGGCAGCACCCCATGCCCCCCTTCGACATCCCCGAGGGCGATCCCTTCGGTCCGCACAACCTTCCGTACGGCGTCTTCTCGCTCCCCGGCTCGGCGGACCGCACCGTCGGCGTCCGGCTCGGCGACCAGGTCCTGGACGCCGGTGCCGCGGCCCAGGCGCTCGGCTCGCCGCACGCCGCCCTGCTCGCCCGGCCGACCCTCAACCCCCTGCTGGCCGCGGGCCGCACCACCTGGTCGGAGGTCCGCCGCACGCTCACGGACGCGGTCACCGACCCCGCCCACCGCACCACCCTCGAACCGCTCCTCCACCCGCTCCCCTCGGTGGCCCTGCACCTCCCCTTCGAGGTCGCCGACTACGTCGACTTCTACTCCTCCGAGCACCACGCCCGGAACGCGGGCTCGATCTTCCGCCCCGACGCCGGGGACACCCTTCTGCCCAACTGGAAGCACCTGCCCATCGGCTACCACGGCCGGGCCGGCACGGTCGTCGTCTCCGGCACCGACGTCGTCCGCCCCTCGGGCCAGCGCAAGACCCCCGCCGACCCCGCCCCGGTCTTCGGCCCGTCCGCGCGACTCGACATCGAGGCCGAGGTCGGCTTCGTGGTGGGCGCTCCCTCGCGGCACGGCCACCCGGTCGCGCTGGCCGACTTCCGCGAACACGTCTTCGGGCTGTGCCTGCTCAACGACTGGTCGGCCCGCGACATCCAGGCCTGGGAGTACGTCCCCCTCGGCCCCTTCCTGGCCAAGTCCTTCGCCACCTCCGTCTCGGCCTGGATCACCCCGCTGGAAGCCCTGGAGGAAGCCCGGGTGGCACCTCCGCGGCGCACCCACCCCCTGCTGCCCTACCTGGACGACTCCGCCACCGAGCCCGCCGGCTACGACCTGCGCATCTCCGTCGCCCTCAACGGCCAGGTCGTCGCCGAGCCGCCCTTCTCCACCATGTACTGGACCGCCGCCCAGCAGCTCGCCCACCTGACCGTCAACGGCGCCTCTCTGCGGACCGGCGACCTGTACGGCTCGGGCACGGTCAGCGGCCCCGCCGAGCACCAGCGCGGCTCCCTCCTGGAACTGACCTGGAACGGCCGCGACCCGCTGGACCTCCCTGGCGGCAAGCGGACTTTCCTCGAGGACGGCGACGAGGTCACCCTGTCGGCGTGGGCGCCCGGTCCGGACGGCCTGCGAGTGGGGCTCGGGGAGGTGCGGGGACGTGTGGTCGCGGGAAGCTGACCGGCGCGAGCCCTGACTTCCACGTCCGTCGCCGTCATACTGGCGGCGACGGACGGTTCGGGTTCCTGACCCGTCCCGCCCCCGATGCGCCGCCTCCGACCACGATCCGGGAACCCGTGGCATGACTGTCTGCCTGCTCCTGCTGAGCGCCGTCGCCGTGACGGCCGCCGTGCCGGTCCCGCGTGCGCTCACCCGGGCCGAGTGGCCCGAGCGGGAGCCGGTGGTGGCACTGTGGGTGTGGCAGTGCCTGGTCGCCACGGTCCTGCTGTGCTGCCTGACGGCGCTGACGCTCGGTGCCGCCGCCGTCTTCCACACCGTCCGCACCCAGGTCTTCGCTCCCGCACCGACCGAGGTCACCGAGGCGTACGACCTCTCCGCCGCTCCACCCTGGGCGACCGCCCTGACCCTGCTGCTGGCCTGCGGGGCCGCCTGGACCACCGCCATGCTGGCCCGCGAACTCGTCGACGCCCGCCGACGCCGCGGCCAAGCCCGCGCCCACCTGCGGGAACGCGCTCCGGACCTGCCCGCCGGCCTGCCCTCGGCGCGCGGCCCGCTGCTGGTGCTGGAGGACGAGTACCCCGACGCCTGGTGGCTGCCGGGCCACCCGCCCCAGCTGATCGTCACCACCGGGGCCCTGCACCGCCTCACCGCCCACCAATTGGACGCCGTCCTCACCCATGAGCGCGGCCACGCCCGCGCCCACCACGACTGGCTCCTGCACCTCTCGACCGCCCTGGCCACCGGATTCCCCCGCATTCCGCTCTTCTCCCATTTCTGCGACCAGACCCACCGCCTGGTCGAACTCGCCGCCGACGACAGCGCCTCGCGCCGCTGCGGCCACCTGACCACCGCCCTGGCCCTGATCGAGCTGAACCAGCACCGGGGCGTCCTGTCCTGCGCCTCCAGCCACCGCCTCCTGGGCGAACGCGTCGACCGTCTCCTCGAGCCGCCGCCCCGTCTGGGCCGCAGGCACCGTGCCCTGACCACGGCCGTCGCCGGCCTGGTCCCTCTGCTCCCGCTGCTGATCGCCTTCGCGCCCGGCCTGTCGGCGCTCTCCTAGTGCCGCGGCACTAGGCATCGCCGGTCATGCCGGAGCACCTGGAGCCACGGGACGGCACAGCTGTCGGTCCGCCAGTCGGCAGGACGGTGGCAGATCTTGCTGCCCGTTCAGAGGAACCGCAGGTCAGCGCGGTATCTGACGGTTCGGAGACTGGCGCAACACTGCCGCAACACCACTATCCCGACCGGATAGCTATGGTTCCCGACATGCCGCCCACCGACCGCATCCGCGACCACGCCGGACAAGGCGCGACCACCGTCGCCGCCCACCGCGCGCGCCGTCGACTGCGTGCCGACCGGGCCCGCCAGCTCGCCGACCTGCTCCGCCGCCAACTGCTGAGCGACGCGTTCCCGGACGGTTCGCTTCCGCACGAGTCGACCCTTGCCACCGAATACCGGGCCTCCCGCAACACCGTGCGCCAGGCCCTCGATCTACTGCGCGCCGAAGGACTGGTGGAACGACTGCCGGGCGTCGGCACCGTGGTCGTCGCCCAGAAGTACCCGCACGGCCTGGACCGGCTGATGGGTCTGGCCGAAACCCTGCACGAACACGGACGCGTCACCAACGAGGTCCGCACCATGGGCCCCGTCGCCGCGCCCGCCCCGGTCGCCGACCGCCTCCGGGTACCACCGGGCGCCGACGTGCTGTACATCGAACGACTGCGCCGTCTCAACGGGCTCCCCCTCTCTCTGGACCTCACCTACATCCCGCTCGACATCGGCACCGCCCTGCTCGGCGCCGACCTGGAGAACACCGACGTCTTCCGCCTCCTGGAAGCCATCACCGGCCAGCGCCTCGGCCACGCCGAGATCACCCTCGAGGCGGTGAACGCGGACGCCAACTCCGCCGCCGTACTGGAGGCCCCGCGCGGCGCCGCCGTCCTGATGCTGGAACGCCTCACGCATCTCGCCGACGGGCGCCCGGTCGACCTGGAGTTCATCCGCTTCCGCGGCGACCGCATCTCAATGAGCGGCCTGCTGCACCGCTCCCGCTGACCCGCCTTTCCCCCTCCTCTCCCCGCGCCCTTCACCCCTTCATCGTTCGGCAGGGCCCCATCGGTTCACTGCCGCGCAGGATTTCTCTCCGTTTCTCAGGATTTTTCTGGAGACCGCCATGCCGCTGACGCCCCAGCGGGCCGACGTGCCCGTGACCATCGACGAGTCGAAGTGCATCGACGGCTGCACGCTCTGTGTGGACATGTGCCCGCTGGACTCCCTCGCCATCGACGAGAGCAACGGCAAGGCGTACATGCACGTCGACGAGTGCTGGTACTGCGGCCCGTGCGCGGCCCGCTGTCCCACCGGAGCCGTCACGGTCAACATGCCCTACCTGCTCCGGTGAAAGGCAGAACCCCCGATGAAACCCAAAGCGGTCGCCGCGTCCGCCGCCCTCCTTCTCCTTCCGCTCACCGCCTGCGGCGGCAGCGCCGAGGCCGGTGACGGCTCCACGGTCACCGTCACCGTCGGCTACCAGTCCAAGACCATCAACACGGTCACCGCCGGAACCCTGCTGCGCTCCCTCGGCTCCTTCGAGAAGCAGCTGAACTCGCTCCACGACGGCCACACCTACAAGGTCGACTGGCAGGACTACGCCACCGGCGCCCCCATCACCGCCCAGATGACCGCCGGGAAGATCGACATCGGTTCGATGGGCGACTTCCCGCTGCTCATCAACGCGGCCCGGGGCAAGCAGCTGGGCAAGCCCACGCACCTTGTCTCGGTCACCGGCTACAACCTCCGCGGCGGCCTCAACACCATCGTCACCGCGCCGGACTCCAAGCTCAACTCCCTCGAGGACCTCAAGGGCAGGAAGGTCTCCACGAGCGTGGGCTCCGCCGCCGACGGCACCCTCGTACGCGCTCTGCAGCGGGCCGGCATCGACCCGGACAAGGGCATCGAGAAGCTCAACCAGCAGCCAGCGGTCGGCGCGTCGGCCCTCTCCGCCGGCAGCGCGGACGCGCTCTCGCAGTTCGTCGCCTGGCCGGGCCTGCTCACCTACCAGGGCAAGGCGAAGGCCCTCTACGACGGCGCCCAGCTGGACCTGCCCACCTTCCACGGCGTCACCGCCCGCGAGGACTTCGCGAAGAAGCACCCGGCCGTTCTCGAGGCGTTCCTGAAGGCCCAGGCGGAGGCCACCGCCTACCTCGACAAGCACCCCGTGGCCGCCGCCGAGAGCGTCGCGAAGGCCACCGGCCTGCCCGCCGAAGTGGTCTACCTCTACAACGGCGCCCACGGCATCTCCACCTTCGACCCCGCCGTCAAGCCGCAACTGGTGTCCGCCCTGAAGAAGGACGTGTCCGTCCTGAAAGCGGCGAAACTGACCGGCGACGTCGACGTGGACTCCTTCGTCGACGACAAGTACGTGAAGAGGGCGCTCGGCTCGTCGTACGCCGAACAGCTCGCCGCGAAGCCCCCGGCGGCCGCGAGCGAGGTGTGGCCCAAGGACTCCGAGAAGACCCGGAGCTTCACAACTCCGGCCGACCTGCTGGCCTACGTCGCCCGGCACAAGGACGGCATCCGCGCCGCGTACGTCCCCGACGCCACCACCGGCACCCTCTGGTTCGCCGACAAGGCGGTCTGGGTCACCGACGGCGGGACCCTGCTGCCGTTCGTCGCTCCGGCGACCGCACAGGCCTACGTCGGCGCACACGGCGGGGCACGCGTGGTCACGTACACCGACGCGCTGGGGCGGGCGTCGTGAGGCGGTATGCGCTGCGGGTGGCGTCGGTGGCGGCCGCCCTCGGCCTGTGGCAGCTGCTGACCAGCCTGAACGTCGACCTGTGGCTGCGGTTCTCGCAGTTCCCGACGGTCGCCGACGTGGCCCGGACGTTCGCCGACCGGCTGGCCGGCGGCGACTACTGGACCGACCTCACCGACAGCCTCACCCGTATCCTCACCGGCTTCCTGCTGGCCGCCGCGCTGGGCGTGGCCACGGGTGTGCTCGTTGCGCGCTCGCGGCTCGCCGAGGACCTGCTCGGCCCGCTCCTGGAAGTCGTCCGGCCCATTCCGGCCATCGCGCTCGTGCCCGTGTCGATCCTCCTGTTCCCCTCCAACGAGCAGGGCATCGTCTTCATCACCTTCACCGCCGCCTTCTTCCCTGTCCTGGTGTCCACCCGGCACGCGGTCCGCGCGCTGACCCCCGTGTGGGAGGAGGCGGTGCGCACCATGGGCGGCGGCCGGTGGCGGATCCTCGGCTCGGTCGTCCTGCCCGGCGCGCTGCCCGGAATCTTCGGCGGACTGTCCGTCGGCATCGGCGTGTCGTGGATCTGCGTGATCTCGGCCGAGATGATCTCCGGCCAGTACGGCGTCGGCTACCGCACCTGGCAGGACTACACCGTCGTCGACTACCCGGGGGTGTTCGTCGGCATGGTCACGATCGGGGTGCTCGGCTGGGCCACCTCCACCGCGGTGGAACTCCTCGGCCGCCGCCTCACCCGCTGGCTGCCGCGCACGTCCTACGACCCCGGGGCGCGTCCCCCGAGGCAGCCGCCCCGCGCCGTCACCCCCGTACCCGCCGGGCCCCGCACCGAGAAGGACGTGCCCCATGACCAGCTCGTCTGACGTCCGCCCCGGCTCCCGCGCGGGCGCGGCGCTCGCCCTGCGCGGTGTCACCCTCGGCCGCCCCGGCGCACCCGTCCTGGACGGGGTCGACCTCGACATCGCGCCCGGCGAGATCCTCACCGTCGTCGGGCCGTCCGGCTGCGGCAAGTCGACCCTGCTGCGCACCCTGGCCGGGCTTCTGTCGCCGCTCGCGGGCGAGGTCACCCAGGACACACGTCCGCTGACCGGCCCCGCCGCCGACCGCGCCCTGGTCTTCCAGGAGGACGCCCTCCTGCCCTGGCGCACCCTGCGCGCCAACGTCGAGCTCCCGCTGGCGATTCGCGGCGTGCCGCGCGCCGAGCGCCGTACGCAGGCCGAAGCGTGGCTGGCCGGGGTCGGGCTCACCGAGCACGCCCGCCGGCTGCCCCACCGCGTCTCCGGCGGGCAGCGCCAGCGCGCCCAGCTGGCCCGTGCCCTCGCGGGGGCGCCCCGCGCCGTCCTCATGGACGAGCCGTTCGGCGCCCTCGACGCCCAGACCCGCGCCGGCATGCAGGACCTGCTGGTGGAGGTGTTGCAGGGCACGGGCGCGACCGTCGTCTTCGTCACCCACGACGTGGACGAGGCGCTGTTCCTCGGCGACCGCGTGGCCCTCCTCGGCGCGGGCCGGCTCACCGCCGTACGGGACGTGCCGCGCCCCCGCGACCGCGCCGCCCGCGACGACCCGGCGCGCCTGGCCCTGCGGCACGACGTCCTCTCCTCACCGAGCCTCTGATCCTCGCGGAGGATCCGAAGCGTCCGATGCATCCGAAAGGCACCCCGGTGGACACCCCTCTGCAGATACCCGCGCTCACCGACGCCGAAGAGCTGGCCTGCGACGTCCTCGTCATCGGTGGCGGCACCGCCGGCACCATGGCCGCGCTGACCGCCGCCGAGCACGGCGCGGACGTCCTTCTCCTGGAGAAGGCACACGTCCGGCACTCCGGCGCGCTCGCCATGGGCATGGACGGCGTCAACAACGCGGTCGTCCCGGGCCGTGCGGAGCCCGACGACTACGTCGCCGAGATCACCCGCGCCAACGACGGCATCGTCGACCAGTCCACCGTCCGCCAGACCGCCACCCGCGGCTTCGCCATGGTGCAGCGCCTGGAGTCGTACGGCGTGAAGTTCGAGAAGGACGAGCACGGCGAGTACGCCGTCCGTCAGGTCCACCGCTCCGGCTCCTACGTGCTGCCGATGCCGGAGGGCAAGGACGTCAAGAAGGTGCTGTACCGGCAGTTGCGGCGACGCGAGATGCGGGAACGGATCCGGATCGAGAACCGGGTGATGCCGGTGCGGGTCCTGACCGCCGGGGGACGCGCCGTGGGCGCGGCGGGCTTCAACACCCGCACCGGGCGGTTCGTCACCGTCCGAGCGGGCGCCGTGATCCTCGCCACCGGTGCCTGCGGCCGCCTCGGCCTGCCCGCCTCCGGATACCTCTACGGCACCTACGAGAACCCGACCAACGCGGGTGACGGCTACGCCATGGCGTACCACGCGGGCGCCGAGCTGACCGGCATCGAGTGCTTCCAGATCAATCCGCTGATCAAGGACTACAACGGCCCCGCCTGCGCCTACGTCGCCAACCCCTTCGGCGGTTACCAGGTCAACCGGCACGGTGAGCGCTTCGTCGACTCCGACTACTGGTCGGGCCAGATGATGGCCGAGTTCGCGGCGGAGGTCGCGAGCGACCGCGGACCGGTGTACCTGAAGCTCAGCCACCTCCCGGAGGAGTCGGTCTCCGCCCTCGAGTCGATCCTGCACTCCACCGAGCGGCCGACCCGCGGCACCTTCCACGCCGGCCGGGGCCACGACTACCGCACCCATGACATCGAGATGCACATCTCCGAGATCGGCCTGTGCGGCGGCCATTCGGCCTCGGGCGTGCGGGTCGACGACCACGCCCGTACGACCGTCCCCCGGCTGTACGCGGCAGGAGACCTGGCCTGCGTACCGCACAACTACATGATCGGCGCGTTCGTCTTCGGCGAGCTCGCGGGTGCCGACGCGGCCCGGTACACGCCGTACGGAGGGGAGTTGCCGGCCGATCAGCTCAGGGAGGCGCACGAGCTGGTCTACCGCCCGCTGCGCAACCCCGACGGCCCGCCGCAGACCCAGGTCGAGTACAAGCTGCGCCGCTTCGTGAACGACTACGTGGCCCCGCCGAAATCGGGTGCGCGGCTGTCGCTGGCCCTGGAGGCCTTCGAGCGGATGCGCACCGACATCGCCGCGATGGGTGCCCGCACCGCGCACGAGCTGATGCGCTGCGCCGAGGTGACCTTCATCCGCGACTGCGCGGAGATGGCCGCGCGTGCCTCCCTGGCCCGCACGGAGTCGCGCTGGGGCCTGTACCACGACCGCCTCGACCATCCGGGGCGCGACGACGCGTCCTGGTTCCACCATCTCGATCTGCACAAGTCCCCCTCCGGTGCGATGGAGTTCACGGCCCGGCCCGTGGCTCCCTATCTGGTTCCGGTCGACGAGTTCAGCCCCGTCGGCGGTCCGTCCCGGCTGCTCGGCGAGGTCCACCCCGAGCACGTGGCCACGGCCGGCTCACGGGACGTGGCCCCGGTGGCCGCGGGGCCGACGTCCGCCCGGGCCGCCGGGTCCGTGGACCGTGGCGGCCTGCACGGAGCGGCCTCGCCCCGGCTCCTCGACCTGCTGGTGCTGGCCGAAGAACAACCCGAACTGGCCGCCGTCGAGCCCTACTTGGCCGACCCCGATCCCGCGGTGCGCCGGACTGCCGTCTCCGTTCTCACCGAGTCCGTGCCGCCCGGCACCGGGCGGGCGCTGGCCGGTGCCCTCGGCGACCCGGACGGCGAGGTCCGCGCCACCGCGGCCGCCTCGCTGCGTGAACTGGTCGAGACGCTGCCGCCCGAGCCGGCCCTGCGCGACGGCCTCACCGCCGCGCTCGCCGAACCCGACCCCGTCGTCCGCGCCGCGGCGCTCGACGTCTTGCGGGCACTGCGCCTCGGCGGCCCCGAACTGTTCGCCGGCGTACTGGCCGACCCGGACATCGCGGTCAGGATCGAGGCCGTGCGCGCCCTCGTCTCGGTGGACGCGGTCGCCCCGCTGTCCCGGGCCGCGGACGACCCCTCCCGGGAGGTCCGCGTCACGGTGGCCAAGGCGCTGGCGGGCGTCGCCGTGACACCGGAGAACCCCGTCACCGCCATCCTCGACCGGCTCACCGAGGACGCCGACGCCCTGGTCCGGGGCGCCGCCTACGCCGCGCTGGGCACCACCGGCTGCCCGGGCCCGCTCGCCGCCCGCGCCGTGGCCGCCCTGGCCGATCCGGCCTGGCAGGTACGCTCCGGGGCCGCGACGGCGCTCTCCGCCGCCGCGTCCGACATCGCGGTGCCCGCTCTCGCCAAGGTCCTCGCCGACCCGAACGCCGATGTCCGCAAGGCCGCCGTCCTGGCCCTGACCCGCCACCGCCGCGCCGAGGACGCCCTCGCGGCCCTCGCCACGGCGACGTCGGACTCGGACGCGGATGTCAGGGCGTACGCGGCACGGGCGCTGTGAGCGTGCCTCGGGACTGCCGTCCGGCCCCCTTATCCGGACCTCTGCATCCGGACGCCTGTATCCGGACGTCTATATCCAGTCGTCCGGCTCCGGCTCCTCGTCCATCTCGGGCCAGTGGTCGTCGGTCCCGGCGCCGGGATCCCGGGCGGCGTCCTTCTCACCGCCGGCGTCCTTCTCACCGTGGTCGGCGCCCGGCGCACCGCTCAGTTCCGCCAGTACCGCGACGACGCCCTCGCCGTACGTGGCCAGCTTCTTGTCGCCGACGCCGCTGATGCCGCCGAGCTGCCGCACCGACGTCGGCCAGGCGGTGACGATCTCCCTGAGCGTCGCGTCGTGGAAGATGACGTAGGCCGGGACGCCCTGTTCGCGGGCCTGTTCGGCGCGCCATGCGCGCAGGGCCTCGAAGGCGGGGAGCAGTTCCTCCGGCAGCTCGGCCGCGGCCGCCCTGGGCTTGCCCTTGCCGGAGGAGGATCCCCCGGACGAGCCGGAGGCCTTCGCGGTCACCGGCCTCTTCGGCTCCTTGCGCAGCGGCACGTCCCGCTCGCGCCGCAGTACCGCGCCGCTGTCCTCGGTCAGCACCAGGGTGCCGTACTCCCCCTCGACGGCGAGCAGCCCCTGCGCCAGCAACTGCCGGACGACGCCCCGCCATTCACCCTCGGGGAGATCCTCGCCGATGCCGAACACGGACAGCTGGTCGTGGTCGAACTGGATGACCTTGGCCGTGCGCCTGCCCAGCAGGATGTCGACGATCTGCACGGCGCCGAACTTCTGTCCGCGCTCCCGCTGCAGCCGCACCACCGTGGACAGCACCTTCTGCGCGGCGACCGTGCCGTCCCAGGTCTCGGGGGGTGTGAGGCAGGTGTCGCAGTTGCCGCAGCCCGTCGCGCCCGGCTCCTGGCCGAAGTAGGCGAGGAGCTGACCGCGGCGGCAGCGGGCGGTCTCGCACAGCGCCAGCATCGAGTCGAGGTGCGCGGCGGCCCGGCGGCGGAAGGCCTCGTCGCCCTCGCCGGACTGGATGAGCTTGCGCTGCTGTATGACGTCGTTCAGGCCGTAGGCCATCCAGGCCGTCGACGGCAGTCCGTCGCGGCCCGCGCGGCCGGTCTCCTGGTAGTAGCCCTCGATCGACTTGGGTAGGTCGAGGTGGGCGACGAAGCGGACGTCCGGCTTGTCGATGCCCATGCCGAAGGCGATGGTCGCGCAGACGACGAGGCCTTCCTCGCGCAGGAACCGGGACTGGTGCGCGGCGCGGGTGCCCGCGTCCAGGCCCGCGTGGTACGGGACGGCCTCGACGCCGTTCTTCGAGAGGAACTCCGCGGTCTTGTCCACGGAGTTGCGCGAGAGGCAGTACACGATGCCGGCGTCGCCCGCGTGCTCCTCACGCAGGAAGTGCAGCAGCTGCTTCTTGGGGTCGGCCTTGGGCACGATCCGGTACTGGATGTTGGGCCGGTCGAAGCTGGCGACGAAATGCCGGGCCGCCGGCATGTTCAGCCGCTGGGTGATCTCCTGGTGCGTCGCCCGGGTGGCCGTCGCCGTGAGCGCGATCCGCGGGACGTCGGGCCAGCGCTCGCCGAGCAGGGAGAGGGTCAGGTAGTCGGGGCGGAAGTCGTGGCCCCACTGGGACACGCAGTGCGCCTCGTCGATCGCGAAGACCGAGATCTTGCCGCGGGAGAGCAGATCGAGCGCGGAGTCCAGCCGCAGCCGCTCGGGCGCCAGGTACAGCAGGTCCAGCTCGCCGGCGAGGAACTCGGCCTCGACGACCCGCCGTTCGTCGAAGTCCTGCGTGGAGTTCATGAACCCGGCGCGTACGCCGAGCGCGCGCAGGGCGTCCACCTGGTCCTGCATCAGCGCGATCAGCGGGGAGACGACCACCCCCGTGCCCGGTCTGACCAGCGCCGGGATCTGGTAGCACAGCGACTTGCCGCCGCCGGTCGGCATGAGGACGACCGCGTCCCCTCCGGCCACCACATGGTCGATGACCGCTTCCTGCTCGCCGCGGAATGCCTCGTATCCGAAGACCCGGTGCAGCGTGGCCAGGGCCTCACTGTCGGTCCGCCCCGGTGTCCCGGTGATCCCTGTCATCTCGTCGATCCCGCCCGTCCCGCCCATCGCTCGTCCCCCGTACGTCGTCCTTCGACCACTGCCTCCACGATAGGGGTCCGGACTGACAGCGCCGGGGTTATCCACAGGCTCGACGCGGTGACTCCGTGTACCCGGACGGCCAACTCGAACGCATGACCGTACATACGCGGGTGGGCCCGGCCCCCGTCAGGGAACCGGGCCCACCGCACGGGCGGCGCACCGCAGCTCAGCGCACGAACACCCCGGCCTGGTTCGCCAGGTCCAGGAAGTACTGCGGCGCCACACCGAGCACCAGGGTGACCGCGACGCCCACGCCGATCGCCACCATCGTCAGCGGCGACGGGACGGCGACGGTCGGGCCCTCGGGCCTCGGCTCGCTGAAGAACATCAGCACGATCACCCGGATGTAGAAGAACGCGGCGATCGCCGACGAGATCACACCGACCACGACCAGCGGGGCTGCCCCGCCTTCCGCCGCCGCCTTGAACACGGCGAACTTCCCGGCGAACCCGGAGGTGAGCGGGATGCCGGCGAAGGCCAGCAGGAACACGGCGAAGACGGCCGCCACCAGCGGCGAACGCCGGCCGAGGCCGGCCCATTTGGACAGGTGTGTGGCCTCGCCACCGGCGTCGCGGACCAGCGTGACCACCGCGAACGCGCCGATCGTCACGAACGAGTACGCGGCCAGGTAGAAGAGCACGGAGGAGACGCCGTCGGGGGTGGTCGCGATGACACCGGCGAGGATGAATCCGGCGTGCGCGATGGACGAGTACGCCAGCAGCCGCTTGATGTCGGTCTGGGTGATCGCGACGATCGCGCCGCCCAGCATGGTGATGATCGCGACGCCCCACATGACCGGCCGCCAGTCCCAGCGGAGGCCGGGCAGGACGACGTACAGGATGCGCAGCAGCGCGCCGAAGGCGGCCACCTTGGTCGCCGCCGCCATGAAGCCGGTGACCGGCGTGGGAGCGCCCTGGTAGACGTCCGGCGTCCACATGTGGAACGGCACCGCGCCGACCTTGAACAGCAGGCCCATGACGATCATGGCAGTGCCGATGAGCAGCAGTGCGTCGTTGCCCATGGTGTCGGCGAGGGCCGGGTCGACGTTCTTCACGGTGCCGTCCACGACCTGCGCGATCGTCCCGTAGGACACCGAACCGGCGTAGCCGTACAGCAGGGCGATGCCGAACAGGGTGAAGGCGGAGGCGAACGCACCGAGCAGGAAGTACTTGACCGCGGCCTCCTGTGACATGAGCCGCTTGCGGCGGGCCAGGGCACACAGGAGGTACAGCGGCAGTGAGAAGACTTCCAGGGCGACGAACAGGGTCAGCAGGTCGTTGGCCGCCGGGAAGACCAGCATGCCGGCGACCGCGAACAGCAGCAGCGGGAAGACCTCGGTGGTGGTGAAACCGGCCTTGACCGCGGCTTTCTCGCTGTCACTGCCGGGCACGGAGGCCGCCTGGGCGGCGAAGGAGTCGACCCGGTTGCCGTGCGTCTCGGGGTCGAGGCGGCGTTCGGCGAAGGTGAACAGGCCGACCAGGGCGGCCAGCAGGATCGTGCCCTGAAGGAAGAGGGCCGGTCCGTCGACGGCGACGGCTCCCATGGCCGCGATGCGCGCCTTGGTGGTGCCGTAGCCGTGCGTCGCGAGGACGACCACCGCCACGAACGCGACGACGAGGGCGGCGGCGGACGCCCACAACTGCACGTGGTAGCGGTACTTGCGCGGCACGAACGCCTCGACGAGCACCCCGACGATCGCCGCGCCTACGACGATCAGGGTGGGCGACAGTTGCCCGTATTCGATCTTCGGCGCGTCGATCTTCGCGATCGGCTCGGCCGCGGTTGTCCACAGGCTGTGGACGGCTGTTGCGCTCACTTGGCCGCCTCCACCTCGGGCCGGGGGTCCTTCTTGTGTACGTCGGACAAGGTCTGCTTGACCGCCGGGTTCACGATGTCCGTGACGGGCTTCGGGTAGACGCCCAGGAAGATCAGCAGCACGATCAGCGGGGCGACGACCGCGAGCTCACGCGCGCGGAGGTCGGGCATCGCCGAGACCTCGGGCTTCACCGGTCCGGTCATCGTCCGCTGGTAGAGGACGAGGGTGTAGAGCGCGGCGAGCACGATGCCGAAGGTGGCGATGATGCCGATCGCCGGATAGCGCGCGAAGGTGCCGACCAGGACCAGGAACTCGCTCACGAAGGGTGCGAGTCCGGGCAGCGACAGGGTCGCCAGGCCGCCGATCAGGAACGTGCCGGCCAGCACCGGGGCGACCTTCTGGACCCCGCCGTAGTCGGCGATGAGCCGCGAGCCGCGCCGGGAGATCAGGAAGCCGGCGACCAGCATCAGGGCTGCCGTCGAGATGCCGTGGTTGACCATGTAGAGCGTCGCGCCGGACTGGCCCTGGCTGGTCATCGCGAAGATGCCCAGGATGATGAACCCGAAGTGCGAGATCGACGCGTACGCCACCAGCCGCTTGATGTCGCGCTGCCCCACGGCGAGCAGCGCGCCGTAGATGATGCTGATCAGCGCCAGGACGAGGATGGCAGGCGTCGCCCACTTGCTGGCCTCCGGGAACAGCTGGAGGCAGAAGCGGAGCATCGCGAAGGTGCCGACCTTGTCGACGACCGCCGTGATGAGCACCGCGACCGGGGTGGTGGACTCCTGCATGGCGTTGGGCAGCCAGGTGTGCAGCGGCCACAGGGGCGCCTTCACCGCGAAGGCGAAGAAGAAGCCGAGGAACAGCCAGCGTTCGGTGTTCGTCGCCATGTCCAGCGAGCCGTTGGCCCGGGCCTCCGCGATCTCCTGAAGGCTGAAGTTCCCGGCGACCACGTACAACCCGATCACCGCGGCCAGCATGATCAGCCCGCCGACCAGGTTGTAGAGCAGGAACTTCACGGCCGCGTACGACCGCTGCGTGGAGGCCGCCTCCTCGCCGTGCTCGTGGGCATGGTCCCCGAAGCCGCCGATGAGGAAGTACATCGGGATGAGCATGGCTTCGAAGAAGATGTAGAAGACGAAGACGTCGGTGGCCTCGAAAGAGATGATCACCATCGCCTCGACGGCCAGGATCAGGGCGAAGAAGCCCTGGGTGGGCCGCCAGCGCCTGCTGCCGGTCTCCAGCGGGTCGGCGTCGTGCCAGCCCGCCAGGATGATGAAGGGGATCAGCAGGGCGGTCAGCGCGATGAGCGCCACCGCGATGCCGTCCACCCCCAGTTCGTAGCGGACCCCGAAGTCCTTGATCCAGGAGTGGGATTCGGTGAGTTGGTAGCGGCTGCCGTCCGGGTCGAAGCGGACCAGGATGACGATCGCCAGGGCCAGGGTGCCCAGGGAGACGAGCAGGGCCAGCGACTTGGCGGAGTTGCGCCGGGCGGCCGGGACGGCGGCCGTGGCCACCGCCCCGATCGCCGGGAGCGCGGCCGTCGCTGTCAGCAGAGGAAAGGACATCGGTATCAGACCGCCCTCATCAGCAGGGTCGCGGCGATGAGGAGCGCCGCACCCCCGAACATCGAGACCGCGTACGACCGCGCGAAGCCGTTCTGGAGCTTGCGCATGCGCCCGGAGAGGCCGCCGACCGAGGCCGCCGTGCCGTTGACGACACCGTCGACCAGGGTGTGGTCGACGTAGACCAGGGAGCGTGTGAGGTGCTCGCCGCCGCGGACCAGGACCACGTGGTTGAAGTCGTCCTGGAGCAGGTCGCGGCGGGCGGCCCGGGTGAGCAGCGACCCGCGCGGGGCGACGACCGGGACCGGGCGGCGGCCGTACTGGGCCCAGGCGATGGCCACGCCGATGAGCAGGCAGACCATGGTCGCTCCGGTGACGGTCGCCACGCTGAGCGGGGAGTCGCCCTCACTGTGTCCGGTGACCGGCTCGAGCCAGTGCAGGAAACGGTCGCCGATACTGAAGAACCCGCCGGCGAAGACCGACCCGAACGCCAGCACGATCATCGGGATCGTCATGGACTTGGGGGACTCGTGCGGATGCGGATCGTGCCCCTCGGCGTCGGGCTGCCAGCGCTTCTCGCCGAAGAACGTCATCAGCATCACGCGCGTCATGTAGAAGGCGGTGATGGCCGCGCCGAGCAGGGCACACCCGCCGAGGATCCAGCCCTCGGTGCCGCCCTTGGCGAACGCCGCCTCGATGATCTTGTCCTTGGAGAAGAAGCCGGACAGACCCGGGAAGCCGATGATGGCGAGGTAGCCGAGGCCGAAGGTGACGAAGGTGATCGGCATGTACTTCCGCAGGCCGCCGTACTTGCGCATGTCGACCTCGTCGTTCATGCCGTGCATGACCGAGCCGGCGCCGAGGAACAGCCCGGCCTTGAAGAAGCCGTGCGTCACCAGGTGCATGATCGCGAAGACGTAGCCGATCGGGCCGAGACCCGCGGCCAGCACCATGTAGCCGATCTGCGACATGGTCGAGCCGGCCAGCGCCTTCTTGATGTCGTCCTTCGCGCAACCGACGATCGCACCGAAGAGGAGCGTGACGGCTCCGACGACCGTGACGACGAGTTGAGCGTCCGGCGCGCCGTTGAAGATGGCCGCCGAGCGGACGATGAGGTAGACGCCGGCGGTCACCATCGTCGCCGCGTGGATGAGGGCGGAGACCGGGGTCGGGCCCTCCATCGCGTCCCCGAGCCAGGACTGCAGCGGCACCTGGGCGGACTTGCCGCAGGCGGCGAGCAGCAGCATCAGGGCGATCGCGGTGAGCTTGCCCTCGGTCGCGTCCCCGGCGATTCCGGGTTCTCCCTCCGTCCCGAGCAGCGGTCCGAAGGCGAAGGTCCCGAAGGTGGTGAACATCAGCATGATGGCGATCGACAGGCCCATGTCGCCGACACGGTTGACCAGGAAGGCCTTCTTCGCGGCGGTGGCGGCGCTGGGCTTGTGCTGCCAGAAGCCGATCAGCAGGTAGGAGGCGAGACCGACGCCCTCCCAGCCGACGTACAGCAGCAGATAGTTGTCGGCGAGGACGAGCAGGAGCATCGCCGCGAGGAACAGGTTGAGGTAGCCGAAGAAGCGGCGGCGGCGCTCGTCGTGCTCCATGTACCCGATGGAGTACAGGTGGATCAGCGAGCCGACGCCCGTGATCAGCAGGACGAACGTCACGGACAGCTGGTCCAGGCGGAAGGCGACGTCCGCCTGGAAGCCCTCTACGGGGATCCAGCTGAACAGGTGCTGGGTGAGCGTCCGGTCGTCGGCGCTCCTGCTGAGCAGGTCACCGAAGAGGACGACGCCGAACACGAAGGAGACGGCCGCGAGGAGCGTGCCGATCCAGTGGCCGACGGCGTCGAGCCGGCGGCCGCCGACCAGGAGGACGGCCGCTCCGAGCAGGGGCGCCGCGATCAGCAGCGCGATCAGGTTCTCCACGATTCTTCCGACCCCTTACAGCTTCATCAGGCTGGCGTCGTCGACCGAGGCCGAGTGGCGGGAACGGAACAGCGACACGATGATCGCGAGTCCCACCACGACCTCCGCGGCGGCGACGACCATCGTGAAGAAGGCGATGATCTGGCCGTCGAGATTGCCGTGCATCCGGGAGAAGGCGACGAACGCGAGGTTGCAGGCGTTGAGCATCAGCTCGATGCACATGAACACGACGATCGCGTTGCGCCTGATCAGCACGCCGGTCGCACCGATCGTGAACAGCAGGGCCGCGAGGTAGAGGTAGTTGACGGGGTTCACTTCGACGCCTCCTCGGTCCGCCTGGAGTTCGGCCCCAGGTGCGGCGGCTCGATGGCGGACCGCTCCAAGCGGTCCTCGGCGCGCTGCTCCAGCGCTTTGAGGTCGCTCAGCGCCTCGGCGGACACGTCACGGATCTGGCCGCGCTCGCGCAGGGTGCTGCTGACCGTGAGCTCCGAGGGGGTGCCGTCGGGCAGCAGACCCGCGATGTCCACCGCGTTGTGCCGCGCGTACACACCCGGCGCGGGCAGCGGCGGTACGTGCCTGCCCTCGCGGACGCGCTGTTCGGCCATCTCGCGCTGGGTCCTGGCGCGCTCGGTGCGCTCGCGGTGGGTGAGCACCATGGCGCCGACGGCGGCCGTGATCAGCAGGGCGCCGGTGATTTCGAAGGCGAAGACGTACTTGGTGAAGATGAGGGCGGCGAGGCCCTCCACGTTGCCGTTCGCGTTCGCCTGCGAGAGGCCGTCGAACTCCGTCAGGGAGGCGTTGCCGATGCCGGCGAACAGCAGCACACCGAAGCCGAGACCGCACACCAGGGCCAGCCAGCGCTGGCCCTTGATGGTCTCCTTCAGGGAGTCCGCCGCGGTGACGCCGACGAGCATCACCACGAACAGGAACAGCATCATGATCGCGCCGGTGTAGACGACGATCTGCACGATGCCCAGGAAGTAGGCGCCGTTGGCGAGGTAGAACACCGCCAGGATGATCATGGTGCCGGCCAGGCAGAGCGCGCTGTGTACGGCCCTCTTCATGAAGACGGTGCACAGGGCGCCGATCACGGCGACGGTGCCGAGGACCCAGAACTGGAAGGCCTCTCCGGTGGAGGTGGAGTAGGCGGCGAGCTGGCTCATGCCTCCACCTCCTCCGGGGAGGGCTCCTCGCCCTTGGAGACGGCCACCTGGCGCTCGGTACCGGGCGCGGCCTCGGTGACCAGGCCCCGGTAGTAGTCCTGCTCGTCCGTCCCCGGGTAGATCGCGTGCGGCGAGTCGACCATGCCGTCCTCGAGGCCGGCCAGCAGCTGCTCCTTGGTGTAGATCAGGTTGGCGCGGCTGCTGTCCGCGAGCTCGAACTCGTTGGTCATCGTCAGCGCTCGGGTGGGACAGGCCTCGATGCACAGACCGCACAGGATGCAGCGGGCGTAGTTGATCTGGTACACCCGGCCGTACCGCTCGCCCGGCGAGTAGCGCTCCTCGTCGGTGTTGTCCGCGCCCTCGACGTAGATGGCGTCGGCGGGGCAGGCCCAGGCGCACAGCTCGCAGCCGACGCACTTCTCCAGGCCGTCCGGATGACGGTTGAGCTGGTGCCGTCCGTGGAACCGCGGGGCCGTGGTCTTCTTCTGCTCCGGGTACTGCTCGGTCAGCCGCTTCTTGAACATGGCCTTGAAGGTCACGCCGAAGCCGGCCACGGGGTTCTGGAAGCCAGGCTTCGACTGCCCGGTCTCCTTCGGCTCCTCAGCCATCGGACGCCTCCTTTCCATCCAGCGATCCGTCACTGACAGTGTCGGGTCCGCCACTGACAATCAGCTCCCGCTCCCGGCGCGGGCTGCGCCTCGGTACCGGCGCGAGCTCCTGTCCGGGCAGCGGCGGTACGGGGAATCCGCCCGCCATCGGGTCGAAGCCGGCGGGTTCGGCGGGGGCCTCGGCCTCCTTGGCGCTGCTGCGGAACATGTCCACGACGAAGGAGAGCAGCAGCAGGACCAGGACACCGCCGGCGACGTAGAGGGCGATGTCGGCGAAGCCGTAGTTCTCGTTGCGCAGGGTCCGTACGGTCGCGACGAGCATGAGCCAGGTCACCGACACCGGGATGAGGACCTTCCAGCCGAGCTTCATCAGCTGGTCGTAGCGGACGCGGGGAAGCGTGCCGCGCAGCCAGATGAAGAAGAACAGCAGCAGCTGGACCTTGATCACGAACCAGAGCATCGGCCACCAGCCGTGGTTCGCGCCCTCCCAGAAGCCGCTGACCGGCCAGGGGGCCCGCCAGCCGCCGAGGAAGAGCGTGGTGGACACGGCCGAGACCGTCACCATGTTGACGTACTCGGCGAGCATGAACATCGCGAACTTGATCGACGAGTACTCGGTGTTGAAGCCACCGACCAGGTCGCCCTCGGACTCCGGCATGTCGAAGGGCGCGCGGTTGGTCTCGCCGACCATCGTGACGATGTAGAGGAGGAACGAGACCGGCAGCAGGATGATGTACCAGCGATCGTGCTGCTGTTCGACGATCGTCGACGTCGACATGGACCCCGAGTAGAGGAACACCGAGGCGAACGCGGCGCCCATGGCGATCTCGTACGAGATCATCTGCGCGCAGGAGCGCAGACCACCGAGGAGCGGGTACGTCGACCCTGAGCTCCAGCCCGCGAGGACGATGCCGTAGATGCCGACCGAGGCGACCGCGAGGATGTAGAGCATCGCGATCGGCAGGTCCGTGAGCTGCATCGTCGTGCGCGTGCCGAAGATGGAGATCTCGTTGTCGGCCGGGCCGAAGGGGATCACCGCGATCGCCATGAAGGCCGGGATGGCCGCCACGATCGGCGCGAGGACGTACACCACCTTGTCGGCGCGTTTGACGATCAGGTCTTCCTTCAGCATCAGCTTGATGCCGTCGGCGAGAGACTGGAGCATGCCCCAGGGGCCGTGCCGGTTGGGGCCGACGCGCAACTGCATCCAGGCGACGACCTTGCGCTCCCAGACGATGGAGAACAGCACGGTCACCATCAGGAAGGCGAAGCAGAAGACCGCCTTGACGACGACCAGCCACCAGGGGTCGCGGCCGAACATCGAGAGGTCTTCGGCGGCGAGGTACGGGCTCATTCCTCCACCTCCTTCGGTGCGTCGGTGGCGGGCGTCGCCGGGCCGATGCGGACGAGGGAGCCGGGGGTGGCCCCGGAGTCGGAGGCGACGCCGCCGCCGGTGGAGTTCAGTGGGAGCCAGACCACGCGGTCGGGCATCTCGGTGATCCTGAGGGGTAGTTCGACCGTCCCGGTGGTGCCGGTCACGGCGAGTACGGCACCGTCCTCGACGCCCGCTTCGGCGGCCGTGGCGGCGGACACGCGCGCGTGTGCGGCGTGCCGGGTGCCGGCGAGCGCCTCGTCGCCCTCCTGGAGGAGGCCTTGGTCGAGCAGCAGCCGGTGCCCGGCCAGGACGGCTTCCCCGGCGGCGGGCCTGGGCAGGACACCGCCCGTCTCCAGGGGCTCGGTGCCCCGCGGACCGTCCCAGGCGCCGAGCCGGTCGAGCTCCGCACGCGCGGTGCGCAGGTCCGGCAGGCCGAGGTGGACGTCCATGGCGTCGGCGAGCATCTGCAGCACGCGCGCGTCGGACGGCGCCAGGCGGCGGGTCATCTGCTCGGGCTTGAGGGCGGCCTCGAAGAAGCGGACCCGGCCCTCCCAGTTGAGGAAGGCACCCGCCTTCTCGGCGACCGCCGCGACAGGCAGGACGACGTCCGCGTGCCGCGAGACCTCGCTGGGCCGCAGCTCCAGCGACACCACGAAGCCCGCCTCGGCGAGCGCCGCACGCGCGCGTGCCGGGTCGGGCAGGTCGGCGACCTCCACCCCCGCGACGAGCAGCGCCTGCAGCTCACCGGCCGCGGCGGCCTCGACGATCTGTCCGGTGTCCCGGCCGTAGCGGTCCGGGAGTTCGGCGACACCCCAGGCGGCCGCGACCTCCTCCCGCGCGCGCGGGTCGGTGGCCGGACGTCCGCCCGGCAGCAACGACGGCAGCGCGCCCGCCTCGATCGCGCCCCGCTCCCCCGCCCGGCGCGGAATCCACACCAGCCCCGCGCCGGTGGCGTTCGCGGCGCGTACGGCCGCGGTGAGCCCGCCGGCCACCCCGGCCAGCCGCTCTCCGACGACGATCACCGCACCCTCGGTCCGCAGCGCCTCGGCGGCCCTGTGGCCGGATTCCTCCAGCCCGACACCGCCGGCGAGCGCGTCCAGCCACTCGGTCTCGGTGCCCGGGGCGGCCGGCAGCAGCGTGCCGCCCGCCTTATCCAGGCCACGAGTGGCGTACGTGGCGAGCGAGAACACCCGCTGCCCGTGCCTCCGCCAGGCCTTGCGCAGCCGCAGGAAGACGCCGGGCGCCTCCTCCTCGGACTCGAAGCCGACCAGCAGGACGGCGGGCGCCTTCTCCAGCGAGGTGTACGTGACGCCCGCACCGTCGAGGTCACGGCCGCGGCCCGCCACCCGTGCCGCCAGGAAGTCGGCCTCCTCTCCGCTGTGCACGCGCGCGCGGAAGTCGATGTCGTTGGTGTCGAGCGCCACGCGCGCGAACTTGCTGTACGCGTACGCGTCCTCGATGGTGAGCCGGCCGCCGGTCAGGACGCCGGTCCGGCCGCGCGAGGCGAGCAGTCCCTGTGCGGCGATCTGCAGCGCCTCCGGCCAGGACGCCGGTTCGAGCTCGCCCTCGGCGTTGCGCACCAGGGGCGTCTGAAGCCGGTCGCGCTGTTGCGCGTAGCGGAACCCGAAACGCCCCTTGTCGCAGATCCACTCCTCGTTGACCTCGGGGTCGTTCGCCGCCAGGCGCCGCATGATCTTGCCGCGCCGGTGGTCGGTGCGCGTGGCGCAGCCGCCGGAGCAGTGCTCGCACACCGAGGGCGTGGAGACCAGGTCGAAGGGGCGGGAGCGGAATCGGTACGCCGCCGAGGTCAGCGCGCCGACCGGGCAGATCTGGATGGTGTTGCCGGAGAAGTACGACTCGAACGGGTCGCCCTCACCGGTACCGACCTGCTGCAGCGCGCCCCGCTCGATCAGCTCGATCATCGGGTCGCCCGCGACCTGGTTGGAGAACCGGGTGCAGCGGGCGCACAGCACGCACCGCTCACGGTCGAGCAGGACCTGCGTGGAGATCGGGACGGGCTTCTCGTACGTGCGCTTGCGGCCCTCGAAGCGGGACTCGGCCTGTCCGTGCGACATCGCCTGGTTCTGCAGGGGGCACTCGCCGCCCTTGTCGCAGACCGGGCAGTCCAGCGGGTGGTTGATGAGGAGCAGCTCCATCACACCGTGCTGCGCCTTCTCGGCGACCGGCGAGGTGAGGTGGGTCTTCACCACCATCCCGTCCGTGCACGTGATCGTGCAGGACGCCATCGGCTTGCGCTGGCCCTCGACCTCGACGATGCACTGGCGGCAGGCGCCGGCCGGGTCGAGGAGGGGATGGTCGCAGAAGCGGGGGATCTCGATGCCGAGCTGCTCGGCGGCCCGGATGACCAGAGTGCCCTTGGGCACACTGATCTCCGCGCCGTCGATCGTCAGCGTCACGAGGTCCTCCGGCGGGACCGCCGCCTCTCCCCCTCCCGAGGGAGCGCTGGTGGTCACTGTCATGCGTTCACCTCCGGGCGGTCGGCCCAGGCCGTCGACTTCGCCGGGTCGAAGGGGCAGCCCCGGCCCGTGATGTGCTCCTCGTACTCCGCACGGAAGTACTTGAGCGAGGAGAAGATCGGCGAGGCGGCGCCGTCACCGAGGGCGCAGAACGACTTGCCGTTGATGTTGTCGGCGATGTCGTTCAGCTTGTCGAGGTCGGACATCACGCCCTTGCCGGCCTCGATGTCGCGCAGCAACTGCACGAGCCAGTAGGTGCCTTCGCGGCAGGGTGTGCACTTGCCGCAGGACTCGTGGGCGTAGAACTCGGTCCACCGGGTGACGGCGCGCACCACACAGGTCGTCTCGTCGAAGCACTGGAGTGCTTTCGTGCCGAGCATGGAACCCGCGGCGCCCACTCCTTCGTAGTCGAGCGGGACGTCGAGGTGCTCGTCGGTGAACATCGGGGTCGAGGAGCCGCCCGGCGTCCAGAACTTCAGGCGGTGGCCCGGTCGCATGCCACCGCTCATCTCGAGGAGCTGGCGGAGGGTGATGCCGAGCGGGGCCTCGTACTGGCCGGGGCTGGCGACATGGCCGCTGAGCGAGTAGAGCGTGAAGCCCGGGGACTTCTCGCTGCCCATCGACCTGAACCATTCTTTCCCGTTTTTCAGGATGGCGGGAACCGACGCGATGGACTCGACGTTGTTCACAACAGTCGGGCAGGCATAGAGGCCTGCGACCGCAGGAAAGGGGGGACGCAGCCGCGGTTGACCACGGCGGCCTTCGAGGGAGTCCAGCAGCGCGGTCTCCTCACCGCAGATGTACGCCCCCGCGCCGGCGTGCACGGTGAGTTCCAGGTCGAGTCCGCTGCCGAGGACGTTCTCGCCGAGGTAGCCCGCCGCGTAGGCCTCACGCACGGCCTCGTGCAACCGCCGCAGAACAGGGACGACTTCACCGCGCAGATAGATGAAGGCATGCGAAGACCTGATGGCATAACACGCGATCACAATGCCCTCGATGAGGCTATGCGGGTTCGCGAAGAGGAGCGGGATGTCCTTGCAGGTGCCCGGCTCCGATTCGTCGGCGTTGACAACTAGATAGTGCGGCTTTCCATCACCCTGGGGAATGAACTGCCATTTCATTCCCGTCGGGAACCCCGCGCCGCCGCGCCCGCGCAGACCGGATTCCTTGACGTACGCGATCACTTCGTCGGGGGACATGGCGAGCGCCTTGCGGAGTCCCTCGTATCCCTCGTGCCTTCGGTAGACGTCCAGCGACCAGGACCTCTCCTCGTCCCAGAAGGCCGACAGCACGGGTGCGAGCAGCTTCTCGGGGCTGCTGCCTTTCAGCTCGGGTGCCAAGGTCATCACTCCCCCTCCTCGGCGGCGGGCCCTGCCGGATGGGCGGGGTCGGAGGCCGATGTGTCCTGCGGCGCGTCATGTGAACTGAGGTGCTCGGCCGGCGACGGCTGGTGCGCTGTCGCGTCGCCCGGCGCCCTGTCCTGCGGTTCGTCGTGCGGCCCGCCGTCCCGCGGGTGGACCACGCGCGCGGACGGGGTCTCTCCCCTGGCCAGGCGGAGGCCCACCAGCGACGCCGGTCCCGCGCTGCCGCCCGCCTCGACGGCGCCGTCCCGTGCGTCGGGGAATCCGGCCAGGATCCGGGCGGTCTCCTTGAAGGTGCACAGCGGCGCCCCGCGCGTGGGCGACACCTCGTGTCCGCCCCGCAGGTCGTCCACCAGGCGCTTCGCGCTCTGCACGGTCTGGTTGTCGAAGAACTCCCAGTTGACCATCACGACCGGCGCGAAGTCGCAGGCCGCGTTGCACTCGATGTGCTCCAGGGTGATCTTTCCGTCGTCGGTGGTCTCGCCGTTGCCGACGCCGAGGTACTCCTGAAGCGACTCGAAGATCGCGTCGCCGCCCATCACCGCGCACAGGGTGTTGGTGCAGACGCCCACCTGGTAGTCACCGCTCGGCCGGCGCCGGTACATGGTGTAGAAGGTGGCGACCGCGGTGACCTCGGCCGTGGTCAGGCCGAGCACGTCCGCGCAGAACTGCATCCCGGTGCGCGTGACGTGGCCCTCCTCCGACTGCACGAGATGCAGCAACGGCAGGAGCGCGGACCGGGAGTCGGGGTAGCGGGCGACGACGTCGCGCGCGTCCGCCTCCAGCCTGGCCCGGACGTCGTCCGGGTAGGCGGGCGCGGGCAGTTCGGGCATGCCCAGGCTGACGCCCCGCTCGGAAGAAGAGGTGGTCACCGGTCGACGCCTCCCATCACGGGGTCGATGGACGCGACGGCGACGATGACGTCGGCGACCTGGCCGCCCTCGCACATCGCCGCCATGGCCTGCAGGTTGGTGAAGGACGGGTCGCGGAAGTGGACCCGGTAGGGGCGGGTGCCTCCGTCGGAAACGGCGTGCACCCCGAGTTCGCCCTTGGGCGACTCGACCGCCGCGTACGCCTGTCCCGGCGGGACGCGGAAACCCTCGGTCACCAGCTTGAAGTGGTGGATCAGGGCCTCCATGGAGGTGCCCATGATCTTCTTGATGTGGTCGAGGGAGTTGCCCAGTCCGTCCGGTCCCAGGGCGAGCTGGGCCGGCCAGGCGATCTTCTTGTCGCCGACCATGACCGGGCCGGGCTGGAGCCGGTCCAGGCACTGTTCGACGATGCGGAGCGACTGGCGCATCTCCTCCAGCCGGATCAGGAAGCGGCCGTAGGAATCGCAGGTGTCGGCCGTGGGGACGTCGAAGTCGTACGTCTCGTAGTCGCAGTACGGCTGGGCCTTGCGCAGGTCGTGCGGGAGACCGGTGGAGCGCAGGATGGGGCCGGTGGCGCCGAGGGCCATGCAGCCCGCCAGGTCGAGGTAGCCGACGTCCTGCATACGGGCCTTGAAGATGGGGTTCCCGGTGGCGAGCTTGTCGTACTCGGGAAGGTTCTTCTTCATCTTCTTCACGAACTCGCGGATGTGGTCCACCGCGCCGGGCGGCAGGTCCTGGGCGAGTCCGCCGGGGCGGATGTACGCGTGGTTCATCCGCAGGCCCGTGATGAGCTCGTAGATGTCGAGGATCATCTCCCGGTCACGGAAGCCGTAGATCATGATCGTGGTGGCGCCGAGCTCCATGCCGCCGGTGGCGATGCACACCAGGTGGGAGGACATCCGGTTCAGCTCCATCAGGAGCACCCGGATGATCTTGGCACGCTCGGGGATCTGGTCCTCGATGCCGAGGAGTTTCTCGACGGCGAGACAGTAGGCGGTCTCGTTGAAGAAGGACGTCAGGTAATCCATGCGCGTCACGAACGTGGTGCCCTGCGTCCACGTGCGGAACTCGAGGTTCTTCTCGATACCGGTGTGGAGGTAGCCGATGCCGCAGCGGGCCTCGGTGACCGTCTCTCCCTCGATCTCCAGGATCAGGCGGAGCACGCCGTGGGTGGAGGGGTGCTGGGGGCCCATGTTGACGACGATGCGCTCGTCGTCGGCGCGGGCCGCGGACTGGACGACCTCGTCCCAGTCACCGCCGGTGACCGTGTATACGGTGCCCTCGGTGGTTTCCCGGGCGGATGCTGACTGTGTGCTCACGAGTACGACCTCCGCTGGTCCGGAGCCGGGATCTGGGCGCCCTTGTACTCGACGGGGATGCCGCCGAGGGGGTAGTCCTTGCGCTGCGGATGGCCCTGCCAGTCGTCCGGCATCATGATCCGCGTCAGGGCCGGGTGACCGTCGAAGACGATCCCGAAGAAGTCGTAGGTCTCGCGCTCGTGCCAGTCGTTCGTCGGGTACACGCCGACCAGGGACGGGATGTGCGGGTCGGCGTCCGGCGCACTGACCTCGAGGCGGATCTGCCGGTTGTGGGTGATCGAGCGCAGGTGGTAGACGGCGTGCAGCTCGCGGCCCTTGTCGCCGAGGTAGTGGACTCCGCTCACCCCCATGCAGAGCTCGAAGCGCAGGGCCGGGTCGTCGCGCAGGGTGCGGGCGACGCGGTGCAGGTGTTCGCGCTCGATGTGGAAGGTGAGCTCGCCGCGGTCGACGACCGTCTTCTCGATGGCGTTCCCGGGAAGCAGGCCCTGCTCCTCCAGCGCGCCTTCCAGTTCGTCGGCGACCTCGTCGAACCAGCCTCCATAGGGCCGGGCGGCCGGGCCGGGGAGGCGGACCGAGCGGACCAGGCCGCCGTAGCCGGAGGTGTCGCCGCCGTTGTCGGCGCCGAACATCCCGCGCTGCACGCGGACCTCCTCGCCGCCCTGGCCACGCTGGCCCGGAAGGTTCTCGACGGAGAGGTCCCTCTCGGGGTTCACGCCGTTCGCCCCGCCCGAGGAGCCGTTCACCCCGTTCGAGGAGCCGTTCACGCCGTTCGCCGATGCGCCGGCGTTGTTCGCGTCGCTCACCGCAGCAGCCCCTTCATCTCGATCGTGGGCAGGGCCTTGAGGGCCGCTTCCTCCGCCTCACGGGCCGCTTCCTCGGCGTTCACGCCCAGCTTGGAGTTCTGGATCTTGTGATGCAGCTTGAGGATCGCGTCCATCAGCATCTCGGGGCGCGGGGGGCAGCCGGGGAGGTAGATGTCGACGGGGACGATGTGGTCGACGCCCTGGACGATCGCGTAGTTGTTGAACATGCCGCCCGAGGACGCGCACACGCCCATGGAGATGACCCACTTCGGGTTCGGCATCTGGTCGTAGACCTGCCGCAGCACCGGCGCCATCTTCTGGCTCACCCGGCCGGCCACGATCATCAGGTCGGCCTGGCGCGGTGATCCACGGAAGACCTCCATGCCGAAGCGCGCCAGGTCGTAGCGGCCTGCGCCGGTGGTCATCATCTCGATGGCGCAGCAGGCGAGGCCGAAGGTGGCGGGGAAGACGGATGCCTTGCGCACCCAGCCCGCGGCCTGTTCGACGGTGGTCAGCAGGAAGCCGCTCGGCAGTTTTTCTTCGAGTCCCATGACTAAAGGCCCCTCAGTCCCATTCCAGGCCGCCGCGCCGCCATACGTACGCGTACGCGACGAAGACGGTGAGCACGAAGAGCAGCATCTCCACGAGCCCGAAAACACCCAGGGCGTCGAAGGTGACGGCCCAGGGGTAGAGGAAGACGATCTCGATGTCGAAGACGATGAAGAGCATCGCCGTCAGGTAGTACTTGATGGGGAAGCGCCCGCCGCCGGCCGGCGTGGGGGTCGGCTCGATACCGCACTCATAGGCCTCGAGCTTGGCGCGGTTGTACCGCTTCGGCCCGATCAGCGTGGCCATGACCACGGAGAAGATCGCAAAGCCTGCCCCGAGGGCTCCCAGTACGAGGATGGGCGCATACGCGTTCACCGCTCCTCGCTCCTCTCAGTCGGCACTGACTGCTGGCGATGGCATCGGACTCACACCAGCCTCACCGGCCCCACGAACCTCGCCCGTCCCGACGAAGATCGCGAACATGTGAAGCAGGTCACAAGCCCAACTGCCTCGCATCCTATGCCCGCCACTCTGTGATCTGCGACACGGGGTATTGCACAAGCTTTGTGATCTCCACCACCTGACGAAGGATCATGAAGTCATATCAGCGGTGATCTTCGTACTCGAAGCGTCAGAGTGATCACAAGAAGTGACATTTGCGCTCGTCGCCGCAGGCCGAGAGGGGCGTCTCAATATCAAGAGAGTTCCCTTGCATGCAAATTGGCGATGGACATCATGGGCTGATAGTGGCCCGCGTTCACACATCAGAGGGAGGCGTAAGCCGGATGTGGACACGTGCACACATTCACGAGCGGACGGGGACTCCCGCGACCAGTCGATCTACGCGCGTGACGCACCCCTGCCGGTGACCTTTCCGTGACCTCCGCCACATCGATGAGAGACCCATGAGAACCGGGGTTGGCCAACGATCCCAACCGATGGTAGGCCGAGGGCAATTCGGACGTAACAGTGAAAGGCCTTGATCACAGGCCTGATCACCCGTGTCTGCAATGTCCGTTACGGCGTCAATAAAGAGCGGCGTGAACGGCGTTCGGGGGTCGCGTTGAACAAATGTGGCGCAGCACACGTTTCTTGTAGGTATGGAGGAGCCCCTGATACCGGTTGGACTCATGTCCCACACCGCTCACATACGCAGCCACCGGAAACCCCGCCGCAGCGCGTCGACGATCGCGATGCGGACCGGAGTCGCCAGTGGTGTACTCGGCACGCTGGCCGTCGCCACGGCGGCCGGTTCGGCCAACGCCGCCGAGCCGGTGACACAGACGCTCGAACTGCCCGTGTTCACCGGCGACCTGGCCGCCCAGGTGGCGCAGTCCGCACAGGCCACGCAGCAGGCTGCCGCGAACTACCAGCTCAACGCCGAGCGTGACGCGGCCGCCGCTGCCGCCGCCAAGGAGGCCAAGAAGGACCTCGCCGACGCCAAGAAGGCCGAGGCGAAGAAGAAGGCCGAGGCCGCCCGCAAGGCCGCCGCCGAGCGGGCCACGCGCTCCGCCGAGCGGACCACGCTCAGCTCCACGGCGAGCAGCAGCAGCTCCACCAGCACGAGCAGCTCCACGGCGACCGGGTCGGCCGCGGCCGTCATCGCCTTCGCCAAGGCTCAGATCGGCGACGCCTACGTCTCCGGCGGCACGGGCCCCAACTCCTGGGACTGCTCGGGTCTCATGCAGACCGCCTTCAAGCAGGTCGGCGTCGACCTGCCGCGCGTCTCGCAGGACCAGTCGACCTTCGGTACCCAGGTCTCGCTGGACAACCTGCAGCCGGGCGACATCCTGTACTGGGGAAGCGCGGGCAGCGCGTACCACGTGGCGATCTACGTCGGCGACGGCATGTTCGTCGGCGCGCAGAACCCGTCCACCGGTGTGGTCGAGAAGCCTCTCTCGTACGACCCGCCGAGCGGCGCGGTGCGGGTGCTCTGACAGCACCCCCGCGACTCTCGCGCGTAAGGGCCGCAGCCACTCGGGGGCAGCGGCCCTTCGCGCTGCCTTCAACCAGCCGTGTGTGTGCGTCCAGGGGACGCCGACGGAGCCGGAGCGACGCACCGCGGCAGATGGCGGACCGGCGGGACGAGGTGTTCGCGCGCCGGGCCGCCAAGGCGGCTTCGCTCACGGCCGATGCGGCCTGGGACCGTGGGCCCACGGCTCCGTCTCAGGCCTTCGGGGCCACCTTGCTCAGCCCGTTGATGATGCGGTCCATCGCGTCGCCGCCCGTCGGGTCGGTCAGGTTGGCGAGCATCTTCAGCGTGAACTTCATCAACAGCGGGTGGGTGAGACCGCGCTGAGCGGCGATCTTCATGACCTTCGGGTTGCCGATGAGCTTCACGAAGGCGCGGCCCAGCGTGTAGTAGCCGCCGTAGGTGTCCGCGAGGATCTGCGGGTAGCGGCGCAGGGCCAGTTCGCGCTGGGCGGGGGTGGCACGCGCGTGGGCCTGGACGATGACCTCGGCGGCGATCTGGCCGGACTCCATGGCGTAGGCGATGCCCTCGCCGTTGAACGGGTTCACCAGGCCGCCGGCGTCACCGACCAGCAGGAGGCCCTTGGTGTAGTGCGGCTTGCGGTTGAAGGCCATGGGCAGGGCGGCGCCGCGGATCGGGCCGGTCATGTTTTCGGGGGTGTAGCCCCAGTCCTCCGGCATGGACGCGCACCACGCCTTGAGGACCTCGCGCCAGTCGAGCTCCTTGAAGGAGGCGGAGGTGTTCAGAACCCCGAGGCCGACGTTCGAAGTACCGTCGCCCATGCCGAAGATCCAGCCGTAGCCGGGCAGCAGCCGGTCCTCGCCCGGCCCCCGGCGGTCCCACAGCTCCAGCCAGGACTCCAGGTAGTCGTCCTCGTGGCGCGGGGAGGTGAAGTAGGTGCGGACCGCGACGCCCATCGGGCGGTCCTCGCGGCGGTGCAGGCCCATCGCGAGCGACAGCCGGGTCGAGTTGCCGTCGGCGGCCACCACCAAGGGGGCGTGGAAGGTGACTTCGCGCTTCTCCTCGCCGAGCTTGGCGTGCACACCGGTGATCCGGCCGGTGCGGTCGTCGACGATCGGGGCGCCGACGTTGCAGCGCTCGTAGAGACGGGCGCCGGCCTTCTGGGCCTGGCGGGCGAGCTGCTCGTCGAAGTCGTCGCGCTTGCGGACGAGGCCGTAGTCCGGGAAGGAGGCGAGATCCGGCCAGTCCAGCTGGAGGCGGACCCCGCCGCCGATGATGCGCAGCCCCTTGTTGCGCAGCCAGCCGGCCTCCTCGGAGATGTCGATGCCCATGGCCACGAGCTGCTTGGTGGCGCGCGGGGTGAGGCCGTCGCCGCAGACCTTCTCCCGCGGGAACTCGGTCTTCTCCAGCAGGAGTACGTCGAGTCCGGCCTTGGCGAGGTAGTAGGCGGTCGTGGAGCCGGCTGGCCCCGCGCCGACGACGATCACATCGGCGGTGTTTTCGGAGAGGGGCTCGGTCACGGCGGGATCTCCCCAAGTTCGGAATCTGCGTGCCGACCGGCACTGGACATGGGCAGTCTATTCAGCAGAATTGATCACCCGGCTGAAGGGCTGCCCCGTGAACCGAGCTCTCCCCGTAGTACGGCTGCGTGTCCCCACGGACGAGGACGCGGTCGCCTGGCACCGGATCTTCGGCCACCCGGACGTCATGGAGTTCCACGGCGGCCGGCCCGCGGAGCTCTCGGTCTACGAGGAGCTCACCGCCCGCCAGCGCCGGCACGACGCGGAGCGCGGCTTCTGCCTGTGGACCATGCTGGACGGGGAGGACCGGGTCGTCGGGTTCACCGGCGCGCAGCCGTGGGAGCAGACGTGGGGGCCGGCCGGCGAGATCGAGATCGGGTGGCGGCTCGGCCGGGAACACTGGGGGCAGGGGTATGCCACGGCGGCCGCGCGGATGACGATCGAGCGGGTGCGGGCGGCCGGGGTGCCGAGCGTGGTGGCGATGGTGCAGTCCACGAATGCCCGGTCGATCGCGGTGACCCAGCGTCTGGGCATGCGGCTCGCGGAGGTCTTCAGGACCCCGGAGTCGGGACGGGAGGGGCACTGCTACCGGCTGGACCTCCAGGCCTCGTAAGCCGCTCCACACCCCAGATTTGATTACGCTGAGTAGCAAAAAGTCACGGATCAACACTCAGCGCTTCCGAACGGCACCCCCAGGCGGTTACCCTTCCAGTACCGCTGGGGGTGACATCTGTGCTCATACCGCCCAAAACACCCGAAGTGCGCGTGCCGCGGTTCGTCGGTCTGATGGCCGTGGACGCGCGCGAGACGGCCATGGCGCAAGGCGTGCTGCTGGCCGCACCCGACCGGCCCGACTTCCACCGCGCCGTCGTCGACTACGTCGTACGGCAGTACCCACCGCCCGGGGTGGAGGTGCCGCGCGGGGCCGTCGTCACCGTGTGGTTCGACTTCGCCGAGGGCGAGGGCGGCGGAGGCGCGGGAGTCCGCGAGCCGCGCGTACCGAGACCGGGCGGAGGCGGGCTGCAGCGCGAGCTGGACCGCCGACCGGACCCCTTCGAACCGATCGCCATGTAAGGGCCGGCAGACGGCCGAAGCCCGATCGGGGCCGACGGGCCCGACCAGAGCCGAGAGGCCCGATCAGAGCCGACAGGCCTCTCGGGGACCACGGGGCCCTCAGGGACGCCAGGTGGCCCAGGGACGCCAGGTGGTTCAGGGCTGCTTGAAGCCGCGGTGCAGGGTCACCACGCCGCCGGTGAGGTTGCGCCAGGCGACCTTGGACCAGCCGGCCTTGCGCAGGTGCTCGGCCAGTGCGGCCTGGTCGGGCCAGGCGCGGATGGACTCGGCGAGGTAGACGTACGCGTCGGGGTTGGAGGAGACCGCGCGCGCGACCGGGGGCAGGGCCCGCATCAGGTACTCGGTGTAGACGGTACGGAAGGGCGCCCAGGTCGGATGGGAGAACTCGCAGATCACGACCCGCCCGCCCGGCCTCGTCACCCGGTACATCTCGCGCAGGGCCGCGTCGAAGTCCTGCACGTTGCGCAGGCCGAAGGAGATCGTGACGGCGTCGAAGGTGTCGTCCTTGAAGGGCAGCCGGGTCGCGTCGCCGGCCGTGAAGGGCAGCCAGGTGTGCTTCTGCTTGCCGACCTGGAGCATGCCGAGGGAGAAGTCGCAGGGGACGACGTAGGCACCGGTCTGCGCGAAGGGGAGGGAGGAGGTCGCCGTGCCCGCGGCGAGGTCCAGAACCTTCTGCGCCGGGCGGGCGTCGACCGCCCTCGCCACCTCCTTGCGCCACCTCCGGTCCTGGCCGAGCGACAGCACGTCGTTCGTCAGGTCGTACCGTTCCGCCACGCGGTCGAACATCGAGGCGACTTCATGGGGCTGCTTGTTCAGGGAGGCGCGGGTCACCTCGTCATTCTTACAGCACGTCCTCACGGGAGAAGTCTCGGCTTCTTCTTCGCCGCCACGTCCTCCACCCACCCGCATGCCAGCACGAAGCCGCCGATCAGCACCCAGCTGATGCCGAACATGAACCACTGGCTCTCCAGCGGGAGGTACTTCTCGAAGGCGGGCACGTCCCAGAACCGGTCGATCAGCGGGACGGCGAGGATCAGGGCGATCTGGTGCCAGAGGTAGATCGTGACCGCGCGGGCGTTGAAGACGGTGACGATCCGGTTCGTCCGGCGCAGGCGGGTCAGCCAGGCGAAGTCGATCCCGAAGTACGCCTTCGCCCACATCAGCAGCAGCACGAAACCGGCCGACCAGAAGGCCTGCGCGAGCGGGTCCTCGTCCAGGTCGTAGGTGCCGAAGTCGGCCTGGTGCGAGAAGGCGTACCAGCCGCCGAAACCGATCGCCGCGAGCGAGAGCACGACGACGACGGCAGGCTTGAGCCGCTGCAGCACGCCGTCGCGGTGCGCGAAGCCGAGCATCCAGCAGAAGAGGTACGTCGACAGGTCCCACATCGCGGTGCCGAGCCGGTTGTCCGGGCCCGACCAGACGAAGTTCAGGACGAGGATCGGGGCGAGCGAGAGGCCGAGCACCGGGAGGGGCGCCAGGCGGAACGCACGCAGGAGAAGGGGGGACAGCAGGACGAACCAGAGGTAGGTGCGCAGGTACCAGAGGATCTCCCAGGCCTGCTCGCCCCAGGCGTTGCCCGGGGGGTCGCCCAGCGGGACGATCCAGTAGACGATCTCCCAGTTCGGCATCCAGTCGTGGATCAGCATCGCGAGGACGACGAAGACGCCCCAGAACCAGAAGGGTGGCAGGAGTCGACGGAACCGGCTCTTGACGACCTTGAGCGCGGGGCGCTCCAGGGACTTCGCCATCAGGGTGCCGGCCAGGCCGAACATGATGCCCATGGAGGGGAAGACCATGCCGGCCCAGGCCCAGCCGAAGGTGTGGTAGGTGACGACGCGGATGAGGGCGAGGGCACGAAGGGTGTCGAAGTAGCGGTCCCGCTGCGGCGGTACCGGCTCGGCCTCCTTGGCCTCCTTGGCCTCCTTGGCCTCCTTGGCCTCCTTGGCGTCCGTCACCTCGGCTGCCGGTTCCGACTCCGGCTCCGGCTCCACCACCGGCAGGGGTGCCGTCTCCTCGACGGCGACGCCCTGCCCGTACTCCCCGAACTCCCCGTACGCCCCGTACTCCTGGGGATACGGCTGCTGCGCGTACTGCTGCTGGCCGTAGTCGTACCCCTGCGGATAGGGCTGCTGGGGCCCGTAGCCCTGCTGAGGCGCGTAGCCCTGTTGGGACACGTGCCCCTGCTGAGGCCCGTAGCCCTGCTGTTCCCAGCTCATCCGCTCGCTCCCGCCGGAGTGCCGACCTCGCCGGTCCGCTTCAGTTTCTGCCAGCGCAGACGGCCACCTGTGAGGGCCGTGATGCAGGAGTGGATGAGGACGAGGTACATCATCTGGCGGTAGGCCAGTTGCTGCAGAGGCATCATCAGCAGGTAGCGGTACTTCTCCTTGTCCAGGTGGAAGGCGTACGCCGCGCAGCCGAGCTGGACGCCCAGGACCGCCAGCCAGGCCAGCAGGGCCGCCTGGAAGTCGATGAAGATCATCGAGTAGACGGTGAAGACGTCGATGAGCGGGGCGAAGACCGGCGTGATGATCTGGAAGAGGACCACCAGCGGCATGCCCACGCGGCCGAAGCGGCCCGAAGGACCCTTGTCCGTGAGGGACTTGCGGTGCTTCCACAGGGCCTGCATGGTGCCGTACGACCAGCGGTAGCGCTGGGACCACAGCTGTTTCAGGGAGCCGGGCGCCTCCGTCCAGGCCTTTGCGTGCTCCTGGTACACGACCTGCCAGCCCGCCCGGTGCATGGCGATGGTGATGTCGGTGTCCTCGGCGAGGGTGTCCTCGCTCATGCCGCCGACCTCCAGCACGGCGTCCCGGCGGAACGCGCCGATCGCGCCGGGGATGGTCGGCATGCAGCGCAGCAGGTCGTACATCCGGCGGTCGAGGTTGAAGCCCATCACGTACTCGATGTGCTGCCAGGCGCCGATGATCGTGTTGCGGTTGCCGACCTTGGCGTTGCCGGCGACCGCGCCGACCTTCGGGTCGGCGAAGGGCTGCACGAGCTGGTGCACGGCGTCCGGCTCGAAGACGGTGTCGCCGTCCATCATGATGACGATGTCGTAACTGGCGTTGCGGACACCGTTGTTGAGGGCGGCCGGCTTGCCCGCGTTCTCCTGCCGGATGACCCGGACGTTCGTCATGCCGAGGGACATCGCCGCCTCGCGCGAGATCTCGGACGTGCCGTCCGTGGACCCGTCGTCGACCACGATGATCTCGATCGGGTGGGTGCTCTGCGCCAGCGACTGGAGCGTGTTGGCGATGCACTCCTTCTCGTTGTACGCCGGGACGATCACGGTGACCGGGCGGGTGACCGTCGGTCCCCAGCTGAAGCGGCGCTTGTTGCGGAGTCTGTTGTGGCGGCGGGCCAGGATGAGCATCATCCCGAAGCGGCCCATGACGGCCACGCCGACGATCATCAGCCCGACCGAGAGCGCCGGGACGGTCCACTCGGCCAGTGCGACCGCCGCGATGAGGGCCTTGCCCTCGTAGAGGGTCACACCGGTGGCGTCGCGGTGGGCGGCCTGGAGGGGATCGCGTGTGTTCCCCACGCCCGTGCCCGTGCCCGTACCGTTGCCGTACCCGTTGCCGCCGCCGAGACCGCCCTCGGCGTTGGGCACGCCCCCGGGCTGTTCCCCGGAGACGGGGGCCCCGGAAGCCTGCCGGCCGGCCGTGTTCTGCTGACCGGCCGTGTTCTGCGCGCTCGCGCCCTGCCCGCCGTTCCGCTTCTGCAGCACGCCGCTGACGGTGGTGAAGCTGTACCCCGCCGCCTTCATCTTCTTGATGTACTTGGGCAGCGCCTTGATCGTCTGCGAGCGCTCGCCGCCCGCGTCGTGGAAGAGCACCGACGCGCCCTTGCCGTCTTCCGGAGTGGCCTGGCTGACGATCTTCGAGACGCCGGGCTTCTTCCAGTCGTTGCTGTCGGTGTCGACGAAGACGCTGGTGTAGCCGTCCTTGCCGAGCTCCTGGTAGACGGGCCAGCTGTAGTTGTCGATGGCGTCCGTCTCGGAGGAGTACGGGGCGCGGAAGAGCGTGGTCGTGATGCCGGCCGCGCCCGCGAGCGCGAGCTGTGTCTGGGTCATCTCGCGGGAGACGCGGGCGTCGCTCTGGTAGGAGAGGTCGACGTGGGTGAAGGTGTGGATGCCCACCTCGTTCCCCTCGTCGACCATGTCCTTCACGATGCCCGGGTAGCGCGAGACCATCGAGCCCACCACGAAGAACGTGCCGGGGACGTCGTACTCCTCGAGGATCTTCAGCACCTGCGGGGTCCAGGTCGGGTTCGGACCGTCGTCGAAGGTGAGCGCGATCGTCTTGTCCGGTACGGAGACCGTGGTGGCCTGGCCGCCGCGGAAGGTGAGGATCGGGCCGCCGTTGAGCACCTTGTCCGGGACCTTGCTGGAGCTGGCGCCGGTGCGCACCCGCTCGTCGCCGCCGACTTCGGCGCGCAGATAGCCGTCGAGCAGCATCACGCTGGTCAGCGCGAGCAGGAGCAGCAGGGCGAGGATGACACGGGGTTTCTGCAGCGCCGCGGCCTTGCCCGCCGCCCGTTTCATCCGGGTGGGGGCGCGGCGGCGGCCGCGGGATGGGGTCGTGGTCGTCGTCATGGCGGTGGGGCGTTCCCGTCAGTTGGCGGAGGCGGAGGCGGACGGGGAGGCGATGTCCGTGGGCACCGCGGTCGGGCCGCCGCCGCCGGGCACGCCCACCTGGTAGCCGACACCGCCGTTGGGGCGGATGCCGCCCCCGGGTCCTTGTCGGTTCTGGCCGTTTCCGCCGAACGGCAGCAGCGAGGACGGTGTCAGCGAGGTGCCCCAGCCCATGAAGGCGGCACCGAGGACGGCCGCGTAGGCGAGGCAGCCGACGCCGACGAGGATGCCGAACCGGCGCAGCAGCTTGGACCGGCGTCCGGAGTTGTCGACGAACACGGGCCCCTCGGCGGAGTCGTCGCCGCGTTTGCGACGGCGACCGCGAACGGCGTCACGACTGTCGAGGGAAGGCTCGGATGACTCGGATTGCATTCTCCGGATATTAGTGAAGCTTTATGTGTCAGGAACTCAGAAACACATGTGAGAGACCCATGAGAAACTCCTTAATCTGTCACTTTCCTGAGAGTTTCCCAGAACGCCTGCGGAGACGGGCCCCGATAAGGCAGCGTTGATTGCCCCTTTTGTGGGAGTGATTGTCCGTTTTTACAGTGCAGTGTCCATGACGTACCTGTACGTTCCCTGTTCAAAATTTGTGCGGCTTCATGTGAGACATTTTCGCTTGGAATACGTACTCCCTTTTCACGCTTGGATAGAAATCACGAGAGCGGGTGCATGTTTAATGAGGAGTTTCCTGAAGCCGATGGCGGGGCTCGGTTGCCTGTTTGCCCTGGCCACGGCGGGGTGCTCCGCGGGGTCCGACGGCAGTACGGACGCTGCACCCGGGCCGCCCGGAAAGAGCTCGGCGTCCCCTTCCGCGACGGCCTCGGAGGCGGCCTCCTCGGCCACCGCCTACGCGCCGTACGTCAGCGCGACCGAGGCCTCCGACAACGACTCCGCCGGCTCCCCCACCACGTACAACCTGGCCTTCGTCATCTCCGGCGGCAGCAGCTGTACGCCGAAGTGGAACGGGACGAGCGCGGTGGACGACTCGACGGTCAAGTCCCGCGTCACGGCGCTGACGGACTCGGGGGCCACGGTCCGGGTCTCCTTCGGCGGGGCCTCCGGCAAGGAGCTGGCGACGACCTGTGACAGCGCCTCCGCGCTGGCGAAGGCGTACGGCGAGGCGCTGGACGCGGCCGGTTCCGCCCAGGCCGACTTCGACATCGAGGGGGACACCCTGACCGACTCCGACTCGGTCGCCCTGCGTTCCAAGGCGATCGCCCTGCTCCAGGAGGACCGCCCCGACCTGGAGGTCTCCTTCACCCTCCCGGTGATGCCGTCCGGGCTGGACGACGACAGCCTCGCGCTGCTGGAGTCGGCGAACAAGTACGACGTGCAGGTCTCCACCGTCAACATCATGACGATGAACTACGGGGAGTCGTACACCGGCGACATGGGCACGTACGCCATCACCTCGGCGAAGGCCGCGCAGGCACAGTTGAGGGAGGTGTTCGGGACGGCGGACGAGACCGCGTGGAAGGCCATGGCGCTCACCTCGATGATCGGCACGAACGACGTCGACAACGAGACGTTCTCGCTGGCCGACGCGGCCGAGGTGCGGGCGTTCGCCGAGGAGAAGTCGATCGCGTGGGTGTCGATGTGGGCGACCTTCCGCGACCAGCAGTGCGCGGACGGCACCTCCACCGACGACGCGCTCACCAACTGCAGCGGCGTGGACCAGAGTTCGGGTGCGTTCGCGAAGGCGTTCAGCTGACGGCCCCCGGGCCTGCCCGGTCACGGCGCTAGCGCCGCCGGTGTACGAGCCGTCCCGCGCAGACCGTCGCGACGCATGTGCCGGCCTCGTCGAACACGGCGAGGTCGGCGCGGCCGAGGTCGGTGATGGCGGTGGGGCGGGGCGCGGACAGCACGGTGACGTCGTTGCGGGCGGCCGCCGCTCGCAGGTCCGCCGATCCGGTGTGCTCGGCAAGCACCGCCACCGCACCGGACTTCAGTACCGCGTGGATGCGTTCGCGGGGGCTCGGCGCCTCCGGGAGCGGCCCCTCGTGGACCCGGGCGGGCCCGAGCACACCCGGCCAGCTCCGCACCCGTGCGCCCGGGAAACGCTCCCGGACCTCCGCCAGCGGGCCCACGGCGACGACTTGGGCGCCCTCGACGACGACGGCGCCTTCCTCGAGGGGCTCGTCGTCCCAGGCGCGCCGGACCTCGCCGGCCGTGTGGATCGTCAGCAACGCGGGCCTAGTTGGAAGCCAGCAGCTTCAACTCGGGGTGGGCCGTGCCGCCCTCGATGGCGGTGGAGGAGATGTGGGAGGCGACCCGCTCGTCGACGGGGTCGTTCGCCGGGTCGTCGTGGACGACGAGGTGCTCGTAGGTCGTCGCGCGCTGGGCGGGGACCCGGCCCGCCTTGCGGATCAGGTCGATGATCTCCAGCCGGTTGGAACGGTGCCTGGCACCGGCCGACGACACGACGTTCTCCTCGAGCATGATCGAGCCGAGGTCGTCGGCGCCGTAGTGCAGGGAGAGTTGGCCGACCTCCTTGCCCGTGGTCAGCCAGGAGCCCTGGATGTGCTGCACGTTGTCCATGAACAGCCGCGCGATGGCGATCATCCGCAGGTACTCGAAGAGGGTCGCCTGGGTGCGGCCCTTCAGGTGGTTGTTCTCGGGCTGGTAGGTGTACGGAATGAAGGCGCGGAAGCCGCCCGTCCGGTCCTGTACGTCACGGATCATCCGCAGGTGCTCGATGCGCTCGGCGTTGGTCTCGCCGGTGCCCATCAGCATGGTGGACGTCGACTCGACGCCCAGCCGATGCGCGGTCTCCATGATCTCCAGCCAGCGCTCGCCGCTCTCCTTGAGCGGCGCGATGGCCTTGCGGGGCCGCTCGGGGAGGAGTTCGGCGCCGGCGCCGGCGAAGGAGTCGAGACCGGCCGCGTGGATCCGGGTGATGGCCTCCTCGACCGACACCTTCGAGATCCGGGCCATGTGCTCGACCTCGCTCGCCCCCAGGCTGTGGATGACGAGCTGCGGGAACTCCTTCTTGATGGCGGCGAAGTGCTTCTCGTAGTACTCCACGCCGTAGTCCGGGTGGTGGCCGCCCTGGAACATGATCTGGGTGCCGCCGAGTTCGACGGTCTCGGCGCACCGGCGCAGGATGTCGTCCAGGTCGCGGGTCCAGCCCTTGGCCGTGTCCTTCGGCGCCGAGTAGAAGGCGCAGAACTTGCACGCCGTGACACACACGTTCGTGTAGTTGATGTTCCGCTCGATGATGTACGTCGCGATGTGCTCGATCCCGGCGTACTTACGGCGGCGTACGGCGTCGGCGGCGGCGCCCAGCGCGTGCAGGGGCGCGTCCCGGTAGAGGTCGAGCGCCTCCTCGGGGGTGATCCGCCCACCGGCGGCGGCGCGGTCGAGGACGGACTGAAGGTCGGCCTTCTCGGTCACCGGGAGCGTCCCTTTCGTCAAGGGTTGATGAGAACAGGGCGCGAAGCGCCTTCGAAACAGGGGTGGTGGTGGGAGACGGGCGGGCGGACAAAGCCAGCCTACGCCAGCGTTTTCGCCCGGCTCGCCTCAGGCCGTGTACGCGCCGATCAGCAGCCCGGCGAGCGTTCCCGCCAGCATGAACGGCCCGAACGCGATCGCCGTCCCCCGCCCGGCCCGGCCCAGCACGACGAGCACACCCCCGTACACCGCGCCCAGCAGGAACGCGGCGAGGGTACCCAGCATGAGGGTCGGCCAGCCGTACCAGCCGAGGACGGCGCCCGTCCCGAGGGCCAGTTTCACGTCGCCGAAGGCGAGACCGGCCGGGTTGATCAGATGGAGGAGCAGATGACCGGCGCCCAGGGCCGACGCGCCCAGCAGGGCCGTCGTCCAGCTCCCGGCGTGCTCGGGCAGCAGGGCTACCGGGCCGAGGAGGGCGAGCGCGGCGGCCGCGAGGGGGAGGGTGAGCGGGTCGGGCAGCCTCTGCACCCGCAGGTCGACGACGGCCAGCAGCACCCCGGCGGGCGCGAGCAGCAGCCACACCGCCAGCTCCGGCCGGGTGCCCGTGGCCGCGGTGAGGGCCGCGCAGACGAGCGCGGTGACGGTGGGGAGGAGCAGACCGCCGGGACCGTACGACGGTGTGGCGGCCGTGGCCGCGAGGCGGCCGGCGTCCGCCGCGGCCACCGGCCCACCGGACGCGGCGCACGGACGGCACCGCGCCCACCCGAGCCACCCCCGTACCGGATGCCCCGTCGGGCAGGACATCCGCCAGCCGCCGTCCGCCTCCTCCACGGGTACGGAGAAGCGGTACGCCGCCCTCGGCAGCAGCGCCCCCGCCGTCGCGCCCCACAGCGCGGCGAGGACGATCAGCACGAGGTCACCGGGCGGCGTAAGCATCGCGAGCCATGCTGGGGATCACGCGAGCCATGCTAGGGATCATCGGTGACACGGGTCATCCCACCTTGGACATGCGGGCCTCGGGGTTGCCCTCCGCGGAGCTGTCCGAGCTGTACGTCAGGTCGTCGCCGGTCGGGGTGAAGCGGATGGTGTGGGGGTCCGGGTTGCAGCCCGCGTGGTTGCTCTTCGCGCCCACCGAGGTGGCGACGACCTCCTTCCCCGTCACCTGCTTCAGCGTCAGCTCGTCGACGCAGACCCCGCCGAGCACGTCGGTCTGGCGCAGTTCGCCCAGCTTCCCTCCCACGGTCGTCTGCCGGAGCGTGACCCGGAAGGTGCCCATGGGGAGGGTGCCGCCGAGGCCGCTGCCCTCGCCCTCCCAGACACCGACATAGCGCGCCGGGAGCCCGCCCGAACCGGCGGCCGGGACGGAGGGCGCGGCGGAGGACGCGGCGGACGACTCGGCACTGCTCGCGCTGTCCGCGCCGCCGCGGTCGCCGCCGCCCGGCAGCAGGTCGAAGACGAACACGGAGCCGACCGTCACCGCGGCCAGCGCCCCCGCGACCGCCAGCGCGAGCGTGCAGCTGACCCGCCGGACGCGCCCGCCCTCCCCGGGCGCCGCCGCGGCCGACACGGTGAGGGACACCTTCCCGGGCCGCTCGGTCCCCTCGTGCCGCCGCTCCGGCACGGCGTCCCGGGGCCCCGGCACCCCGGACGTCCCAGAGGTCCGCACCGGCGTGTCCATCACCGGTGGCGGCCCGAACTCCCCCACGGTCACCGGCTCCTCCACCGCCACCGGCTCCCCCGCTCCCACCGACGCACTGCTGAACCCCACCGGCCCCGACGCCGCCACGACTTCCGCGCCCGCCGCCTCCAGGTTGAGCAGCTGTACGGCGCTGCGCCCCACCTGCTCCACCAGCGCACCCGGCAGCCACCCGCCCGCCACCAGCCGGGCCGCGCCGTCGGGTGCGAGCCGCCCGGCCACCTCGTCGGGTGCCGGCCGGGCGGACGGGTCCTTGGCCAGGCAGGCCTCGACGACCTCCCGCAGCGCTCCCTCCCCCAACTTCCCCAGCACCGGCTCCTCGTGCACGACCTTGTAGAGCAGCGCGGCGGACGAGTCGCCGGGGAAGGGCGGTTCGCCGGTGGCCGCGTACGCCAGCACCGCGCCGAGGGAGAAGACGTCGGCCGCGCCGGACACTCCCTTGCCGAGGATCTGTTCGGGGGCCATGTAGCCGGGCGAGCCGACGGAGACGCCGGTGGAGGTGAGCGAGGCCGTGCCGTCCGTCGCGCGGGCGATGCCGAAGTCGATGAGCAGTGGGCCGTCCACCGTCAGCAGCACGTTGGACGGCTTGACGTCCCGGTGCACGAGGCCCAGCGCGTGCACGGCCGCCAGCGCCTCCGCGAGCCCCGCCCCCAGCACCCGTGCGGTGTGTTCGGGCAGCGGCCCGCCGGCCGCGGTGACCGCCGAGGCCAGGGAGGGACCGGCGGCGTACGCGGTCGCCACCCACGGCACCGGTGCCTCCGGGTCGGCGTCCAGCACCGGCGCGGTCCAGGCGCCGCCCACCCGGCGCGCGGCCTCGACCTCGCGCCGGAACCGGGCGCGGAACTCCTCGTCGAGCGCGAGGTGCGGGTGCACGATCTTCACGGCGAGCGTGCGGCCTCCGGCGCTGCGGCCGAGGTACACCCGGCCCATCCCGCCGGAACCGAGCCGGCCGAGCAGCCGGTAGGGCCCGACGGCCGTGGGTTCATCGGCTCCGAGCGGGTGCATGACGTTCCCCTCTCCCCCGAATTGCGCCATCGATCCCACTGATCCCATCAATCGCATATAAGCATTAGGTCGTATAAGCGATTCATCGTCGTGCTCTGACAACACCCGGGGCAATGCTGGCACTGATCCTGACGGACAGTCGCCGGTACGGAAGGACAGAGCAACCGTGAAAATCCTGAGAAGACCCGCCCCGACGGGGCGTTCACACAGGCACCGGCTCCTGGTCGCCGTCATGACCCCCCTCTTCGCCCTGCCCCCCACGCTCGCGAGCGCGCAGGGGGCGTGGCTGACGCTGCCGTCACTGGACACCGGTCGTTCCCACCTGGCGGCGGCGACCGCGCCCTGCCCCGGCGCGCCGGGCCACAAGGACAAGGACACGGACGCCTGTGTGTACGCGATCGACGGCACCACCACCGGCGCCAATGTGGTGAACACGGTCCAGGCCTACAACCCCGCCACCAACACCTGGATCAATGTCGCCTCGCCCGACACCAAGCGCCGCGACCTGGCGGCCGCCACCGCGCCCTGCCCCGGCAGCGGCGGCGAAAAGGAGAGCACCGGCGAACACGGCACTGCCGGGGGCCACGGAAGCACCGACGACCACGGAAGCACCGGCGACCACCGCAGTACCTGCGTGTACGCGTTCGGCGGCACCGACGGCAGCATCCCGCTGACCACGGTCGAGGCCTACGACCCCACCACCAACGTCTGGACCCCCGTCGCGCCGCTGAACACCGCGCGCACCGATCTCGCCGGCGCGGCCGCCCCTTGCCCGAGGAACGTCACGGGCCTCAAGGGCATCTGCGTGTACGCGATCGGCGGCACCACCACCGCGGACCGTACGGTCGAGGCCTACAGTCCGGAGACGAACCGGTGGGAGTACCTGCCTGACCTGCCGACGATCCGCAGCGGCCTGGCCGCGGCCACCGCTCTGTGCCCCGCCGCCGTCGTCGGACGGAAGGAGCTCTGCGTGTACGCCGTCGGCGGTGGCACGACCAACGCCGAGCGCCGCCGGGTGGAGGTCTTCCTCCCCGTGGCCGGCGTATGGGCGACCCTGCCCGACCTGCCCACCCCGCGGAGCGAGCTCGCCGCAGCGGGCGCTCCCTGCCCCACGCAGAAGGACGTGAGCTGCGTCTACGCGGTCGGCGGCGCCAACGCCGCCGGCAATCCGCTCGACGCGACGGAGACGTACAACCCGGCGGCCAACATCTGGGGGACGCTGCCACAGCTGCCCACTCGGCGCACCGAGCTGGCCGCGACGTCCGCGCCGTGCCCCGACGACCTGCGCCGCCACTGCGTCTACGCGATCGGCGGCGAGGACGGCACACGACTGGCGACGGTGGAGGCCTTCGACATCGACCAGTGACCCCTCCGGCCGTGGCCCCTCCGGGCGGTCACGGCCGGAGCAGTTCCACCTTCACGTCCGCCGGGAAGCCCGTCGTCGGGCCGACCCGGCGGGCGAACTCCGCGACCGCGCTCAGCTGCGGCCCGCCGAAGCGGAAGTCGAGGGTGGTGAAGTACTGCTCCAGCACCCGCTCGTCGAACGCCTCCCAGCGGGCCGCCTGCTCGGCGACCTTGCCGACCTCGTCCAGGGAGAGGTTGCGGGAGGCCAGGAAGGCCTGGTGGACCTCGCGGGTGATCACCGGCTGCCGCTCCAGGTAGTCCCGGCGGGCGGCCCAGACCGCGAAGACGAACGGCAGCCCCGTCCATTCCTTCCAGAGCGCGCCCAGATCGTGCACCTGGAGCCCGAAACGCGGCCCGTCGAGCAGGTTGGCCCGCAGGGCCGCGTCGCCGATCAGTACGGCCGCCTCGGCCTCCTGCATCATCAGGCTGAGGTCGGGCGGGCACGTGTAGTAGTCGGGCCGTACGCCGTAGCGCTCGGCGAGGAGCAGCTGTGCCAGGCGTACGGAGGTGCGGGAGGTGGAGCCGAGGGCGACGCGGGCTCCGTCGAGCTTCTCCAGGGGGACCTGCGAGACGATCACGCAGGACATGACCGGACCGTCGCAGCCGACGGCGATGTCGGGGAAGGCGACCAGGTCGTCGGCGTTCCTGAGGAACTCGACCAGGGTGATGGGCCCGATGTCGAGGTCTCCCTGCACCAGCTTCTCGCTGAGCTTCTCCGGGGTGTCCTTGGTGAGCTCGAAGTCGAGGAGTGTGCCCGTTCTCGCGAGCCCCCAATACAGGGGCAGGCAGTTCAGGAACTGGATGTGGCCGACGCGCGGCCGGGTGCGAGATTTGTCCACATCGCGAGACTAGACCCGCTGGAGTACCCTTCGAACTCCGCCCCCGGGTCAACCGTCCCAAGGGATCTTCAAACATCCGGGTGACGTGATCTTGAGCTCTGTTGCTTTCGGCTGCCTGCATGCTAGGCTCGCCGCAAGTTGCAGTTTGGTTTCCCTTGCAGTACAGAGCCTGCGGAGCATGTAACCGCGGGCTCTTGACATTTTCAGACGTATGCATTGTGCGGCACTGCTTTCACACTTGCAGGTTCTGGAGCAGGGCAACCCTTTGAGCCCAAGGAGGGCTTATGGCTACCGGAACCGTGAAGTGGTTCAACGCCGAAAAGGGCTTTGGCTTCATCGCCCAGGAAGGCGGCGGCCCCGACGTCTTCGTCCACTACTCCGCGATCAACGCCACGGGTTTCCGTTCCCTCGAGGAGAACCAGCAGGTCTCCTTCGATGTGACGCAGGGCCCGAAGGGTCCGCAGGCGGAGAACGTCACCCCCGTGTGACGATCTCAGCCCTGTGATCGCAGTCTGAAAGCAGTACCCAAGGAGCCCCGCGCCGGCCGGCGTGGGGCTCCTGCCTTTTCACGGACCTTCCCCCGCGTTCACCCGCCCGCCACGCCATTGGAGTGATCCTTCTCCAGGACCGCTTCTCCGGGGCCGGCGGGCGCGGACCAGGGGGAACCGGGGCCGCGCCCGCCGCAGCGGGGGTGGTCAGACGGTGCCGGACGCCGAGATGGTGATCTTCGCGGACGTGCGGCCGGACTGGCTGCCCAGGCTCTCGATCTTCTTCACGAGGTCCATGCCCTCGACGACCTCGCCGAAGACGACGTGCTTGCCGTCCAGCCAGTTGGTCACGATGGTGGTGATGAAGAACTGCGAGCCGTTGGTGTTGCGGCCCGCGTTGGCCATGCTGAGCTGGCCCGGCTTGGTGTGCTTCAGCTGGAAGTTCTCGTCCTCGAACTTCTCGCCGTAGATGCTCTTGCCGCCGGTTCCGTCGCCGCGGGTGAAGTCACCGCCCTGGAGCATGAAGTCCGGGATGACACGGTGGAAGGAGGAACCGGCGTAGCCGAAGCCGTGCTCGCCGGTGGCCAGCTCGCGGAAGTTGCGGGCGGTCTTGGGCACGACGTCGTCGAACAGCTTGAAGACGATACGCCCGGCGGGCTCGTCGTTGATGGTGATGTCGAAGTAAACGTTGTCGCTCATGGGGCCCATAATTCCTCGCTTCGGCCGCCTACCGGTAATCGGCACCCCCCAGCACCGCCCGGCAGTCCTCCCGGGCCGCCCGGCTCAGCAGCGGGCCGAAGCGGGTGAACAGGGCCAGGAGCTGCGTCCCCCACCGGTCCCGGAAGGCGGGATCGTCCACCGCGAGGTCGATCTCGTTCGCCGCGCTGAGCTCGGCGAAGCCGGCGAGCGCGAGCGGCCCGGGGGCGAGGGTGGCGCCGGTGAAACGGTCGCGGAAGGGGGCGCCCGGCCCGGTCAGCGTCGGATAGGTGGCGCCGCGGTCGCAGGCGGCGTAGAGGTACACGCCCGCCTCGGCGGCGTCGCCGATCACCGCGGCGAGTTCGCCGCGCCGGTCCAGCGGCAGCAGCGGCCGCGGGAAGCCGTCCGTGCCGTAGGCGGCGTGGCAGAGGCCCGTCAGCTGGAGGTCGGAGCCGGCGCCCCAGTCGGCGAGGCGCGAGCGGACCCGGCGCAGGTGGGCGAGGAGGGTGCCGCCGGGGTGGGGTGAGTCCGCGGCGCCCAGGTCCGTCAGCAGGGCCTCGGCCCGGGCGATGCGTACGTCGTCGTCCGTCACGAGGAAAATCGTCGTGCGTCGAGAACTCCCCGTCAATCACGTCGAGTTGTGCGGCGGCCGGTGGCCGTCCGCCCGCTCCCCTCGCCCCCGGGCGAACCCCTCACGTACGACAGGTGAACGCGAGGGCAACGGCTCTGCCCCGGCAGGCGCACCCGCGGCTCTCCCGCCGCGGCCGGGCGGGCGTCAGGCTGGGGGGATGCACGCACAGCGGCAGCAGACCCGGAACATCTCTCAGAGGCAACCGAGGACCCCGCCGCGGACCGTGGACGACCCCACCGGCCTACTGGCGCTCCAGCGCGCCGCCGGCAACCGGGCGGTGACGGCGACGGTCCAGCGGGTGCTGAAGGAGGAGACGTCGGGAGGCCCGCCCGCCGACGAGGCGGCGCTGCGGACGTCCACCGACCCGGACACGGTGATCGTCCGGCTGTCCCGGTCCCTCGACTCGCACGCGCTCCAGAAGACGCGGAAGTTCAACATCTGGGAGCCGCACAAGAAGTGGCCCGAGGACTGGCTGCTGGACAAGTACCAGGTCCAGTGGGTCCTGGAACGGCGGCTGGTGCGCGGTGAGATCTTCCGGGACGAGGAGCTCAGGGACATCGAGATCCTCTCGGAGAAACGGCCCGCGTGGCTGAACAGTGTGGGCATCGGCACCAAGGCGGAGGGCGAGCGGATCGCCGCCGGCCGGAAGGACGCACAGGCCGAGGACGCCCGGAAGGGGAAGGGCAAGGGCAAGGCCACGGAGCAGAAGCACCCCGACTACTCGGACTGGCTGAAGCTCACCCCTGGGCGCCGCATCCTCGCCGCGACGCTCGCGTTCAGGACCCAGCGGCCCGCCCCGGGCGTCCCCACGCCGATCAACCCCGCCTACACGCTGGGCCGTTTCATGCGGACCCAGGGGCTGGCCGAGGACGATCCCGAGCGTCTGGAGCTCGAGCAGGAGAGGGACAGGCAGATCCGGGACACGACCGTCGACACCCTGTTCCCGGAGGGCGTGCGGGAGGACCGGAAGCACGAGGACGCCGCCAGGCATGCGACGGCGACGAACCTGGCCAAGGACGCCTTCGCCCGGGACGTCCTCACCAATGTCCTGCTCGTCCTGCAGCACGGCCTCCAGTTCACGAAGGGGAAGCAGCACGTCGACTACAAGGACGGCGACGTCGTCCGGGCCCTCGCCCACGGCGGGCGCGTCAACATCCGCATCCCCGCGCTCCGCCCCGGCCAGAGCCCGCACCAGCTGCTCGACTTCCTCGGTGCCACCAAGAACGGCGTCCCGCACGAGCACTCCGTGCACCGCGGCTTCGCCACGCACCGCTCCTCCATCGGCAGCAACAAGGGCGACGAGCCGGGCCGTTTCGAGGAGAAGGGCGGAGTCGGGGCGTCGCTGACGAACATGGTCTCGACGGTCGTCCCGGGTGTGGCCACCCCGCAGATGCTGGGGGTCAACCCCGCGGTCGGCGGCTTCGGGACCAAGGACTGGAACGGCGACGTGATCCTCCCGAACGGCTCCTACGGCCACATGCTCCTGGTGTTCACCGCGCCGACCGCCCAGAAGGACGGCTCCCTGCTGGTCGGCATCGAGACGATCGGGCCGCACGCCTACAGCCCGGTCAGCTACCACCACGGCCTCAGGTCCACGGAGGCGACCGCCAATCCCGAGTCCGCGCTGCACGGCCACAAACAGGACAAGATCGGCGACGGGAAGATGAAGGCCAACCAGCGGTTGGTGGAGTTGGGGAAGATGGGCGGCGGCAAGGACTGGCACACCTTCCTCGAGGAGATCAAGAGCGGGTGGGCGGACAGACTGGCGGGGGCCCGGAGCCCCGAGGAGAAGCGGAAGCTGTACGAGGAGCTGGCCGGCCCGCGGGTGCACTGATCGAGGTCCCCGAGGCCTTCCGCCGCGGCACGGTCGAGCGGGAGGGGGAGGGCGCCGCCCGCTGGCTCGCCGGTCTTCCCTCCCTCGTCGCCGAGTTGACGGACCGGTGGGGCTGTTCTGCGGACGGTGACGTCAGGCACGGCGGGGTCGGGATCGTCGTGCCGGTGCGGCGGCGGGACGGGGCCCCCGCCGTGGTCAAGGTGTCCTTCCCGCACCCCGGCAACGTCCACGAACCCGACGCGTTCGCCGCGTGGGGCGGGCGGGGGGCCGTACGGCTGCACGAGCGGGACGACGCACGGTACGCGATGCTGCTGGAGCGGGCGTACGGGGACTCGCTCGCCGAGGTCGCGGACCTCGACGAGATCGCCGTCGTCGGCGGACGGGTCAGCCGGCGGCTCGCGGTGCCCGCGCCGGACGGGCTGCCCCGGCTGCGGGACATGGCCGACACGTGGGAGCGGCAACTCGTCGCCGACGCACGCGAGCTGGACCATCGGCTCAGCGCCCCGGCCCTCGACGCGGCGCTGGCCACCGTACGGGAACTGGGCCGGTCCCAGCCGGACGTCCTCGTCCACGGCGATCTCCACGCCCGGAACATCCTGCGCGCCGATCGTGAGCCGTGGCTCGCCGTCGATCCCAAGGGCTGGGTGGGGGATCCCGCGTACGACGCGGGCACGCTCCTCAAGGCGCTCTCCGTCCGGCTCCTCCACCTCGACGACCCCGGCGAGGTGCGCGGGGCCGCCCACCGGATCCTCGACCTGTTCTCGGAGGCCGCCGGGCTGGATCGCGGGCGGGTCGGACGCTGGGCGCACTTGCAGATCGTGCAGGCCTGTTTCTGGGGGCGGCGGCACGGGTTCCGGGTTGCTCGAAAGGGCGCGGAGCTGGACCGCATCACCCGCTTCGCGGACGGCCTGGCGCAGGCACTCACCCCGGGCGTCCCCGAACCCTCGTGAACCCGATCCCGGTCCGCGGCCCGAGCCCGCGCCCTCACGAGCGGGTCACTGTGTGTACAGCGCCTCCACCTGGTCCGCGAAGTCGCGGAGGATCGTTTCGCGGCGGAGTTTCATCGAGGGGGTCAGATGGCCCGCCGTCTCGGTGAAGTCGGCCGGCAGGACGGCAAAGCGGCGGATGGACTCCGGGCGGGAGACGAGTTTGTTGGCCTCGTCGATCGCGCGTTGGAGGACGGCGTTCAGTTCCTCGTCGCCGATCAGCAGTTCCGCCGGGACGGGGTGCTTGCCGTTCATGTTGCGCCAGTGGGTGAGGCCGTCGGGGTCGAGGGTGAGCAGGACGGACACGTAGGGGCGGTCGTCGCCCAGGACCATGGCCTGGGAGATCAGGGGGTGGGAGCGCAGCCAGTTCTCCAGGGGGGCGGGGGCGACGCTCTTGCCTCCGGCCGTGATGATCATTTCCTTCTTGCGGCCGGTGATGGTCAGGTAGCCCTCGTCGTCGAGTTCGCCGATGTCCCCGGTCGGCAGCCAGCCGTCGGGGGCGGCCGGGACGACCCCGCCCGCCCCCGGGTCCCAGTAGCCGCGCAGGACGTGGCCGCCGGCGATCAGGATCTCGCCGTCGGCGGCTATGCGGATCTTCGTGCCGGGCAGCGGCCAGCCCACCGTGCCCAGGCGGGGCTTCAGGGGCGGCGTCACCGTGGACGCTCCGGTCGTCTCCGTCAGGCCGTAGCCCTCGTAGATCTCGATGCCCGCGCCCAGGTAGAAGGAGGACAGCCGGCGGCCGAGCGGGGAGCCGCCGCAGATGGCGTGGCGGACGCGGCCGCCCATGGCGGCCCGGATGCGGCGGTAGACGAGCGGGTCGTAGAAGGTGCGGGCGGCGCGGAGGGTGGCGCCGGGGCCGGAGCCGGTGCCGGTCTTGTGGGCCTCGACGGCCTCGCCGTAGCGGCGGGCCACGTTCACCGCGCGGTCGAAGGTGGAGAGACGGCCGCCGGCCTCGGCCTTGGCGCGGGCGGTGTTGAAGACCTTCTCCAGCATGTAGGGGATGGCCAGCAGACAGGTCGGTCTGAAGGCCGCGAGGTCCGGCAGGAGGTCCTCGGACTTCAGGCTCGGCGCGTGGCCGAGGCGGACCCTGGCGCGGATGCAGGCGATGGCCACCATCCGGCCGAACACATGGGACATGGGGAGGAAGAGGAGGACGGAGAGGTCCTCTCCCTTCGTGTTCCCCTTCGACTTGAAGACGGGGTAGAGGAGTTCGATCGCGTTGTCGACCTCGGCGAAGAAGTTGCCGTGGGTGAGCGCGCAGCCCTTGGGGCGGCCGGTGGTGCCGGAGGTGTAGATGAGGGTGGCGAGGGTGTCGGGGCCGAGTACGCCCCGGCGTACGGCCACTTCGCCGTCGGGGACGTGTTCGCCGGCCTCCGCGAGGCGGTCCACGTGCCCTTTGTCCATGACCCACAGGTGCTGGAGGTCGGGCAGCCGGTCGCGCTCGGGGCCGAGGGCGGCGGCCTGCGCGAGCGTCTCGGTGACCAGGGCGACCGCGCCGGAGTCGTGCAGGATCCAGCGGGTCTGGAAGACGGAGGAGGTGGGGTAGACGGGGACGGTGACCAGGCCTGCCGCCCACGCGGCGAAGTCCAGGAGCGTCCACTCGTACGTCGTCCGGGCCATGATGGCGATCCGGTCGCCCGGGACCAGCCCCTCCGCGATCAGCCCCTTGGCGACGGCGTGCACCTGGGCGGCGAAGCGTTCCGCCGTGATGTCGGTCCAGGTGCCGCCCTCCCGTTCCCGGCGGCTGAGGACGATCGCCTGGGGGGCCGTGGAGGCGTTGTCGTAGGGCAGGTCGGCGAGCGAGCCGTAGGTGACCGGCACGGCGAGCGCCGGCACGGACGCCTCCCGTACGGCGCCGTCCAGCCGTCGGGTCTCGGGTTCCACGAGGACGGGGGGAGCGACCTCGAAGTCGGTGGCGGTGGCGTAGGGCGTGGACACGGGCGGCTCCCTGGGCGTGCAGCGAGAAAGAACTGCTTGCTGCATGACGTACGTGCCTCGGCTATGGAGGCGTTCACCGGGATGGCCCCAAGAAAGGGGTTACCTCCGGTTAGGTAGGGGATCGTACGGGGTTCGCGTGGGGGGCTTGTGGGTGTTCGGGGATGATCCGGGGTCAGGGCTGTGCAACCTCGGGGTTTATGTGAGGGCCGTTCAGTTTCCTTCGCCGGCCGGGAAATCCGGTGCTCACTCGCGCTCCAGCACCGCCGTCACGCCCTGTCCGCCGGCCGCGCAGATCGAGATCAACCCGCGTCCGGGGCCGCCCCGTTCGGCCAGCAGTTTCGCGAGGGTGGCCACGATCCGGGCGCCGGTCGCGGCGAACGGATGGCCGGTGGCGAGGGAGGAGCCGGCGACGTTGAGCCGGTCCCGGTCCACCGGTGCGAGCCCCTGCTTCTCCCAGGCGGCGAGCGTGGCCAGCACCTGGGAGGCGAAGGCCTCGTGGATCTCCACCAGGTCGAAGTCCTCGATGCCGAAACCGGTCCGCTCCAGCATGCGCGGGACGGCGTACGCGGGTGCCATGAGCAGCCCGTCCTCGCCGCCGGCCGCGTCGCCGTGCACGAAGTCGACGGCCGCCGTCTCGTAGGCGGTCAGATACGCGAGCGGTTCCAGGCCCCGGGTCTCGGCCCACTCCTCGGAGGCGAGGAGGACGACCGCGGCGCCGTCGGTCAGAGGGGTCGAATTGCCCGCCGTCATGGTCGGGTCGGGTCCGTCGGTGCCGAACACCGGTTTCAGGGAGGCCAGTTTCTCCACGGTGGAGTCGGGGCGCAGGTTCTGATCGCGGGCCAGGTCGCGGAAGGGGACGACCAGGTCGCTGAAGAAGCCGCGTTCGTAGGCGGCCGCCAGGCGCTGGTGGCTGGTCGCCGCCAGTTCGTCCTGGTCCTCGCGCCCTACGCCCCAGGCGCGGGCGGTGACCGCCGCGTGCTCGCCCATGGACAGCCCGGTGCGCGGTTCGGCGTTGCGCGGGATGTCGGGGATCAGGTGGCCGGGCCGGATCTGGGCGAGGGCCTTGAGGCGGGCGCCGGTCGAGCCGGCGCGGCGGGCCTCCAGCAGGATGCGGCGGAGCCGGTCGTTGACGCCGAGCGGGGCGTCGCTGGCGGTGTCGGCGCCGCCGGCGATCGCGGACTCGGTCTGGCCGAGTGCGATCTTGTTGGCGGCGGCGATGACGGCCTGCAGGCCCGTCCCGCAGGCCTGCTGGATGTCGTACGCCGGGGTCCGCGCGTCGAGTTTGGAGCCGAGGACGGTCTCGCGGGCGAGGTTGAAGTCGCGGCTGTGCTTGAGGACGGCGCCGGCGACGACCTCGCCGACGACCCCGGGCACGTCGAGGCCGTAGCGGGCGGCGAGGCCGTTGACGGCGGCCGTCAGCATCTCCTGGTTGGAGGCGGTGGCGTAGGGGCCGTCGGAGCGGGCGAAGGGGACGCGGGTGCCGCCGACGATCGCCACGCGGCGGGCGCTCGGTGGCTGGACAGCGCTCTTGCGCGCACCTCTCAGATAGCTCACGTTCGACGGCTCCGTGGGACTCATCTCGACCTGCTCCTCACCCTTGACCTAGACTTACCCCCGGTAACCTTACTCCGGAGTAAGCATATTTCCGCTGTGCCGAGCCCGTGGGAGACGAGACGCACATGGCCGACCGCTATCTGAGCTTCACCGCCACCGCACCCGGCCGCTTCCTCACCCGGCGACTCGGGCTCCCGCAGCCGGCGGCGCTCAGCCGCTGGTCGCCCGAACACACTTCCCTCACAGGCAACTTGCTTCACCTTACGGCCGGTAAGTCCACCGTCGGCGATCTCGTGGCCGTCCTCTCCCGCACCGGGCTGCCGCTCGGCGCCGCCGACCCCGCCGCCGTCGTCCTCGACGCGACCGGCGTCCGTGACGTCGACACGCTCGCCGAGGTGCACGCCGCCCTGCACCCGGTGGTGCGGTCGGTCGCGGCGAGCGGCCGGATCGTGGTGCTCGGCTCGCCGCTCGACGCCGACGACGACCACCACCGGGCGGCCGTCCAGCATGCCCTGGAGGGGTTCGTGCGCTCGCTCGGCAAGGAGATCGGGCGCGGCCGGACCGTGAACCTGGTCCGGCTGACCGACGCGGCCGCCGCCGAGTCCACCCTCCGCTTCCTCCTCTCCCCCAGGTCGGCCTACGTCAGCGGCCAGGTGATCGGCGTGGGCGCGCAGCCGCCGGACGAACCCGGCGACCGGGACCGCCCCCTCGCCGGCCGCACCGCCCTCGTCACCGGCGGCGCGCGCGGCATCGGCGAGGCCGTCGCCGAGACCCTGGCCAGGGACGGCGCCCGGGTCGTCGTACTCGACGTGCCGCAGGCGGAGACGGACGCCCGGCGGGTCGCCGAGCGGCTCGGCGGGCGGGCCCTCGCGCTCGACATCACGGCCGCCGACGCGGGTGAGCGGATCGCCGCCGAACTCCCCGACGGACTCGACGTGCTGGTCCACAACGCGGGGATCACCCGGGACCGGCGGCTGGTCAACATGCCCGCCGACCGCTGGGGTCCGGTGCTGGAGGTGAACCTCGCGAGCGTGCTGCGCACCACCGACGCGCTGCTCGCCAAGGGCACGCTGCGGCCGGGCGGGCGGATCGTGGCGACCGCCTCCATCGCGGGGCTCGCGGGCAACGCGGGGCAGACGAACTACGGGGCGAGCAAGGCGGGCGTGGCCGGGCTGGTGCGCGCCCTCGCGCCGCGCGCGCTCGCCGAGCACGGGGTGACCCTGAACGCGGTCGCGCCCGGCTTCATCGAGACGCGGATGACGGCCGCCGTGCCGCTGTTCATCCGGGAGGCGGGCCGCCGGATGAACTCCCTCGCGCAAGGAGGGCTGCCCGTCGACGTCGCCGAGACGACCGCCTGGCTCGCGCATCCCGCCTCCGGCGCCGTCAACGGGCAGGTCGTGCGGGTGTGCGGCCAGAGCCTGCTGGGGGCGTGATGGCCGCGGTCTCCCTGGGACACTCGCTCGCCCGCGGGGCGCTGCGCTCCCCCTTCAAACGGCCGCAGCCGGGCGTCGCCTTCGCCGGCGAACCGCTCGTGCTGCCCGGTCTGCGGGTCGGCCTCGACCGGCTGGCCGCCTACGAGCGGGTCTGCGGCTTCGCCACCGGCGACGACGGCCTGCCGCTCACCTATCCGCACGTGCTGGGCTTCCCGTCGGCCATGAGCATCATGAGCGGCCGCGACTTCCCGCTTCCGCTGCTCGGCCTGGTCCACACCTCGATCGAGATCACCCGGCGGCGCGCGCTCGCGGCCGCGGTGCCGTACGAACTCGCCGTGCGCGTCGACCGGCTGGCGCCGCACCGGCGCGGGACGGAGGCGTTCGTGGTGACGGAGCTGCGCGAGGGCGGGGAGGTGGTGTGGGAGTCGACGAGCACGTATCTCTCCCGGCACCGGACGGATCCGTGGCCCGCCGCGGCCCACACGGCCGAGGAGACTCCTCTCCCGGTGCTGGACGAGTGGCGGCTCGGGGCCGACGTGGGCCGGCGCTACGGGGCCGTCTCCGGCGACCGCAACCCCATCCACCTGCATCCGCTCACCGCCCGCCTGTTCGGCTTCCCGCGGGCCATCGCGCACGGGATGTGGACCGTCGCCCGCTGCCTGGCGGCCCACGGCACCCCGCCCGCCGTGCGGGCGCGGGCGGAGTTCCGGGCGCCGGTGCTGCTGCCGGGCACGGTGCTGTTCGCCTCGGACAGCGCCCGGTTCGAGCTGCGCGGCGGCGGGGAGGGGGCGTCGCGGGTGCATGTGAGCGGGAGGGTCGACCGGCTCACAGACTGAGAAACACAGATGAACATCGCACAAACAGTCGTCGACCTGTAAGTGGTTCATTCCCGGCAACCCACCCCGCCCGTACGGGGGTTGTCAGGACATCCACAGGATGCTCTCAGCGCTCCCAGCCCGCATTCAGAAACGGCTCATCCCACCCTCAGCCGGTCTCCCTAGCCTCGGCGCACCCCGCTGCACCCCGCCAGGAAGGCCCTGCGCCATGTCACCCTCCTCCGCCCTGTTCACCCCGGCCTCCAGACGTGTCGCCGTGGTCGCCGACTCGGACACCCGCTGGAAGTGGGGTGCCTCGGTGGCCCGGGAACTCGCCCCGAACCACACCCTGGACGCCGTCTTCCTGCGCGGCCGGTCCACCCCGACCGAGCGGCAGCTCGCCGAGGTCGGGATCGTGCCGGACCGGCGGCGCGAGGCCGCCGCGGCCGAACTCGTGGACGACGAGGAGCTGGCGGCCGCCGACGTCGTCGTCCTGGCGGTGTCGGGCGGTACGGTCCTGGCGCTCGCCCACGCCCTGGGCCTGGCCTGGGAGGGTCGCCGGCGGCGCCCGGTGACCGTCAGCGGTTACGTCGGGGTCGTCTACGAGAAGATGGTGGACGGCCTGATGACCAGGGCCGGCACGGACATCGTCCTCGCCAACTCCGCGTACGACGCCGAGCGGTTCGCCCGCGCCTTCGCCTCCGTCGGGGTGGACCCGGAGTCGGTCGTGGAGTGCGCGCTGCCCTTCCTCGGCGGCGAGCCCCACCGCCCCTCCCCCGACCGGCCGTTCACCCTCACCTTCGCCGTGCAGCCGTCGGTGCCCAAGGACCGGGACGCACGGCTGCACCTGCTCGGGCGGGCCGCGGCGCACGCCCGCCTGCATCCGGAACGGGAGGTGCTCGTCAAGCTGCGCAGCCTGCCCGGCGAGCAGACCACCCATGTCGAGGCCAACCCCTACCAGGTGCTCGTCGAGGAGCTGCCGCAGCCCGCCCCGGGCAACCTCCGGCTCGTCCACGGCAACATGGCCGAGGTCCTCGACCGCACCGACCTGCTGGTGACGGTCAGCTCGACTGCGGCCCTGGAGTCCATGCACCGGGGCATCCCGACGGCGATCCTCACCGACCTCGGGGTCCGCGAGGCGCACGGCAACCACTACTTCCTGCACTCGGGGTGCCTCGCGTCCTGGGACGACCTCGACGCGGGCGCGCTGCCCCGGCCGCTGCCGGAGTGGGCGGCCGTGCAGGGCATCGGCAAGCCGGACCCGTACGCCGCCGCCCGCCACCGCCTCGCCCGCCTGCGCGCGGCCGGGCCTCTGCCGCCCCTGCGCCCGTACTACACCCCGCGCACGGCCGGCGCCTACCTCGGCCCGATCCTCGGGCGCCACGGCCTGGACGAGCAGGGCCGCCCCCTTCCCCTGCCCGCCGCCGGGTCGGGCCGCGCCGGGCGGGCCGTCCGGAAGGTGGCGGGCCGGGGCGCCCGGAAGCTGTACCGCATGGGCCACCAGAAGGTGGCCCCCACCCTGCGGAGGTGGGGCGCGGCGTAGGGCCCTTTCTCGTGCGCGGGGTCACCCCCGGCGGACCGTGACGCCGCCCAGCAGGCCCCAGGCGTCGATGCGGACCGTCGGACCGCCCGGCTCGGTGGGGCCGGTGTCCTGTACGCCGCCCAGGCGCAGACCCCGGACGTCCGCCCGGACGTCGGGGCGGACCTTCAGGGAGACGCCGCCGATGAGGCTCAGCTTGGTGATGCGCAGCTCCGCGCCGTCCGGGATCTCCACGTCGGTCAGGTCGACGTCGGCGCCGCCGACGAGGGAGACGGTGAGGGTTCGCTCGTGAAGCGTGGCCCCGTGCAGCCGGTGACCGCCGATCAGGGCGATCTGGATGTCCGTCTTCTGCGTCTGGTCCTTGCCGGGCTTGGTCATGGGGAAGACGGTAGACGTGGCGGGCGGGGGCGCCCCAGTGTCCGGTGTCCACCGTCGGGCATGACAACCGTCATGCGCCGGCCGGGGCGGGCGGGGTCCAGGAGCGGCCCTCCATCAGGTCGCCCAGGCCCGCCCAGGCGAAGTTCATCAGGGTCGTCGTCGCCTGGCGGGCCGTGACGCCCTCGGTGGCGTTGGCCCAGACGGCGAGGGACTCGGCGGCGCCGACGAGGGCCTCGGCGAGCCCTGCGACCTCGCGCTCCGGCAGGTCGGGGTCACGGTGGGCCTCCCTGGCCCCGACCGCGATCAGCTGGGTCACGAAGGCGACGATCTCCTCGCGCATCGCGGCGGCCTCCGCGGCGAAGGTCTCGCCATGGGTACGGGCCTGGAGGTGCACGACGGACCAGGCGTGCGGGTGGGCGGCGGTGTGCGCGAAGAACGCCAGCAGGCCGTCCCAGAGTTGGCGGTCGGCGGGCAGGTCGGTACGCACCCCGGTCCGGACCGCGTCGACCAGCGCTCCGGCCTCCCGCCGGATGCAGGCGATGAAGAGGTCTTCCTTGGAGTTCAGGTAGAGGTACACCAACGGCTTGGACACGCCCGCCAGTTCGGCGATCTCGTCCATGGACGCGGCCATGTACCCCCGCTGCCCGAAGATCTCCACGGCGGCGTCCAGCATCTGCTGTTCACGGACCGCACGCGGCATCCGCTTGGTCTTCACGGCACCCATGGGGCCAGCCTAGTGCCGCGGCAGGCAACGTTCGCCCGTCGAGGAGCGGGGTCCGGCGCGTGCTCTCGGCGTGCCGGGTGCAAGCCCTCGTACTGGATGTACTTGGGCTTGTGCCCGGTGCGGCGGTGGGGGCCCCTCCCGCTCGAGCGAAGTCGAGAGTGGGGGAGCGTGCCGGGCGTCGCGACTGGGCGAACGTTGCCTGCCGCGGCACTAGTTGGCCGCCCCGGACGTGACTCCGTCAGGAGGTGCCGGCCTGGCTCTGGGGGTGGGCGGCGTCGACCGCCTCGTCCTCCTGGGAGCGGTTGGCCTCGAGGTTGGCCTTCATCCGGTCCACGCGCTGGACGACGGTCACCGAGGCGCGGTCGCGCTCCTTGCGCAGGACCACGAAGCTGATCGGTCCGGAGATCACCAGCGCGAGCAGAATGATCCACATGCCGTTGGAGTCGCCGAGACCACGGGGCAGCACGCCCGAGTAGACCAGGCCCCAGACGACCACGAGGCAGCCGGCGAGGACGCCGAGGCGCATCAGTGTGTAGCGGAGCATGTCAATCCACTCTTCCGTTTCCGACTCTTCTGTTCCGAAAGGGGCCGCCGTCCAGTGAAGCACGCCGGATCCCCGATCTTGCAGCCGCCCCCGCGGCCGTCACGCCAGTGGCAGCAGCATGATGACGTCGTCGCGGTCGTCGCCGGGGGCGACCCGGATGGCGTCGGGGATCCGGCCGACCTCCTTGTAGCCGCAGGAGCCGTAGAAGCGCTCGAGGCCGAGGCCGCCGCGGCAGGAGAGGCGGATCGCGTCGATGCCCTCGAAGCCGCGGGCCGCGTCGGCGGCGGCCGCCAGCAGGTCGCGGCCGTACCCCTGGCCCTGGTGGCGGGGGTGCACCATCACCGTGTAGAGCCAGACCCAGTGGGTCTGCAGTCGGTGCGTGTTGAAGGAGAAGAAGGCGGTCGCGGCGACCTCGCCCGCCGTGTCCTGCCCGACGAGCAGCCGGTGCCGGCCCTCGGCCATCGCCACGAGGTGCCTGACCAGCTCCGGCCGGACCGTCTCCCGCTCCACCGGCGGCACGAAACCGACGGCCCCGCCCGCGTTGGAGACGTCCGTCCAGAGGTCGAGGACACCGTCGCGGAGGGCGGGGGTGACGGCGGGGTCGAGGGTGAAGGTAAGGGACATGACGGCAGGCTAGCCATTACCCGACGATCGCCTCAACCAGGATTCACACCCGCATCGGCTGCGGCGACTCCCGGCGGGCCGGGTCCGGGCCGTCGTACTCGCGGATGATCTCGTACCGCGTGTTGCGCTCGACCGGGCGGAAGCCGGCGTCCCGGATGAGGTCGAGCAGGTCGTCGCGGGTCAGCTTGTTCGGGGTGCCGTAGTTGTCGGCGTCGTGCGTGATCTTGTACTCGACGACCGAGCCGTCCATGTCGTCGGCGCCGTGCTGGAGGGCGAGCTGCGCGGTCTGGACGCCGTGCATGACCCAGAAGACCTTGACGTGCGGAACGTTGTCGAAGAGCAGCCGGGAGACCGCGAAGGTCTTGAGGGCCTCCGCGCCGGTGGCCATCTGGGTCCGGGCCTGGAGGCGGTTGCGGACCTTGCCGTCCTTCATGTCGACGAAGTCGTGCTGGTAGCGCAGCGGGATGAAGACCTGGAAGCCGTTCGTCTCGTCCTGGAGCTCACGGAGCCGCAGCACATGGTCGACCCTGTGCCGCGGTTCCTCGATGTGGCCGTAGAGCATCGTGCACGGGGTCTTCAGACCCTTCTCGTGCGCGAGGCGGTGGATCCGGGACCAGTCCTCCCAGTGGGTCCGGTGGTCCACGATGTGCTGCCGGACCTCCCAGTCGAAGATCTCGGCGCCGCCGCCGGTGAGGGACTCGAGGCCCGCGTCGATCAGCTCGTCGAGGATCTCCGAGGCCGACAGCCCGGAGATCGTCTCGAAGTGGTGGATCTCCGTGGCGGTGAAGGCCTTCAGGGACACGTCCGGCAGGGCGGCCTTCAACTCCCGCAGCGAGCGCGGGTAGTAGCGCCAGGGAAGGTTCGGGTGCAGGCCGTTCACGATGTGCAGCTCGGTGAGGTTCTCGCCCTCCATCGCCTTGGCGAGCTTCACCGCCTCCTCGATGCGCATCGTGTACGCGTCCTTCTCTCCCGGCTTGCGCTGGAAGGAGCAGTAGGCGCAGGACGCCGTGCACACGTTGGTCATGTTGAGGTGCCGGTTGACGTTGAAGTGCACGACGTCGCCGTTCCTGCGCGTGCGCACCTCGTGCGCGAGGCCGCCCAGCCAGGCCAGGTCGTCCGACTCGTACAGCGCGATGCCGTCCTCACGGGTCAGCCGCTCACCGGCCCTGACCTTCTCCTCCAGCTCGCGCTTGAGCCCGACGTCCATACCCACACCTCTCGACTTCCTACGACGACTTCCCCACCGTACGTCTACACCTCTTCCGGCAGCTCCCCGACCCGGTTCTCCCACTTCGTGGAGAGCACGATGGTGGTACGGGTCCGGGAGACCCCCTTGGTCCCGGACAGCCGCCGGATCATCTTCTCCAGCCCGTCCACGTCGTTCGCCCGCACCTTGAGCATGAACGAGTCGTCGCCGGCGATGAACCAGCAGTCCTCGATCTCGCCGAACTCCTTCAGCCGGGTCGCCACTTCCTCGTGGTCGGCGGCGTCGGAGAGGGAGATGCCGATGAGGGCGGTGACGCCGAGGCCGAGCTGGGCGGCGTTCACCGTGGCGCGGTAGCCGGTGATGACCCCCGCCGCCTCCAGCCGGTTGATGCGGTCGGTGACGCTGGGTCCCGACAGACCGACGAGGCGCCCCAGCTCCGCGTAGGAGGCCCGGCCGTTCTCCCGCAGGGCCTGGATGAGCTGCCTGTCCACCGCGTCCATGCGAATCGAAGCCTTCCGATCAAAGTTCCTGAAGAGATGAGAGGTACTGCGACATGCTCAGATGGCGCTCATGTGGCCCGGGTTCCGGACGCGCCGCCCAACTCGCCGTCCCACCGGCGGTAGAGCCCGTGCGTGACACCCGCCGCGTCGAGGACCCGCCCGGCGACGAAGTCGACCAGGTCCTGGATGTGGGTGGCGCCCGCGTAGAAGGCGGGGGAGGCGGGCACGACGCTCGCGCCGGCGTCGTCGAGGGCGACGAGGTGCCGCAGGGTCCGACCGTTCAGCGGGGTCTCCCGTACGGCGACGACGAGCGGCCGGCGCTCCTTGAGCGTGACGCTCGCGGCCCGCTGGAGGAGGTCCTTGGAGAGCCCCAGGGCGACACCGGCGACGCAGGCGGTGGAGGCCGGCACGATCAGCATCCCCTTCGTGGGATACGACCCGGAGGACGGTCCCGCGGCGAGGTCCCCGGCACCCCAGTACCGCACCCGGCCGGTGTCGGCGTCGAAGGTGCCCGGCTTCCCGTCGGCGCCCCTTGCCAGCCATTCCCGCAGGTCGTCCCGCCAGTGCGCGTCCCGGAAGGAGATCCCGGTCTCGTCCAGCAGGGTGAGGCGGGAGGCGCGGCTGACCACCAGGTCGACGCTCTCGCCCCCGGCGAGCAGCGCCCGCAGCACAGCGGCGGCATACGGCGTACCGGACGCCCCGGACACCCCCACGATCCAAGGCACACGCTGCGTTTCTCCTGCGTTCACACCTTGAGCGTACCGGGGGGAGGGGAGGTCTTCAGGACGGGTGGGGCATCAGGTGGCCGTCAACGGCAGGCGGTCCATGGACCGGACCGTACTCAGACGCTCAGACCCCGGGCCAGGAGATCCAGCAGCGCGCACCCGAACAGGGCAATCCCGATGAAGCCGTTGACCGAGAAGAACGCCCTGTTGAGTCGGGACAGGTCGTGGGGTCGCACGATCGAGTGCTCGTAGACGAAGGCGGCGGAGACGATCAGCAGGCCCAGCCAGAGGAACGCGCCGGCGCCGGTGGCGATCGCGTACCAGACGAACAGGGCGGTCGTCACCGCGTGGCAGGCCCGCGCGGCCCGGACCGCCGCCGGGATGCCGAACCGGGCGGGGACCGACATCACGCCGATCTCGCGGTCGGTCTCGACGTCCTGGCAGGCGTAGATCAGGTCGAAGCCGCCGATCCAGACGCCCACCGCGAGGCCGAGGATCACCGCGTCCCAGGACCATTCCCCGGTGATCGCCAGCCAGCCGCCGACGGGGCCCATCGCCTGGGCGAGCCCGAGGATGGCCTGCGGGAAGTTGGTGAACCGCTTGCCGTAGGGGTAGACCACCATCGGGATGACGGCGACGGGTGCCAGGGCCAGGCAGAGCGGGTTGAGCATCGCCGCCGAGCCGAGGAAGACGGCGACGGCGATCAGCGCGCCGGTCCAGGCGTGCTTCACCGACATCGCGCCGGTGACCAGCTCGCGGTGGGCCGTGCGCGGGTTGCGGGCGTCGATCTCGCGGTCGATGATCCGGTTGACCGCCATGGCGAAGGTACGCAGGCCGACCATGCAGACGGTCACCAGGAGCAGCCGCCCCCAGTGGATGTTCCTGTCGAGCTGGAACATCGCCGTCAGCGCGGCGATGTAGGCGAAGGGCAGCGCGAAGACCGAGTGCTCGATCATCACCAGGCGGAGGAAGGCCTTGGTGCGTCCCGGCTGCGGGAGCGCTGCGGATGCGGAACTCACAGGCCGTACTCCTTCCACCGGCGGTCGACCTTCGCCGCCGTCTCCGGGTCGGAGAGGACCATGTCGGGCCACCCCCCGTCGCGCGTGTAGCCCTCCTCGGGCCACTTCCTCGTCGCGTCGATGCCCGCCTTGCCGCCCCAGAACTGCTGGTAGGAGGCGTGGTCGAGGTGGTCGACCGGGCCTTCGACGACCGTGAGGTCACGGGAGTAGTCCGTGTTGCCGAGGGCCCGCCAGGCGACCTCGTGCAGGTCGTGGACGTCACAGTCGGAGTCGACGACCACGATCAGCTTGGTCAGGGACATCATGTGGGCGCCCCAGACCGCGTGCATGACCTTCTGCGCGTGCTTGGGGTACTTCTTGTCGATCGAGACGATCGCACAGTTGTGGAAGCCGCCGGCCTCGGGCAGGTGGTAGTCCACGATGTCCGGGACGATGATCTTCAGCAGCGGCAGGAAGAACCTCTCCGTGGCCCGGCCCAGCGGCCCGTCCTCCGTCGGCGGGCGGCCGACCACGATCGACTGGAGCAGCGGGCGCTTCCGCATCGTCACGCAGTCGATCTTCAGTGCCGGGAACGGCTCCTGCGGGGTGTAGAAGCCGGTGTGGTCGCCGAACGGGCCCTCCGGCAGCATCTCCCCCGGCTCCAGCCACCCTTCCAGCACGACCTCCGCCTGCGCCGGTACCTGCAGCGGCACCGTCCTGCAGTCGACCATCTCGATCCGCCTGCCCGCGATGAAGCCGGCGAACAGGTACTCGTCGATGTCACCGGGGAGCGGGGCGGTTGAGGCGTAGGTGACGGCGGGCGGGCAGCCGAAGGCGATGGCGACCGGCAGCCGCTCGCCCTTCCTCGCCGCCACCTGGTAGTGGTTGCGGCTGTCCTTGTGGATCTGCCAGTGCATGCCGATCGTGCGCCTGTCGTGGCGCTGGAGGCGGTACAGCCCGAGGTTGCGGATGCCGCTCTCCGGGTCCTTGGTGTGGGTGAGCCCCAGGTTGAAGAAGGAGCCGCCGTCCTGCGGCCAGGTGAAGAGGGCGGGGAGGGCGTCGAGGTCGACGTCGTCGCCGTGCAGGACGACCTCCTGCACGGGCGCCTCCTTCACCTTCTTCGGCGGTACGTGCGTCATCGCGCCGAGCTTCCCGAACGCCTCGCGCACGCCCACGAAGCCGTGCGGCAGCTCGGGCCGCAGCAGGCCGCCGATCTTCTCGCTGATCTCGCCGTACGACTTCAGCCCCAGCGCCTTCAGCAGCCGCCGGTCGGTGCCGAAGACGTTCATCGCGAGGGGCATGCTCGACCCCTTCACGTTCTCGAAGAGAAGCGCGGGGCCCTGTGCCTTCTGCACCCGGTCGACGATCTCCCCGACCTCCAGATACGGATCGACCTCGGCCTTGACGCGCTTGAGGTCGCCTTCGCGTTCCAGTGCCCTGAGCAGGGAACGAAGATCGTCGTAAGCCATGTGTCCCAGTATCGGCCACCCGCTACCCTGGCCCCGTCACCGGGGCGGTCCCTCGTCCTGCCGCCGTCTTCTGGGAGATCCCACCACCATGCTCAGGTATCTGCCGTTCCTGCTGGTCCTGGCGCTGTGGATCTATGCCTTCATCGACTGCCTGAACACGCCCGAGGAGGAGGTGCGCGGGCTGCCGAAGCTGGCGTGGGTGTTCGTCATCCTGCTGTTCGGCGAGGTGCTGATCGGGCCGGTCGCCTGGCTGGTCGCGGGCCGGCCCCGGCGGTCCGCGGCGGCGGGCGGCCCGGCGCGGTGGGTCGCGCCCGACGACAACCCCGAGTTCCTCAAGTCCCTGAAGGACGACAAGGCCAGGTCCGACGAGCAGCTCCTCAAGAACTGGGAGAACGACCTGCGCCGCCGCGAGGAGGAGCTCAAGCGCCGCGAGTCGGGCGAGGACCCCAAGGAGGGCTGAGCCGCCCTACAGCTTGTACGCCGTCGAGCCCCCCGAAGCGGACAATGCGCCCCTGGGCCGGACCCACCGGGAGCCGGACACTTACCTCGCATGACGACTGCACCCGCCGACTCCGCCGGCACCCTCGCCCCCGCTTACGGTGACAAGGTCATCGCCGTCGAGACAGCGGGCTCGGAACCGATCCCCGACGCGGAACGCCACGGTTCCCCGCTCCAGCTCCTGTGGACCTGGGCCTCCCCGAACATCGAGTTCGCGACCGTCTTCATCGGCGTCATATCGGTCCTGTTCTTCGGGCTGAGCTTCTGGGAGGCGGCCGCCGCCATCGTCCTCGGCACCGCCGTCGGCGCGATCACCCAGGGTGTGCTGTCCCTGGACGGCCCGCGCTTCGGCGTCCCCCAGATGGTGATCGGCCGGTTCTCCTTCGGCTTCTTCGGCAACATCCTGCCCGCCGCGGCCAACGGCCTGATCGCGGGCGTGGGCTGGTTCGCGGTGAACAGCGTGAGCGCGGCCTTCGCCCTGAACACGCTCACCGGACTGCGGCCGCTGCCCTCCCTGCTCCTCGTCGTGGTCGCCGAGATCCTGATCGGCTTCATCGGCCACAACTTCGTTCACACCTTTGAGAAGTACGCCTTCCCGGCCCTCGCGGTGATCTTCCTGCTGGCGGGCGTGTGGACCTTCAAGGACGCCGACCTCGGCGGGGGCGGCTCGGGCGGCGGCATCGGCGGGTTCCTGCTGGCGTTCAGCGCGGCCTGGGGCTACGCGGCCGGCTGGAACCCGTATGCCACGGACTACTCCCGCTACCTGCCGCGCACCGCGAACAAGTTCAGGACGGTCCTCTACCCGGCCGTCGGCCTGTTCGTGTCCGTCGCTCTCGTGGCGATCATCGGCGCGGCCTCGGCGACCATCGTGGCCCCGAAGGACGCCACCCCCACGGCGGCCTTCACCGGCCACCTCCCCGGCTGGCTCGGCGACCTCGTCCTCCTCGCCATCATCCTCGGCGCCATCTCCGCGAACGCGCTCAACATCTACTCCGGCGCGATCTCCATCACCTCCTTCGGCCTGAAGCTCCCCGCCTGGCTGAGCCGCAGCGTGCTGGTCGTGGTGTCCGGGATCGCCGGTACGGCGGCGGCGTGGGCGTCGCTGTCGGACGCGGGGTCGGCGTACGAGGCGTTCCTGCTGATCATCGCGTACTGGGTGGCGCCGTGGCTCGGGGTCGTGCTGGTGGAGCGGTGGCTGCAGTCCCGCACGGCCACGGACGAGGCGCTGTCGGCCCGCCTGGCCGACCGCACCTTCACCAACTGGCCCGGTGTCGCCTCCCTGTTGATCGGCGTGGCGGTGTCGGTCCCCCTCTTCTCCAACCAGGAGAAGTACGTCGGCTACGTCCCCGAACACTGGCCGTCCTTCGGCGACATCACCCCGCTGGTGGGGTTCCTGGTGAGCGCGGGGGTGTACGCGGCACTGCGGGGCCGTACGGCGACGCGCGGCCAGTCGGTCTAGCCGGAGGCGGTTCCCGGGCTCGGCGGGCTCGGCTCCGTCCAGCCGTGTTCGAGGATGCCGAAGATCGTCTCGACGGCGGCGCGGCGGTTCGGTCTGTCCCGGGCGAGCGTGGGGATCTCCAGGACGAACCTGGCGAGCGTGACGCACGCCAGGTCGTCGTGCGCCACGCCCGCTTCGTCGGCGATCGCTCGGCTGAGGGCGTCGGTGTGCCGGATCCACATGCGTTCGGCGTATCGGCGCAGCGCCGGCGTGGAGTTGACGAGGTCGGTGAAGTCGGCCAGTTGAGGGTGCTCCGCGAGAGGGAGCCACGTGGTGAGGACGTGCTCGCGCAGGGCGTCGACGATGCCCTGGCCCGCGGGACGCCGACGGACCACGGCGATCAGCTGGGCCTCCTGGCCCTCGTCCTCGTCGAAGACCAGCGCTTCCTTGCCGGGAAAGTGCTTGAACAGCGTGGTGGTCGAGACGTCGGCCGCGTCGGCGATGTCGCGGACACTCACCTGGTCGTAGCCGCGCTCGAGGAAGAGGCGGAGCGCGGCGTCGGCGATGGCCTGCCGGGTGGCGGCCTTCTTGCGTTCGCGCCGGCCGAGGACGGGCTGCGTCATGAGGTGAGCATATCCGACAGTGGCATCGGGCAGTAAGTTGACTCGTTGCACTTTTGCACCGAGTCTGCTTTTCTGGCGTGCGGCAAGCCCGACGAAAGGAAGAGACATGCGCACCCACGCCAGAATCAGCGTCATCGGCGCCGGCCCCGGCGGCCTGACCTGCGCGCGCATCCTGCAGCGGCACGGCATCCAGGTGACCGTCTACGACCGGGATCCGAGCGCGGACGCGCGCAACCAGGGAGGCACCCTCGACCTGCGCGCCGACGACGGCCAGATCGCCCTGCGCGAGGCAGGCCTGCTCGAGGAGTTCTTCAGGCTGGCGCGTCCGGAGGGGCAGGAGATGCGCCAGACGGACCCCAGCGGCAAGACCCTCTTCCACCACACGCCCGAGGCCGACGACCTGTTCAAGCCGGAGATCGACCGCGGTCAACTCCGTGAAATGCTGCTCGGCTCGCTGTTACCGGGAACCGTGCGGTGGGGGTACGCCCTCGACACGATCAGCGGGCCCGCGGACGGGCCGCGGCGGCTGCACTTCGCAGGCGGCGAGACCGTCGAGACCGACCTGGTCATCGGGGCCGACGGTGCCTTCTCCCGGGTGCGGCCCGCGGTGTCCCCCGTCGTGCCGGCGTACACGGGGGTGAGCTTCCTGGAAGCCTGGTTCGACGACGCCGAAGCCCGGCACCCCGACCTCGCCGAACTGGTCGGCCAGGGGAGTGCCGCTGCGGCCGACGGCAACCGCGGGATGTTCGCGCAGCGCAACAGCGGAAACCACATCCGCGTCTACCTCATACGCCGGGTCCCGGCCGACTGGCTCGCCACGAGTGGCCTGACCATCGGGGACACCGCGCGGATCCGTGCCCGTCTGCTCGACGAGTACGCCGACTGGTCGCCCCGCTGGCGCCAGGTGATCAGCGACAACGACGGCCCCTACGTCGACCGCCCGCTGTTCGCCCTGCCCGTACCGCACACCTGGGAGCACATGCCGACCGTGACCCTGCTCGGCGACGCGGCCCACCTCATGCCTCCGTTGGGCGTCGGCGTCAACCTGGCCATGCTCGACGCCTGCGACCTCGCCCTCGCGCTCGCCGGCTCCGCGACCGTCGACGAGGCCGTCCAGGCCTACGAGTCGATCATGCTGCCCCGCTCCGTCGAGATCGCCAAGACCCTCGAGCACGGCGCCGAGTTCCTGCTGTCCACCGAGGTCCCCGACTTCGCCGAAGGCGGGGAACCCCGGTGACGACCGCGAGGAGCGGAACCATGGCCGTCGACCGCACCCCGGACGAGGTCTACTCCCGAGGCCGAGACACGGGCTCCGCGCCTCCCGCGACGGTCGGCGTTGTCCAACCGGCGCGCCGGTGACAACTGCCTTGTAAAACACCGACGTTGCTGTGTCCGCGTTCTGTCACGGCAGCGTCGTGGATCAAGGACTGGTCTGGTGATCGCGTTCTGGGCTGAGGCATGGTTCAACCACAGCGGCTCACAGGTTGCCGACTGAATCACTCGCCTCACCAGTCCTGAAAAGGTTGATTCGCCATGTCTTCTCTGCGCCTCCGCACCGTCCTGATCGCCGCCACCGCCGTCGCCGGCACGCTGCTGATGACGGCCTGCCAGAATGACGACATCGCCCAGGGCAATGTCGCGGACACCGCGGCGACGGCGGCCGCGAACAAGGGCGGAGTGAGCGGCACGTTCGCGAACGGCACGGTCGACTACCTGGCGCCGGGCAAGTACACGGTCACCACCAACGGCAAGACCCAGGCGTTCTGGCTTGCGGAGGACACGAAGATCTGGGGCTCCGGCGGGGTCTGCGGCGACGCCGAGGGGCAGGCCGTCGAAGCGTGCACCCAGGCGGACCTGGAGAAGGCCGCGAAGAGCGGTGCGGTGCCGGCGGACGTGGTGATGAAGGACGGCATAGCCGTGACCGTCACCGAACGCCACGCCGACTCCGGCTCCGGCACGACCGACGCCACCGGCGGCTCGTCCTCCGACTCGTCCTCCGGCTCCTCCTCCACCGGCGGTTCGTCCTCCGACTCCTCCGTCACCGGCGGCTCGTCGTCCTCGAGCGGTTCGTCCGACGGTGTGAGCGGGACCTGGCTGGGAGCGGTGACGTACCTGGCGCCGGGCAAGTACCAGGTGTCGGACGGGACCGACAAGCCTGAGCAGCAGTTCTGGCTGTCGGAGGACACCGAGATCCTGGGCGCGGGCGGCATGTGCGGCGACGCGGAGGGGCAGAGCGCCACGACGTGCACGGAGGACGAGCTGGAGACGGCCGCGAAGGCGGGCAGCCTGACCGCCGAGGTCACCCTCAAGGACGGCATCGCCACCCGTATCGCCGAGGACCACTAGCCTCCGGCGCGGACGGCCGCGACGAACGCCCCCCAGGCGGCCCGGTGAACAACGATCACCGGGCCGTCCGGGGTCTTGCTGTCACGGACGGGGACGACGGCGGGGAAATCGGGGCTTACTTCGATGCAGTCGCCGCCGTTGGCTCCGCTGTAGCTGCTCTTGATCCAGGTCGTCATGCCCGTACCCTTCCATCACGTCGCTGATCAGGGCAGCGGAGTCGGCGGCTGACAGCGCGTCGGCCCTGAGCACATCATAGGTCTGACTGTGAGCCAGGAAGACGGACGGATCATCGCTGAAGTGGCCACGGTCCAGTGACTCGGAGTAGACCCACTCGTGCCCGTCGGGCAGCCTGATCAACGACAGTGACGTGTCGGGACGGTCGACTCCGGGTTGGTCCAACGGGACAACCTGTACACGGATGTTGGGGAGCTTCCCGACCCTCAGCAGGTGCGCGCACTGGCCTCGCATGATCTCGGGGCCTCCCACCATGTGCCGTAGGCAGGTCTCGTCCAGCACAACGACGTAGTAGGGGCCGCCCTCGGCGTAGAAGCGCTGCTGGCGGCTGAGCCGGGCACGGACACGCTCCTCCACGTCCACGGGGTGCGGCAGACGACGGGCGAACAGCGCGGCGGCATAGTCGGGAGTCTGCAACAAGCCTGGCATCACCTGCGTCTGGTACGCCCGCAGAGCCACTGCCTCCGCATCCATCTTCGCCCTGCGCTCGAACCAGTCCGGATGCTCGACCTGCGGATACCAGTCCACCCGGCCCCACAGCCGCCCCAACGCCCCACCCGTGCACAGCACTTCGTCGCACTTCTTCGCGAACGGCTCCTGCGGGACCCGTGTCCCCGCCTCCACGCGCGCCACCAGCGACCGGTCGCAGGGGATCGCCCTCGCCAGCGCCTCCTGCGTCAGCAGCGCGCCCTCGCGGAAATGGCGTAACAGCTCACCGAACAGCACGGCGTTGGTGGTCACAGGTCGTTCCCTTCCGTGACAGGCGCCCAGTGGCACGCGTCGGGCATTGATACGCACCGTGCCCGCACGTCACGCTGGACACACCCAGAGTGACGAAGTCGGTACGGAGAGGAAACGGACGGGGCATGAAAGAGCACACCGCGAGCCAGTTCGAAACGGGAACGGTCGTCTACGACCCCGCCTCGGACAAGGTCGGCGAGTACCAGGGCAAGTCCGGGCCCTACGCCCTGATCCGGCCCCTCGGCGGCGGCCGGGAGTGGGAGGCCCCGCCGGAGTCGCTCCGCCCCGCCACGCCCGGCGAACGCCTCACCGCGAGCGTGCGCGCGGCCAACGACCGTTCCCTGCAAGGCCCTCCCGCCCCCGTCCGGGACTGCGGGGCCTGTACGGATCTCGCCGCCCTCCGCGAGCAGGCCCGCGCCCGCCACGACCGCAGCGCCGAGACCGACGCGAACGTCCTGCTCCGCCGCCATCAACGCCGTTACCACACGGCTTTGCTTGGCCTCGAGGACTAGTGCCGCGGCAGGCAACGTTCGCCCCGTCGCGACGCCCGGCACGCTCCCCCACTCTCGACTTCGCTCGAGCGGGAGGGGCCCCCACCGCCGCACCGGGCACAAGCCCAAGTACGTCCAGTACGAGGGCTTGCACCCGGCACGCCGAGAGCACGCGCCGGACGCCGCTCCTTGCCGGGCAAACGTTGCCTGCCGCGGCACTAGCCTCCGCACAACCGGTCCCAACCGATGTGCCCCCTGCGGCGTCTCCAGGGCATGAAGCACTTGAAGCGCATGAGGGGCACGACGCGCGCGGCCCTCGTCACCGCCCTGCTGCTGGGGGCGGCCCTGACCGGCACGGACGGAGCCGTCGCCGCGGACAGCGGCGCCGCGCCCGCCGTGACCGAGGCCTACGACCTGGGGGACTCCGCGTTCACCGACCCGGAGACGGGCACGGTCAGCGAGGTCCGCGCGGTCGTCCACCGCCCCGCGCGAATGAGCGGCCGACTGCCGCTGGTGGTGTTGTCGCACGGCTCCTGGTACGCCTGCACCGATCCGTCGGCCGAGGCCTGGCCCTGCGACAAGGGCGAGCCGTACCCCAGCCACCGGGGCTACGAGTACCTGGCGGAGAGCCTCGCCGAGCGCGGCTTCGTCGTCGTGTCGCTGAGCGCGGACGGCATCAACATGACGTCGTTCGACTACGGGGACCGCGCCCGGCTGATCAACGAACACCTGCGGCTGTGGCGGCAGCTGGCGAACGGCGGCGGCGTCCTCGCCAAGCGGCTCCCCGAACTGCGCGGGCACGTGGACATGCGGCGCGTCGGGACCCTCGGGCACTCCCGGGGCGGCAAGGCGGTGATGTGGCAGGCGTCGGACAAGCACCGCGGCGAGGTCCCCGCCGGTGTCCGGGTCGGGGCCGTCCTGGCGCTGGCGCCGGTGAAGTTCGACGACCCGGAGGGGGACGACAGCGACACGCTCGTCACACGGACGCCGGTCGCCGTGGTGACCTCCGGCTGTGACGGCGCCGTCGGGGAGGCGGGCCAGGAGTACCTGGACGACGCCGAGGGGCGCACGACCGAGCCGGCGTACTCGGTCTCGCTGCGCGACGCGAACCACAACTACTTCAACACGCGGTGGACCCCGCCCGCCGCGCTGGGCGAGGACGACAGCACCTGCCCCGACCGCGAACTGGCCCCCGCGACCCAGCAGAACGCGCTCACCGCGTACGCCACCGCGTTCTTCGAGAAGCACCTCAAGGGCGACGGCGGCGGCGAGGGCGTCCTCACGGGAGAGCGCGCCCTGCCGGGGGTGGCCTCGACCACGCGCGTGGTCGAGCCGGTGAAAGGTCCTAGTGCCGCGGCAGGCAACGTTCGCCCCGTCGCGACGCCCGGCACGCACTCTCGGCGCACCGGGCACAAGCCCAAGTACGTCCAGTACGAGG